>NZ_DALZQO010000006.1:7620-133864 GCF_032017025.1 Hydrogenoanaerobacterium sp.
CTTAAACCAGGGGTGCTTCTCAAGCAGACTGATAAACCGCTGTCCAACCATACCGGTAGCCCCTACAACACCAACATGAAACTCTTTCATAACGAACATTCCTTTACATTAAAATAGTGGCGGGCGGAACCGCCTTTACAGTGGGTTTGCCATCTAAAAGAATAAATACCTGTATATAAAACAAAAAACCGGTTGAAAACCGGTCATCGTTGCAATATAATAGAACTATTGACTTTTTATCCGCAGAAGTTGCGGCAGCACGAGTCGATAGCTCTTCATCACCTTGCAATGATGACAGTTACAGGCCTATTCAGCAAAGTAACCAGGTAAGCTTATTCCGTACTAAACTTCCTTCGGCGGTAACCCCTTTCGCCGATGATGCAAACGATTTAATCGGAAATCATCTCATCGGCTACTCATGAAACACCGCACCTCTATCCAGATATTATTCTATTAAGAACTATATTAGCATTTTAGCTAATCTATGTCAATTGAATTTGTCAGACAAGATAAAAATAAGTGGCGACCTTTTGAATGGAGAATACTAAATAATATGAAAACATCTGATTTTTGGTTCGACCTGCCCGATGATTTAATTGCGCAAACACCTATTGAGCCGCGCAATCATTCCCGAATGCTGTGTATGAACGGCAACACAGGCGAACTGGAGCATAAACATTTCTACGACCTTACCAATATGCTCGAAGCGGGCGATACACTCATCCTCAACGATTCACGCGTGCTGCCCGTCCGCCTTTACGGCGAAAAAGAAGAAACCGGTGCGGCAATCGAATTTTTGCTGCTCGAGCAGCACCAAAAAGATGTGTGGGAGATTCTGGTGCGCCCCGGTAAAAAAGCGAAAACAGGTGTACGCTTTTTGTTCGGCGGTGGGCTGCTCACCGGTGAGATACTCGAAACCATTGAGGGCGGCAACCGATTGGTTAAATTTACCTATGACGAGGGCGAGAACTTCTATACTGTCCTGGAAAAAGTCGGCCAAATGCCGCTTCCTCCTTATATCACCAAACGCCTGGAGGATAATGAGCGCTACCAGACCGTTTATTCCAAAGAGCTTGGTTCGGCGGCAGCGCCTACAGCAGGGCTGCATTTCACCAAAGAGATGATGCAAGAGCTGCGCGAAAAAGGAATCAACATCGGCTATGTCACATTGCATGTAGGGCTTGGCACCTTCCGCCCTGTTAAGGTGGATGATGTGAATGACCACCATATGCACTCGGAGCATTACCATATACCGCAGGAGACCGTCGACCTGATCAATCGTACCAAAGCGAGCGGGCATCGGGTTATCGGCGTTGGTACCACCGCTTGCCGCACGGTGGAATCGGTTGCAACAAAATTCGGTGGGGCTTTGCAGGCGGATGACGGTTACACCGACATTTTTATCTATCCGGGCTATGATTTTAAAGTGCTCGACTGTCTAATTACCAATTTTCATTTACCCGAAAGCACATTGATTATGCTTGTTTCTGCCTTTGCGGGCTATGACCATATTCTAAACGCGTATAAGAAGGCGGTAGAAGATGAATATCGATTTTTCAGCTTTGGTGATTGTATGTTTTTAACCAAATGTGACGGCGATACAAAAAACGGACTGAAGTAGGGGTGTTAGTATGAAAAATGCAGTGGTGGTCTATCAATCCAAATACGGGAGCACAAAGAAATACGCCCAGTGGCTTGCCGAAAGGCTGGATTGTGAACTGTTCAAAGCCTCACAGATAAAGGCGGATCGCTTAGAACAGTATGATACAATTTTGTTTGGTGGCGGGCTGTATGCAAGCGGCATCAGCGGAATTTCACTGATCACCAATCATTTTGAAAAACTCAAGGGTAAGACCATTGCTGTATTTACAGTTGGGCTTGCCGACCCTAATCAGAAAGAGCAGTTTGGGACGATTCTTGAGAGAAACTTTACTGAGGAAATGCGTAGTCAAATTCGAATTTTCCATCTGCGCGGCGGAATCGATTACAAAAAGCTGGGTTTTATTCATAAAACCATGATGAAAATGCTGATAAATATGATGAGAAAAAGACCCCAAGAGGAACTTACCGAAGAGCAAAATATGATGTTGGAGGCCTATGGCCGCGTAGTTGATTTCACCGATCAAACAACCATTGAACCCATTGTCTCCTTTGTAAAAGCTCCTGCTGCTGATACTCAATAAAACTGACAGGAGAACACTGTCATAATACAAAACTGAGAGGTAACTATGGCATATACATTACTGAAAAATGAAGGCACCGCACGCCGCGGCGAGTTTAAAACCGTACACGGTACCGTGCAAACCCCCGCGTTTATGAATGTGGGCACCGCTGCGGCGATTAAGGGCGGCATCTCGTCCTACGATCTGGTCGATCTCAAATGCCAGGTGGAGCTCTGCAACACCTATCACTTGCACCTGCGCCCCGGCGATGAGTTGATCTATGAGTTGGGCGGCCTGCATAAATTTATGGGCTGGCATGGCCCTATTCTCACAGACAGCGGCGGCTTTCAGGTTTTTTCGCTGGCAAAGCTGCGCACCATAAAAGAGGAAGGCGTTTACTTTTCCTCCCATATCGACGGCAAAAAAATCTTTATGGGCCCCGAGCAGAGCATGCAAATCCAGTCGCATCTTGCTTCCACCATTGCCATGGCATTTGACGAATGCATTGAGAACCCGGCAACACGCGAATACACCGTCAATTCCATTGCCCGCACCACACGTTGGCTGGTGCGCTGCAAACGCGAGATGCAGCGGCTTAATTCGCTCGAGAACACTATCAACAAAAATCAGCTGCTGTTCGGTATTAACCAGGGCAGTACCTTCCACGATCTGCGCATCCAACATATGAAAGAAATCGCCGAGCTCGACCTCGACGGTTATGCCATTGGCGGCTTGGCAGTGGGGGATACCGCTGAAGAAATGTATGGTGTCATTGAAGCGATCGAGCCGTACATGCCGCGTGATAAAATCCGCTACCTAATGGGCGTGGGAACCCCCGTAAACATCATTGAAGCAGTTCACCGCGGGGTGGATTTGTTCGACTGCGTCATGCCCAGCCGCAACGCGCGGCACGGGCATCTGTTTACCTGGAGCGGGATCCGCAATCTGATCAATGAGAAGTATGCGCGCGATGATTTGCCGCTCGATGACCAGTGCGATTGCCCCTGCTGCCGCAACCACTCACGCGCTTATCTGCGGCACCTGTTTAAAGCAAACGAAATGCTCGCTATGCGCCTTGCAGTGCAGCACAACCTCTACTTCTACAACACGCTGATGGAGAAAATTCGTGATGCACTCGATAACGGCACCTTCGAGCAGTTCCGTGCCGAGATGGTTCCCGTTTTAGGCAAAAGAATTTAGCTGCATACAATGGGAATATTCTATGTTAATACGTATTTATAAAATCTTGCCCATTTCTCTTGCAACTTTTGGGAATTCACGTTATAATATTCTATACTATGCACAAGGCAGAAGGTGTCCGCCTCCTGTCCGCGAGAAAACGAAAATCGATGGAGGTATCCCTAAATGTCAACTGCAAACCTTTTAGACACTGCTGCAGCTGGAACTGCAGGCACCGGCTCTATGCTGGTATCCTTGCTCCCAATGGTTCTAATTTTTGTGGTGTTCTACTTCATTCTTATCCGTCCTCAGAAAAAGAGAGACAAAGAAACTGCCAAGATGAGAAGCAACCTTGAGATTGGCGATGAGGTCATCACCATTGGTGGTATTGTTGGACGTGTTGTCAGCTTGAAAGATGATACACTCGTCCTTGAAACCGGTTCTGATCGAAGCAAAATCCGCTTCCTGCGCAGTGCAGTTCAGCAGAACAATACCGCAGCTGAGAGGGTAGCTGCTGAAAAAGCGGTAGCGCCTACGAAAAATGCTAAAAATGCCAAAACAGAGGAAACCAAATAATCCCTTAAAAACTCAATCGGAATAATCAAAGTCACTCCTGAATATCCTTTGTGTAGAGGGCTGCTTTACCAAAGGAAATTTAGGGGTGATTTGTATGAAACAGGGCAAATCCAAAGTAGAGAAGTATGGAACAATGAAGTATTTGAAACCAATCTTAACCGGAACCTTAGTGGGAGCTGTGGTGATCACCATTATTTTGATGGTGCTGTCACTTCTGCTGTCGCTGCAGAATATACCCCAAATGTTAATTACCCCAATGGTACTTTTGGCACTCGCTGTGGGCTCGCTTATGGGCGGCAACTTTGCAGCGAAACTGGTGCGCGAAAAAGGGCTTGCTGTTGGGTTGTGCTGCGGCGTATTGCTTTTTTTAATGCTGCTGTTGTTTGGGCAGGGTATCAGTGATAACGGCTTTGGCATTATGGCGGCGGCAAAGCTTGCGATAGCACTGGCTTTTTCGGCAATCGGCGGAGTGATGGGTGTAAATACGAAAAAACGCAGGAAATAATTGAATAATGTAGTTTCTTATGCTATAATAACAACATATATTTTGATTAGGAGGATGTTACAATGAAACACGTTAAAACATTGAATAAAGCAAACCTGAAAGAGTCCGCAGTGAAAGGCGGCTGCGGCGAATGCCAGGCTTCCTGCCAGTCTGCTTGCAAAACCTCTTGCACCGTTGCAAACCAGAAATGCGAGAACAAAAACAGATAATTCTCGTAGATTTGGCTTTGACAGTTGCGAAAGAACTTTCAATTAGGGGACAGCGCATGAGCTGTCCCCTAATTTTCGCCTAAAAATAAAAAGATGGAGAATCCTATTATGATACATAAGTTTTATCAGAATGGCTATCATATTGTACTGGATGTAAACAGCGGTGCGGTGCACGTGGTAGACAAGCTGCTTTACGATATGCTTGATTTCGTTGCTGAGCCGGTCGCAAAGGAGTGCCCCACCGCAATTTCCGAGCATTTCGCAGGTGAGTACAGCGCCCAGGATATTGCAGATGCTTATGCCGAGATTTACGAGCTTACTGAGGCAGAGCAGCTTTTTTCTAAAGACAGTTACGAGCCGTTTGCCAGTATGATGGTATCTGCACCGATCAAGGCAATGTGCCTGAACGTTGCGCACGACTGCAACCTGCGCTGCCAGTATTGCTTTGCGGGCACCGGTGAATACGGTAACGGCGGCAGAAAGCTAATGCCCATTGAGATCGGTAAAAAGGCGATCGATTTTCTCATTGATCAGTCCTATGGGCGTAAAAACCTTGAGATGGATTTCTTCGGTGGTGAGCCCCTTATGAACTTTGAAATGGTGAAGGAAACCGTGCTCTATGCTCGCTCTAAGGAAAAGGAGTACGGCAAAAACTTCCGCTTTACCATCACCACCAACGGTATGCTGCTTGATGATGCGAAAATAGACTTTATCAACAAAGAAATGTCCAACGTCGTTCTGTCTATCGATGGCAGAAAAGAGGTTAACGATCGCATCCGCTCGCGCGTGAACGGTGAGGGCTGCTACGATATTATTATGCCCAAATTCAAAAATCTTGTAGAAAAGCGCGGGCAGGATCAATACTATGTACGTGGTACCTTTACAAAACACAACCTTGATTTCGGCAACGACGTGCTGCACTTTGCAGATGAGGGTTTTGAGCAGATTTCCATTGAGCCGGTTGTATCGTCAGCTGACAAGCCCTATGCCTTGACACCTGCCGATATCCCTGCAATCTATGAGGAATACGAGCGCCTTGCTAAGCTGATTGTTGAGCGCAAAAAGCAGGGGGAAGGCTTTAACTTTTTCCATTTCATGCTTGACCTTGATCAGGGTCCCTGTGCCATCAAACGGCTGCGCGGCTGTGGCTGCGGCAACGAGTATGTGGCGGTAACACCCGACGGCGACATTTACCCCTGTCACCAGTTTGTAGGGCAGGAGGAGTGGAAGATGGGTAGCCTGTTGGATGATACCCTCGACCTCAAGATGAAAGATCAGTTTGCCAAGACGAATGTTTATGCAAAAGAAGATTGCAGAGACTGCTGGGCGAAGTTCTATTGCAGCGGCGGCTGCAGCGCCAACAGCGTACAGTACGAGGGAGATATCTTAAAGCCCCATAAACTCTCCTGCGATACCGAGAAAAAGCGCCTTGAATGCGCAATCATGATCAAAGCTGCTATGGCGGATGCAGAATAAAACAACAAAAACCCTCGTACTATCGGCAGATGGTACGAGGGTTTTTACTGCTATGAGTTTTTTTGCACAGCAACAATTTCATCGGCGGTGTTTGCATTTATGTAGATTTGCGAAGCTTTCTCAATTGTGGGCAATGCCTTTTGCAGTGAATCCATACACTGTGTAATCTTTAGCATCATCCTCTGCTCCAGTATCCGCGAAATCAGGATGGTAACAATCGTCACCAAAGTTGATACTATACTTAAAATCATAAGCCATTTTGCAAGCCCTTTTTTATTTTTGTTTTTGTATCGTTTCATTGTCATTCCACCTTCCATACTATGTTTTTAGTATATCGCGGATGCGAAGTAAACACAATCGGCTTGAACGAATATTTTTTGCAGCGCTATCATATCTATTGGTATAGCAAACTGCAAAGGAATGATAACAATGAGGACAATCCGTAGTTTTTCTCCAACGCGCAGGCTTCTGCTGCGCTATTTCCATGCCTATCGGCAAGTCTTTTTTTATGCGGCGCTTTTTTTGGCAGGAGTGCTGGCAGGGGCGTTGTTTCTCAAAAGTGTGAGCCCCGAAACACTCAAAAACCTTTCGGTACTGGTGGGGCAGTTTGCTAAGCGGCGCGGCGAGCAGGATATGCTTACGACGTTTACCACATCATTTACTTCAACCGCACTAATGCTGGGTGTTTTATTTGTCTGCGGCTTTTGCGCTGTGGCGCAGCCTGTTATTGTACTGCTGCCGTTTTTTCGCGGGCTGGGCTTTGGCTATCAGGCAGGGTACCTGTATGCGCAAAATGGCTTTACCGGTGTGGGGTATGTGGCATTGGTGCTGCTGCCCAACATGCTGCTCTCAACGCTCATTCTAATTTACGGCTGCGGTGAGGCGTTTACGATGTCCACCGCTTATTACAGGGCGGCAAAGCAAGAAGGCGGCAGCAGGCTTATTAACCTGCAAAATTACTGTATCAAATTTTTGTTTCTATTGTTTTTAGTGCTCATCGTATCCCTCATAGATACGGCATGTACCTTTCTGTTCAGCAGATTGTTCACATTGGTATAAAAAACACGGTGATCTCAGATCACCGTGTTTTTTGCTACATTGGAATATTATCAAAGCTGTTGCCCGAAAGCACCATAACATCGCCGACCTTGATCATGGTCGAACCTTTCGGTACCAGCATTTTATTTCCACGTTTCACCATTACAACAAGTATTTCCTCTGGGATATTTGCATCCATCACGTTTTTGCCTGCCCATGGGCTATTCGGTGCAATTTCAACCTCTACCAGCTTGGTAAGCGACTCATCCTGATAATCGTTAAAGGTCTTGAACACCGATATATCGGGCTCTACAAGATCAAGTTTTTTGGCAATCAGCGGAATCAGCGAGCCTTGCAAGCCTACTGATAGCAATGCCACCAAAAATACAATGTGAAAGATATCGTTGTTTACCAGTGCACCGGAGTTAACTGCGAAAATAGCAAATACAATCGATGCCGCACCGCGCAAACCAACCCATGAAACCAAAAGCTGTGATTTGAACGGTACTTTAAACGGTGTGAGGATAGCGAAGGTTGCTATGGGGCGTGCTGCTACGATTAGGAAGACCGAAATGAGCACGCCGGGCACCAATACGTTGTGAAGCTGCGACGGGAACGACAGTAGGCCCAGCGTAAAGAACAATAAAATTTGCATCAGCCACGATACTCCATCAAAAAAGTGCACGAGGCTACGTTTATGCAGAATCTTACTGTTGCCTAGAATGATACCGATAATGTAAACGCACAGATAGCCGTTGCCTCCCACCCATTCCGAAAGAGCATACCCCAGCACCACTACAGCTGTCACTAAAATCGGATACAGCCCCTCGATTTCTAAGTTGATAAAGCGAAGCACACTGGCGGCAAGCAAAGCAAGTATTACACCAATGACGATTGCGAAGATTACCTGCTTGCCAAGCAAAAGCAAAACGGGCTGTTGGTTATTGCCCGTCATAATCGAAATAACGATGACGGTGAGCATATACGAGAACGGGTCGTTGCTTCCGCTTTCAATCTCTAAAAGAGAGGCTAGGCCGTCTTTAAGGTTGAGATTGCGAGAACGCAGAATCGAGAAAACCGATGCGGCGTCGGTAGAAGCAAGCACCGAACCAATCAAAAAACCTTCCAGCAACGAGGTTTTCAATACAAGCTGGCAAAATAAACCTGTCAGCAATGCGGTTAGCCCCACACCAAGGGTAGATAGCAGTACCGCTTTTGTCGCAACAGGTTTTGCAATTTTCCAGTTGGTACCAAAACCACCAAAGAACATAATAAAAATCAGCCCTATTGAGCAAATTTTACTGGCGGCTTCAAAATTGTCAAAACCAATTCCAAATATCCCGTCCGATCCAAACACCATACCCAACACTAAAAACAGCAGCAGTGAGGGTACGCCAAACCGGTAGAAGACTTTACTGGATGCAACGGCGAGTAAAAGTATAACTGCCCCAATGATCATAAATTGTAGCATGAATGAACTCCTTTCTTCTTTTATTTACCTTTTAATTATATCAGTAAAGAACGGACAGGGCAATTACTAAATCCGTTAAGATTTTATTCGCGGCTCATTTACTTGGTTTCTACCCCCTGTTGTAAGCAGAAATACTGCGCACATGGCGAGCAAACAAATGGAACCGCCCGCCGAGCCTTCTGTTGCTGCAACGGGTTGAGAAAGGTTTTCAAATACCGTAATCGCCTGCGGGAATATACGAAGCAACACGCAAAAGAAGGTAAGCGTCAGCCCGCCGTGGAGCACACGCGAAATCAGAAATGGCTTAGTATTGATTCCGCTTCCATGCACCGCTGCAAGCACTTGAAAAATGACAGAAAGCCCCGAGAACGAAAGCAAGGCCGCTGCCGCAAGCAGCCCGCCAAAACCATAAGCCGCGAGCTTTTTGCAACCGGCCACAACCTCTAATACGCTAAATAAGCAGGCCTCAAACAGTCCGCTGTTTAGAGAGGGGAACACCGATTTCAAACTGCTCGCCAGTGATGTGACCACACCTGTGGAGAGTATCAGCGAAGTAATTGCCGAAAACAATACAACAAACGCACAAATCGTCATCATCCCGGCTGATGCATCGTTCACCGACTGTACAAAACAAACGCTGTTAGGCCTATAACCGTAGGGCGAGCCGTTTTGCAGCGGACTTTCTTTTTGTGAAAATAAGCCGAGAATAACCCCAATCACAATTGAAGACACAACCTGTGCCCCCAGCAGCAGCAAACCAACCTGGGTGGAACCAAACATGCCCGCGCCCACCGCACAGATTAAAAACGAAGGACCTGCATTCACGCAAAAGCAAAGCATTCGGCTTGCTGTTTTTTCTGAGATGCGCTGCTGTCCTACCATAAGTGCCAAAGTGCGGGCTCCTACAGGGTAGCCGCCAATCCAGCCCATCAGCAATGGTGATGCAGCTGCTGCGGGCAGACGGAACAGGTATTTGGTCACAGGCATAAAAATTTTGTTCAATAGCAGCGAAACTTTGCTTGTTGCCATAAAACCGGATAGTACCATAAACGGGAACAAAGAGGGTATCACCACGTCTGCACATAGCTTTACCCCCTCGCGTACGCCATTACCCACCGCTTGTGAACTGCTCAGCAATAGGAAAGCCAGTAAAATACAAAGGAAAGTAAGTATAAATACGCTCCACCGCTTGGCATTTATTCTTCCCATAAAATGTTCCATAATCGCTCACCCCTTACAAAAGCATATGAGCGCAGGGGCTACGCATATGTATTATGAGAAATAGTTTGCATAACGGAGGAACAAAGTATGAGAAAAAGCAGACGCAGAACGGCAGCGCAGGAGCAGCCTGATGTAAAACCATCGAAACTTGCGCGCGCCTTTGATATTCCCGAGGGTGTTTTCTCGGATTTTTCACAGATTTCGCTCTCCGGCAACCGCGAAGCGGTTATCGAGGGTTGCGGCGGTGTACTGGAATATGACTCTACGCTGATTAAGCTGAGCCTAAACAAAATGATACTTCAGTTTACAGGCAGGAACCTTGAAATAAAATGTATGACGGGCGAAAGCGTCATCGTACATGGTTTTATTCTTGGTATAGAATTTCTGGTGTAGCGGCATCAATTTCATTTTCAGGCAGAGTTGCAGCAAAGGAGTCCGCTTATGTTTATTATAAAAATAATACGCTACCTCAAGGGATATGTCCGTTTTACGGCAACAGGCGTATTTCTGGAGCGCTTTCTGAATATGGTGGTGCGCAAAGGGGTTAATATTTGGGAGGTAAAAAAGCAAGACACTACGCTGACAGCCTGCACGGATGTTCGCTCTTACAAACGCCTGCGCCCTTATGCCAAAAAAACAGGTGTGCGGTTGCGCGTGAAAGAGCGACATGGGGCTCCTTTTCGGGTGCGGCGCTACCACAAACGGGTTGGGCTGCTGGTAGGAATCCTGTTTTTTATGCTTTTTTTGTGCGCTATGGGGCAGTTTATCTGGCGCATTGAGGTAGTTGGCAACACCGAGGTACCAACCGACCAAATACTCGCTACGGTTAATGAGCTGGGGCTTAAGGCAGGTGCGTTCAAAGGTAAGCTTAACGCCCGCGAGATGGAACGCACTGCGCTGCGCAGGCTGCAGAGGCTGTCATGGATTGCAGTTAATATCGATGGAAGCACTGCAACTGTTGAGGTTCGTGAGCGGGTAATGCCCCCTGAGATGTTCCCAGATCATGATGTACCCTGCAACGTGGTGGCGGCACATACAGGGCTTATCACCTATATGGAGGTTTACGAGGGGCAGAGCGTGCTCAAGGTGGGCGACACGGTAAAGCAGGGCGAGGTGATCGTCAGCGGCATCATTGAAGATAAAAAGGGGCAGGCTACTTATAAACACGCGCGTGCCAAAGTGATTGCGCAGACTGATTATGAAATTACCGTGGAGCAGCCACTGATTAAAGACGAAAAGGTAATGATCGGAATACAAAAACACCGGCGCTATCTGCGTGTATTCGGTGCAGATTTGCCTTTGTTTATCTACCGTCCGTTCAAGGTTGCTTACGACTTAAAGCGCGAAATCTCGCCGCTTACGCTGTTCGGTATTCCGCTGC
Organism: Hydrogenoanaerobacterium sp.; assembly: GCF_032017025.1. NCBI lineage: Bacteria > Bacillati > Bacillota > Clostridia > Eubacteriales > Oscillospiraceae > Hydrogenoanaerobacterium > Hydrogenoanaerobacterium sp. Next base: position 18,839 of record NZ_DALZQO010000006.1, read on the forward strand.
CTATCACGTTGATAGAGGAAACCTACGATTTTTATGTAATAGAGCAGCATCCCCTTACACCAGAGCAGGCGAAACGCGAGGCGGAGGTAATTCTGCTGCAAAAAGAGAAGGAAGAGCTAAAAGAGACAAAAATTGTTGAAAAAACGGTTAATGATGAGTTTTTGGATAATTTGTATAAATTAAATATAAAATATCTGTGCAATATTGATATAGCAAAAGAGAAAGAAATTTTAATAAATCAATAGAACTTTCGAAATAAAAATGCTATAATAAAGTATGTGTAGCAAAAGATACAAAATTTTTCACGATTTTTGTTGGAAACAAGAAAAAAGGAATGTGAATGAATGATTGAGCAATTTGTTGATGTTGATAGAATGGAACATACACTGGAGTTGTTTGGTAGTTTTGATGAGAACATTAAGATATTAGAGAATGAGTACCATGTATGCATTCTCAACCGTGGCACACAAGTAAAGGTGAGCGGAGAAGCAGAAAACGTGGCGGCAGCGTCACGTGCTATACGCAGCCTGCTTGAATTGCTCAATAAGGGCGAGGCCTTATCAGAACAAAACGTACGCTACATTATCGATTTAGTTTCTGAGGGGAATGAAGAGCAGGCCGCTAAGCTCGCAAACGATATGGTCTGCATTACAGCAAAGGGAAGACCCATTAAAGCAAAAACACTGGGGCAAAAAACCTATGTTGAAGCAATTCGCAAAAACACCATTACGTTGGGTGTGGGCCCTGCGGGAACCGGCAAAACCTACCTTGCGGTGGCAATGGCGGTTAAAGCGTTTCGTGCAAATGAGATTAACAAAATTATTCTTACACGCCCCGCAGTGGAGGCCGGTGAAAAGCTTGGTTTTCTCCCCGGGGATCTGCAGAACAAAGTAGACCCCTACCTGCGCCCACTGTATGACGCTTTGTTTGATATGCTAGGTGCCGATAACTACCAGAAGTACGTTGAGCGCGGCAACATTGAGGTTGCCCCTCTCGCTTACATGCGAGGGCGCACCTTGGATGACTCTTTTATCATCCTCGATGAAGCACAAAACACCACGCCGGAACAGATGAAAATGTTTTTAACAAGGCTTGGCTTCAATTCCAAAGCGATTATCACAGGTGACATTACTCAAATCGACCTGCCAGACACCAAAAAATCAGGGCTGGTAGAGGCTGCAAAAATTCTAAAAAACATAGATGATATTGCAATCGTCCGCTTTACAGAAAAGGACGTTGTCCGTCATCGTTTGGTTCAACAAATTATCAAAGCTTATGAAAAATATTACGAGGAGGGCAAACGTTTCCGATAGGCTTGAAAAGAGCCGTTCGAAACAAGCAAACATGGATAGTGTAAAAGTATATATCACAAACAGACAAAAGGATGTAAAAATTCCTACAGGTACAAGGCTGCTCATTCGCCGTTGCTGCCATGCAGTGCTCGATATGGAGGGCATGACTGGGGTTGCCGAGGTAAGCGTCAGCTTCCTCAATAACAAGCAAATTCGTGAACTCAATGCAGAGTACCGGAATATCGATAAAGAAACCGACGTGCTTTCGTTCCCTATGGGCGAAAACGGTGTTTATGACACCAATCAGGAAACCGGGGCAAAGGTACTCGGTGATATCGCAATCTCGGTAGAAAAAGCCACCGAACAGGCGGAAATCTACGGGCACTCCTTCAGCCGCGAAATAGGGTTTCTCACCGTGCATTCTATGCTGCATCTGCTCGGCTACGACCACGAGGTGAGCGGTATTGAAGCGATGAAAATGCGCGAGAAAGAGGAAGAGGTTCTTACAAAGCTTGGGTTGCAGCGCGACTCCAGCTATGTGTTAGAAAGCAATGAGTAGTCAGATTCGCAACCTAATTACAAGCTTTCGCAATGCTGCGCGCGGTGTGGTGTACTGTATCAACAACGAGCGCAATATGCGTATTCATCTTGTTGTGGCATGCTACATCACCGTATTCAGCAGTTTTTTCAACCTTACTCAGCCGCAGTTTGCTTTAATGCTGTGCGCCATTGCTTTGGTAATTGCCATGGAAATGGTAAACACTGCGGTGGAAGCACTTGTAGATATCAGTTCGCCTGCCTACAGCAGCTTGGCGCGTATTGCAAAAGATATTGCGGCAGGCGCTGTTTTGGTGTGCGCAATTTTTGCATTTGCCATTGGCCTACTGCTGTTCTTTAAGCCTGCCACCATTTGGCACATCTTGCTTGTTTTGTGTACAAGCCCCCTGTATGGTGGTTTATTTGTATTGTCTGCCGTTTTTGCCCTGTTGTTTATTTTTGCAGGCCCTGTAAAAATTTGGAGATGGCTTGCAAAACGATAGGAGATATAAAAATGAATATCGAAATTAAGCGCGCAACGGTAGGGGATGCCGATGCAATCAGCAAGATACATGCTGCGAGCTGGAAAAAAGCATATCGGGGTATTATCCCCCAAAAATATCTGGATGACTTAAAGGATAATTTTTGGGTGCCGGCATTTGAAGATTGGATTGGAAATGAGATTTTTACAGTTTATCTCATCTGTGCGGATGATGTGCCTATAGGATGTACCGCTTACGGTAAAGCCAGGGACAGCAAAATGCCAAATTGGGGTGAAATCGTCTCAGTTTATATGCATCCCGACTACTATGGCAAAGGCTACGGTAGAAGATTATTTGATTTTGTTTTATCATGCATAAAACAGGATGGTTACCGTAATTGTTATTTGTGGGTGTTAAAAGAAAATCTCACTGCAAGGCGTTTTTACGAAAAAAGTGGCTTCTGCTGCAGTCAGGATGAGTATATCAGCGAGATTATGGGAAAACAAATAGTTGACGTACGCTATGTATTCGACTTTGAATAAGATTAGAAACGGAGAACTTTATGGAAAAAACCTATTCTGGGTTTGTGGCAATTGTCGGTCGTCCGAATGTTGGTAAATCCAGCTTAATGAACAAGTTTGTAGGTGAAAAGGTGGCAATTGTTTCACCAAAGCCGCAAACTACCCGCAATAAAATAATAGGGATACTCACCAAAGGTGAAACCCAGATGGTGTTTATCGATACCCCGGGCTTACACAAGCCGCGCACCAAGCTTTCTGAGTATATGGTAAAACAGATCAACGAATCGGTATCGGATGTGGACATCGGTGTGCTGGTTACCGAGCCTACAGGGGAGATTGCCAAAGCGGAATTTGACCTGCTGCGCAGCCTGAAAGCGGCAAAAATACCGGTTATTCTCGCGGTCAACAAAATCGATGCTTTATCTCAAAAAGAGCTGATGATGGCAAAGATCTCGGCGTTTTCACAGGAGTTTGAGTTTGAAGCCATCATTCCAATCTCGGCCCGCACCGGCGAAGGCGTACAGATTCTGCTTGATAAAATTCAGAGCTATGTACCCGAAGGCCCGCACTTTTTTGATGACGACGCGATGACCGACCAGCCTGAACGAGTGATTGTTTCCGAGATTATCCGTGAAAAGGTGCTCAACAACATGCAGGATGAAATACCACATGGTGTTGCAGTTGGCATTGAGGGCATGAAAGAGCGCACCAATATCGACGGTGAAGAAATTGCCGATATTGACGCAACCATTTACTGCGAGCGTGACAGCCACAAGGGCATGATTATCGGCAAAGGTGGCACTATGCTCAAAAAAATCGGTACACAGGCACGCGTTGAGGCGGAAAAATTTCTTGGAATCAAAATTAATCTTCGCCTCTGGGTGAAGGTTCGCGAAGACTGGCGCAACAAAGCGGGGCTTATCAAAAACTTTGGCTACAAATAACCGCATAGCAGAATAAGTTTCTACACAATATGCCGCTGAATTGTATTTTGTCAAGTCTAAATTATTGGAATTTCTGGTGTGCTTTCCCGTTCATAAGTTTTGCTTTCAGGGTAACACTGTAAGCAAATAGAGATGCGGGAGGAACACATCATGGATCAAATGATGAATGCTTGGGAACAATTTTTGCGTACAGGCAAGGTCAGCGACTATCTGCGCTATCGCCAGTCTCTCGGTGTATTACCCAATGATAATGATTTCATCGAAGGTGAGGAATATCCTGATGCAGATGAATACACAGGCGGTGGTAATCGGTTCACGGGATATTGATGAGGAAGACCGGCTGCTTACATTGCTCTCCAAAGATCACGGTGTAATCTATGCTTACGCCAGGGGAGCCAACCGTATGAAAAGTAAGCTTGCACCTACCACCGAACTGCTGTGCTACTCATCCTTTGTTTTGTTTAAGAATAAAGACCGTTATACGGTCGATTATGCGGACAGCTTGAATATGTTCTTCGGTTTACGCAGGGATATCGAAAAGCTGTCCCTTGCTACATATTTTGCCGAGCTTTCGGCAACCATTGCTCCGCAAAGCGAGGGCGCGGAAGATTTTTTGCGTCTGCTGCTGAATTCATTGCACCTGTTGGAAAAAGAAAAGCGAACCGATGCGTTTTTAAAGCCGGTATTTGAACTGCGCGCACTTACGTTGGCAGGTTATATGCCTAATCTTATTGCGTGCCGTGAGTGTGCATGTTATGAGAGCGATACCATGAGCTTTTTTATTGATAGCGGGGAGCTGCTTTGCGGTAACTGCATGCAAACACGCAACGAAACAACTGTAAAGCCAATTGCCTTGCCAAGGGGAGTACTTGCGGCAATGCGCCACATCATCTACAGTCCGTTCGAGCGGTTGTTTGCGTTTGAACTGCCGTCCGAGGGGCTTCAGTATCTGGGCAGTGTTGTCGAAAAATATTTGATTCGTCAGACGGAGAAGAGCTACGGCACGCTAGAGTTCTATAAAAGTTTGATATAAGCTATTTTACCCGAGCCTACAGGCGATATGTGCTTTATTTAAGCGCATTTTGGCCTGTAGGTTCCGAGAGGTTTTGCCTGCGAAAGTGAGGATTCACATGGAATATAAGGAACAAAAACATTACCGCGCACTGGAACTTGATAAAATTCTTGCGCGGCTTGCAGAATGCTGTAGCTGTGAGGACAGCCGCGCTCTTGCTCTTGATGTTAAGCCGCAAACGAATTATCCGAGAGCTGTAAGGCAAATGAACTTTACACAGGATGCTCATCTGCTGTCAGTACGTTTCGGCATGCCCACCGTGCTGAACATGAAAAATGTCAAAGGAATGCTCAAACGTGCACAGGTAGGGGCGATGCTCAACCTGCGTGAGCTGATGGACATCTCCAATGTTCTGCGTACGATCCGTAACCTTAGCATCTACCGCAAGGATTGCGATGACATGGAGACTGCACTGGATTCGATGTTTGAAAGCCTATCCCCAAACAAAGCACTTGAGAACATGATTAACGAAAATATTCTGTCTGAGGATGAGCTTGCCGATTCCGCGAGCCCTGAGCTGTTCAGCATCCGTCGCAGCATCCGTAATACCGAGCTGAAGGTTCGTGCCCAGCTTGATAAAATGGTCAAATCCACCACCTACCAAAAATATTTGCAGGATTCGATCATCACCATGCGCGATGGGCGTTTTGTCGTACCTGTTAAGCAGGAGTACCGTGGCGAGGTGAAGGGCATGGTGCACGATACCTCCTCCAGCGGTGCAACCCTCTTTATTGAGCCGATTGCGGTGGTGGAGGCAAACAACGAAATTCGTGTGCTGCAAAATAAAGAGCAGCAAGAAATTGAGCGCATTATAGCACAGATGTCTGGAGAGGTTGGAAACTTTGCCGACAGCATCTGCGCGGATTATGACACTGCGGTGGAACTTGATTTGCTGTTTGCAAAAGCTCGCCTTGGCAGAAAGATGAAAGCCACCGTGCCAACGATTACAGACGATTGTGTGATTGATTTGCGCAAAGCACGTCACCCGATGATTGACGAGAACAAAGTTGTACCCACCGATATTTATGTGGGTGGTGCGTTTGATACCCTTGTCATCACCGGCCCCAACACCGGCGGTAAAACCGTTTCACTCAAAACTCTTGGCCTGTTCACACTGATGGCAATGTGCGGCCTTATGCTTCCGGTTGCCGATGCCAGTACCATCTCGGTGTTTGACCGTGTGCTTGCAGATATCGGCGACGAGCAGAGCATAGAGCAGAGCCTATCCACTTTCTCCGCTCATATGACCAATATTGTGTCTATTTTAGGGCTAACTGACCGAAAAACCCTTGTATTGCTCGATGAGCTTGGGGCGGGTACCGACCCGATCGAGGGTGCGGCACTCGCGATTGCAATCATTGAGGCACTGCGCGAAAAGGGGGCAAAAATTGCTGCCACCACGCACTATGCCGAGATTAAGGTGTTTGCGCTCGAAACCAAAGGGGTAGAGAATGCCTCCTGCGAGTTTGATGTGGAATCGCTCAGCCCCACCTACAGGCTATCCATCGGCGTACCGGGGCGTTCCAACGCGTTTGCAATCTCTGAACGGCTGGGTATCGATCATAACATAATTGAACGCGCAAAAGACCGTGTCTCCAATGAGAATGCGCGTTTTGAAGATGTTGTGTCGCAGCTTGAGGAAACCCGCCTCGGGCTTGAGAAGGAGAAAGCTGGTGCACAGCAGGTACGTGAAGAAACAGAACGCATGAAGAACGAAATTGCTACCTATAAAGTCCGCCTTGAGCAAGAAAAGGAACGTGAGATTGAGCGCGCCAAAACCGAAGCCAAGCGCCTGATTGAAAAGGTGAAGATAGAATCTCAGCGCATGGTCGATGAGCTGGAGGAAATCAAAAAGCAAAAGGACACCGAAAAATACAACAACATGCCCAGTCTGGCTCGTGCGCAGATGAAATCGGGTATCAACAAGCTGTACGAGCTTGCCGACCCCGTTAAGCAGCAACATAATGACAACTACACCCTGCCACGCAAGTTGGTAAAGGGTGATATCGTTTCTATTGTAGATATCGGTAAGGATGGAACTGTGCTGTCATCCGCCGATAGCTCCGGTAACGTTATGGTGCAGGTTGGCATTATGAAGATTAAAGTTGCTCAAAGCAAGCTACGGCTCGATGAGCGCAAGAACAAGGTGACACTGAATAACCAAAAGGGCAGTGTGGGCAAAAACATTACAAGCCGTGCAGAGCGCTCTGGTAAAACTGAGATTGATTTGCGCGGTATGATGGTGGAAGAGGCACTGATTGAGCTTGAACGTTATATTGACAATGCGGTACTTGCCGGGTTAGGTGTCATCACCATTATCCACGGCAAGGGAACAGGTGCGCTGCGCGCTGCGGTACACAGTGATTTGCGCCACCATAAAAATATTCGCACGTTCCGCCTGGGTGTTTATGGTGAGGGTGAATCGGGCGTTACCATTGCGGAACTAAAATGATAAGCGGAAAAACGCCGCATGAAAATTAAAAAAGGACACTGGTTCTACCAGTGTCCTTTTTTGCTTACAAGCATTATGCTTTTGTTGCTGCATCTTTCAGTGCACGCTCCAACCATATGCTTGCCAAATCCATTGCCTTGTAAAGGCCTTCCTTTTCGCTCTTTTTAATGATTCTGTCCTTAATGCGCAAGTCAAGATCGGTGGAGAGCAACTGAATGGTCACTTTTTGCGCCATATCAAGCCCCAACTCATCATCTTTTTTGCTATCCTGAATCTGCATCATCACCACAAATTTATCTTTCATATTGCCGTAATAAATGGTGTTGCCTGAACGAACAAGAGGTTTACCCTTATAGGTCAAAAATTTTTCGTCTTTCACAGCTTCGCTCATCTAATCGTCCTCCTGTATCTTAAAATATTTTAAACAAATTAAAAACAGCACAAATACTATATTTAGCCGTTACATCAAATTATTATACCATAATTATAGACAATTGTAAACGAGATAACACATTGCCAAATGTAAATATACAATGAATATGTAAAAAATAAACAAAATTTGATAACTGAATTAGCCCTTACAAATAGCAAGGAAACCATTGCGAACAGAAAGACGGTATAGCCGAATGGCTACACCGTCTACCGCAAACATGAATTACTCTATTAGCTTCAATCGTTCAGGTACGCTTTTACCAGCACCTGCAATAGCTCATCGCGGTCAATGCGTCGAATCAAGCTGCGCGCATTGTTGTGTGTTGTAATGTAGGTGGGGTCCTCAGAAAGGATATAGCCCACAATCTGATTAATGGGGTTATAACCCTTTTCACGCAGAGCATCGTACACAGTTGTCAAAGTCTGCTTCATTTCATTTTCTTTGTCTTCGTGAATCGAAAACGATATCGTAGGCTCATGCATGCTTTAAACCTCCATTGATTAAAATTATTACTATTAGAATACACTAAAATACAAAAATTATCAAGATAGAAATGACAACCTTTATAGAAAATTAAGATGTAGAGGCTAAGAACGCAGCTCTGCACCCAGTTCACCCAAGGCTTTCAAAATCTTTTTCATGGCGCTGCTTGCTTCTTCATCGGTAAGTGTTTTGTCTGCCGAACGCAATGAAATATTATACGCTACACTCTTTTTACCTGCCGGAACCTGAGCACCGCGGTAAACGTCGAACAGCTCTACTTTATCCAAATGTTTGCCTGCCGCACCTTGAATGGCTTTGTATAGGCTCAGCACCGGAAGTGTTTCATCACATAGCACCGCAATGTCGCGTGTGGTGGCAGGGAACTTCGGCATGGGTCTGTACTGCTTGTCGGCAGCCTTGTTCGCAAACAGCAGCGCTTCATCCAGCTCTGCAACATAGGCTTTCACACCAATGTCGTAGTTATCCAGCACAGTCGGGTGAATCTCACCGATGACACCCAGTGTTTTACCGTTCACTGTCAGTTTCGCACACCGCCCGGGGTGGAACGTCGGGTTGCCGCTTTCGGGGGTTACATCGTAGTCATAACCGCCAAGGGTTTCAAACAGCTCCTCTACAATGCCCTTGAGTGCGTAGTAATCTGCATTCTCGCCGTACATGCCAATCAGAATTTTCTGGTTTTCCTCAGGTAGCTTGTCGGGGGTTGTGGGCACGTACTCGGTTGCAACCTCAAACAGGGCTGCAGAAAGATTGCGGTTGTTGTAGTTGCGTGCCAGCACCTCTAGCATAGAGGGAATCGCCGTTGTTCTCATAATGCTGGTATCCTCACCCAACGGGTTGCTGATTACCACCGAATTGCGGTAGCTGCTGTCGGCAGGCAACCCAATTTTATCATAATATTTGGGGCTGATGAACGAATAGGTTATAATCTCATTGCAGCCTTGTGCCAACAGAGTAGTAGAGATTTTTTTCTCAAATTTCTGCAAATCGGTTAGCTGCGCTTGCGCCGAGCCGCGAATAGCCGTAACAGGAATATTATCATAGCCGTAGATACGTGCAACTTCCTCGGCAATGTCTGCTTTATGCTGCAAGTCTGCGCGGAACGACGGTACCGTTACCACATCGTTTTCATCCACGGTGCATTCCAGCTTTTCCAAAATGCGAATCATTTCCTCGCGAGAAGCCTGGATGCCGAGAAAACGATTGATCCAGTCGTGCTCCAGTGGGATGCGCACAGGGGTCTTATCAGAATTATCCACATCAATCATGCCACCGACCACTTCGCCTGCGCCAAGCTCTTCTACAAGCTGGCATGCTCTCATCACAGCGGGGACACAGGTTTGTGGGTCAAGCCCTTTTTCAAAGCGGCCGGAAGCCTCGGTTCTCATACCAAGTTTTTTTGCGGTGATGCGCACCGACGGGCCGCTAAAGCATGCGCTTTCAAAAACGATGGTGTTGGTGCCATCCATAATGCCCGAAAACTCACCGCCCATAACGCCTGCCACAGCAGTTGGCGCATGTTCGTCTGCAATAACGAGCATATCGGAGGAAAGCTTGCGCTCCACGCCGTCGAGCGTAACAATGCTCTCACCGTCTTTTGCGTTGCGTACCACAATTTTGCCGCCCTTTACCAGCTTGTGATCAAAGGCATGCATCGGCTGCCCATATTCGAGCATGACATAGTTGGTGATGTCGACAATGTTATTGATGGGGCGCACACCGGAAGCGCGCAGTCTTTCTCTTAACCAGCGCGGAGAAGGTGCTACCTTGATATTTTTCACCATTCTGGCAACGTAACGCGGGCAGAGTGTAGGGCTTTGTACTTCTACGGCAAGGTGACCATGGATGTCATCTGTTTCAGACTTCACTGTGGGTACCGGCAGGGTGAGGGGCTTATCGAATGTGACGGCCGCCTCGCGGGCAAGACCGATCACAGACAGGCAGTCGGGGCGGTTAGAGGTAATTTCAAACTCGACGCAGGTATCGTTGAGCCCGATGGCAGACTGAATGTCCTGCCCAATTTCGCAATTCTCCTGCAAAATAAAAATGCCATCTTCAATCGCATAGGGGAAGTCGTGCTGGGTGAGCCCAAGCTCACCCAGCGAGCAGAGCATGCCCTCGCTTACTACGCCGCGCAGTTTGCCTTTTTTAATAACCTTGCCGTCCGGCAGTTTGGCGCCGTCCAAGCAAACAGGCACCATGTCACCAACATTTACGTTGGTTGCACCCGTCACAATCTGCAGCGGAGACTCTTTTCCGGCATCGATGGAGCAAACAACAAGTTTGTCAGCATCGGGGTGGCGCTCAATCGCCAAAATTTTGCCCACTACAACATTTTCAATTTCGCTTCCCTCAATCTCATAGCCCTCAACCTTTGAGCCGGACATAGTCATCGCCTCCGAAAAGGCGCGGGGAGAAGCATCTATTTTCACATAATCTGAAAGCCATTTCATCGATAAATTCATCTGAAATCCTCCTTATAAGTTGATGGAATCTTGCAAGGCAAGGGGTATCTGCAAACAGATACTCTCGGTGTAGTTCCAAGCCCTGCAACAATCTGGCTAAGAATACGACGGCGGCTTGCCGACTAGAACTGATTCAAAAATCTGAGGTCGTTCTCATAAAACAAACGCAGGTCGTCAATATTAAAGCGGCGCATAACAATACGCTCAAGCCCCATACCAAACGCAAAGCCGCTGTATTCCTCAGGGTCAATGCCGCAGATGGACAGCACCTTCGGATGCACCATGCCACAGCCTAGAATCTCAATCCATCCCTCACCTTTGCACAGGCGGCAGCCCTCGCCGTGGCAGGCAAAGCACTGCACATCAAGCTCGGCAGAGGGCTCGGTGAACGGGAAGTGGTGTGGCCGAAAGCGCACAACAGAAGCCTCACCGTACAGCTTTTTTACAAAAATCTCAAGCGTACCCTTAAGGTCTGCCATTGTCACGCCTTTGTCTACCACCAGTCCTTCAATCTGATGGAACAAGGGGGAGTGGGTTGCATCCACAGCATCAGAACGGTAAACACGTCCGGGCGCAATAATGCGGATGGGTGGTTTCTTATTTTCCATGGTGCGAATCTGCACAGGTGAGGTTTGCGTGCGCAGCACGATGTTGTCGTTGATATAGAAGGTATCCTGCGTGTCGCGCGCGGGGTGATCTTTGGGGATGTTCAGCGCCTCAAAGTTGTAGTAGTCATACTCCACCTCGGGGCCTTGCGCAATGTCAAAGCCCATGCCCATAAAAATATCCTTGACTTCATCCAGCACCAAATTCAGCGGATGCTGTTTGCCCAGCGCACGTTTCGTGCCGGGCATGGTTACGTCAATGGTCTCGGTCTTCATGCGTGCGGCAGTTCCCGCTGCTTTCAGTTCGGCGGAACGAGCTTCGATATGCTGCTCAATAAAGCCACGAACTTCATTTGCAAGCTGCCCTACAATGGGGCGCTCTTCGGCAGAAAGCCCGCCCATCTGTTTCAAAATAGCGGTCAGCTCGCCTTTTTTTCCTAAGAATTTGACTCTGATATCGTCCATCGATTTTTCATCGTTGACAGATTGCAGGGCCTCAAGTGCATTTTTACGAATCTGTTCTAATGCAGTTTTCATTTCGTTAACCTCCATATAAAATGTTTGCTGCTTGCAGCAGAAAACCCTGCAAAGCAGCTACAGCTTTGTGTGCAAAATTGCGGGCCTTGGCAATAAAAAAAGCCCTCGTCCCCAAATAAATAGGGACGAAAGCTTAAAATACTTCCGCGGTACCACCCGTATTTTCACCTTGCCTTGCAGCAAAGCAAACACTTTGTATTGCCTGTAACGGGGCAAACCCGTCGCTGCCTACTAAAAGGTTCAACAGCGCCGCTCGTGGGCGAACTTCGTTTTCCCAATCTCTAAGATGCTCCCAGCCGCCGGCATCTATTCTCTGCAAGAGACTAATAGAATCCTACTTTCCCAGTCTTCACGTTAATAATATTCAATATAGCACAGTTGCTGTGGTTTTGCAACAGAAATTTATAGCATATCCTGTTTATATTGCGGTATTAGGTGCAAATATTCAGCAGCGTTCGTTTTATTATGCTCAATTTCTTCTTGAGTAAGGGGGCGCTTCACCTTTGCAGGGTTGCCCAGAATCAGGCTGCCGTCGGGTACCTGAGTACCCTGTGTTACCAGTGCACCGGCACCTACCATACAATCTTTGCCTATTTTCACACCGTTTAATACAATTGCTCCCATGCCAATCAGCGAATTGTCTCCAATCTCGCAGCCGTGCAAAATTGCGCCATGCCCAATTGTAACGCCCTTACCCACAATTATGGGGTTGCTGTGGTCAACATGTAGTACACTGCAGTCTTGTACATTGCTGCCCTCGCCCACTACAATGGGGGCAATGTCGCCGCGCAGCACTGCATTGTACCAAACCGAGCAGCCGCGCCCAATCGTTACATCACCTGTTACGACGGCACCCTGCAAAATCAAGGAGCTTTCATCTATTGTCGGTTTTTTCATACGGTGTTCTCCTTCTTAGCCTTATCGGTTATAAGTTTTAATCAGTACCATTCCGCATCTTTGCAAATAGGCTTTTGATTCGGTGCATCAACAAAAACAAGTGCCCTTTCCACCAGCCCAAGTGCTGGATGACATACTCATGTGTTTCTTTCGTAGTGCCGCCGATCATTCCAATGGAGCTGGCCTCACTGCGTTTCTTTTTCATGCCGCACCCGCCTTTCGATATCCTTTATTCTATCACGCAAAACGCCAAATAACAATTGCGCTCGTTGATACTATCTGCATTTTTGTGCTATACTCTAAAATAAGACAGAGTACGAGAGGGGTAACTCTATGATGATACAAACAGGCATCGACCTGATTGAGGTGGCGCGTATTGCCAAAAGCATGCAAAGAGAGCGCTTTATGCAGCATGTGTTTTCGCCCGAGGAGCAGGTGATGTTTGAAAAGCGCGGCAATAGCCCACAGACTGTTGCAGCAAATTTTGCGGCGAAAGAGGCATTTGCAAAGGCATTGGGAACAGGTGTAAGAGGCTTTGCACTGAACGAAATTTCGCTTTTGCGCGATGAGCTTGGCAAGCCTTACTTTCAGCTGAGCGGAAACGCGCTTGAAATCGTACAAGAAAACCGATATACGCTGTCAGTCAGCGTCACCCACACCAAAGATTACGCCTCTGCGGTGGTGGTTTGCTACGGAGGAATAGAGCCATGAGGATTGTTACCTCGCAACAGATGAAAGCAATTGAGAAGGCCGCCTCAGAAAGCGGGCTTTCCTACTACGATATGATGGAAAATGCGGGCACTGCGGCAGTGCAAAGTATTCTTCAAAAAATTGACGCGGAGGGAAAACGCGTGCTCGTCTATGCGGGCAGGGGCAACAATGGCGGAGACGGCTTTGTAGTGGCACGATTGCTTTGCAATGCCGATGCGAACGTCAAGGTGATTTTAGTAGACGGCGAGCCGAAAACCGAGGACGCAGCTACAAACTTGCGCCTTGCACGCGAACTCGGAATCGAAGTACTTGAGTTGCTAGCCGATGCCGAAAAAATCAGTGTGCTCCTGCAAAATGTCGATGTAATCATTGACGCTATCTATGGTACCGGCTTTCACGGTGAACTATGCGAAAATGCAAAACACGCAACACGCCAAATCAGCACTGCAATTGCGGCGGTATTTGCGCTTGATCTGCCCAGCGGAATCAATGCCGACAACGGTGAATTCAGTGAAGATGCCGTGCGCGCCGATTTCACCATCGCGTTCGACAGTTTAAAGCCTGCGCACTTTGTTTATCCCGCGGTAGAACACTGCGGGCTTATTGAGTGTGCCGATATTGGCATTACCGCGCATTGCCGCGACGGTATTGCACCTATATTCAGCCATGTCACCGGCGAGCAGGTGTTCTCTGCCATTCCGCACCGTGCCGTCAACTCCAACAAGGGCAGTTTCGGTAAGTTGCTGAACATCAGCTCCAGCGTTGGTATGACAGGGGCAGGCAGGCTTTCGGTAATGGGTGCGCAGCGTGTAGGCACCGGCCTTGTAATGCTCGGTGCGCCTTGCTCGCTGATTTCAATACATGCTACCACATTGACGGAGGCTGTGTTTCTTCCGTTGGCCGAAAATGGCACGGGGAGTATCTCCAGGCTGGCGATTCCTCAGCTTGAGGATAAACTAAAACAGGTATCGGCATGCATGATCGGCTGCGGGCTTTCAAATAACGACGACACGGCTGCTGTAACGGAATTTCTGATAAAAAATGTAAAATGCCCTGTTTTAATCGACGCAGATGGTATAAACACGCTGTGCCGGAATATAAATGTACTGTATGAGGCGCAGGTACCCGTAGTGCTTACACCACACCCCGCCGAGATGGCGCGCCTGCTTGGTATCACTACAGCCGAGCTGCTCGCCCGTAGGGTAGAACTTGGCAGGGAGTTTGCGCAAAGATATCATGTAGTGCTGGTACTCAAGGGTGCCAACACACTCATTTTTACGCCGCAAGGCAATACCATGGTTAATACCACAGGCAACAGTGGGCTTGCCAAGGGCGGTAGCGGAGATATTCTCGCCGGTATGATTGCAGGCTTTTTGGCACAAGGAATACCTGCCGAACAAAGTGCGATGTGCGGGGTTTATCTGCACGGGAAATCTGCCGACCGATGCGCCGCAAGGCTTTCACAAACAGGTATGCTGCCCTCTGAAATTCTGGAGGATTTGTGCACACTGTTTTTAGAGCACGGCAGATAGCGGCAAAAACAATTTTGGGGCGGCATTTTGCCGTGGAGGGGGATATTATGAAAAGAATCGTTGCGATACTGGCTGCTGCCCTTATTGTGGCAACCTCGCTTGCAGCATGTTCCAAAAAACACATGCCCAAATCCAATATTACGGATGAGCTAACAAGGCCGTTCGAGAGCACTGTGAGCATCAAATACAAAGATATTGATGCGACAGCGAAAATTGCCAAGCAGGCGCCGGGCTATTGTAAAATCACCTTTGCAAGCCCCGAAGCCCTTCAAGATATGGCGATTGAATTTACTGTGGATAAGGTGAACATCGATTATAAAAAGCTGCATACCTCATTTAAACCCGGCTCGTTGCCAGGTTCTGCGGTGAGTAAGCTGCTGGTTTCTGCCATCGATTCCGCCACCCAGAAGGAAGGCGTGCGAGTAGAATATAAGAATGAGGTTCTGCTGGTAACAGGTAAGATGGAGGAAAACGACAACGAATTTGTTTTGCGTATTGACCCTAAAAACGGCAATTTAATTCGCCTTTCGGTACCGGCCGATGAATTTGAAGCCGAATTCTCGAACTTTGTCTTTATTGCACAATAACAATCGGAGTGTTACCCGAATTTTGAACAGATAGGGCTAATAATTTTTTTACCTCACAGATAAAAGAAATCTGTGAGGTATTTTTGTGTAGTTTTTGCAGCTAATACCGCGCAATCCACCAATTTGGTATTTTCTAATATTGTCAGAAATGCGCAGAAATTAATACAATGAACTAGATGCCATGCGTAAGCGCAAGCTATGCACAGGCAGAAGTCTATAAAAATTTTACAAAAACGGCAAAATAGCGATTAAGTAATATTGCCGCTGACAACAATAATAACAATAAAGTTCAAAATTTCGGAGTGATTATGATGACCGTAAAACGAGGAGATATCTACTATGCCGATCTGAGCCCGGTTGTCGGTTCGGAACAGGGCGGTGTGCGCCCTGTGTTAATTGTACAAAACGATGTAGGAAACAAATACAGCCCCACTGTTATTGCGGCTGCCATCACCAGCCAAAAAGAAAAATCCAAGCTGCCAACTCATATCCCTCTTGAAAGCCAAAATTGCGGGCTGGCGCGCGATTCGGTGGTACTGCTGGAACAAATTCGAACCATAGACAAGCGCCGTCTAAAAGAAAGAATGGGCAAGCTAGACGGGGGAGCGATGACAAAAGTAGACAAAGCCTTATCCGTTAGCTTTGGACTGGGTAATGAGGACAACAATCACCAACAGCCTACATAGGCAAAACCATAACACAAAAAGGACACGCAAGTGTCCTTTTTGCATTATGTCTGTGTACGGTTTATCTTATTACGCAATCCGCTACCATCATGTTCGCACACTTATTAATATCACCACAGCCCAGTGTAATCACCAAATCTCCGTCTTCAGCATGGCTCATCACGTAATCTGCTATTTCTTCAAAAGTGTTAAACCAAACGCTGCCATCAATTTTATCTGCCAGATCCTTCGTGTAAATGTTGTAGGTGTTTACTTCGCGGCTGCCCATAATCTCTGACATCACCACTCTGTCCGCAATGGAAAGCACCCGCACAAAATCGTCGAGCAGCAGGGCAGTACGCGAATAAGTAAAGGGCTGGAACACCGCCCATACCTTGTTAAAATCCATTTCTTTGGCGGTGCGCAGCGTCACTTCAAGCTCTGTCGGGTGATGAGCATAATCATCCACAATGGTGATGCCGCGCACCTTGCCCATTACCTGAAAGCGCCGCCCCGCGCCGCCAAATTCCCACGGGTGGTCTAGCAGCGCCTGTGGCTCTGCGCCAACGTACAGAGCCGCGGCACAAGCGGCGGTTGCGTTGAGAATGTTATGTTTGCCGGGTACTCTCAGTTCTATGTGTTGCAGCAATTCCCCACGATGCATCAGGTCAAACTCGGTATGAATGCCCTTGTTGTAACGAATGTTGGCAGGGTAGTAGTCGTTGGATGCCTCCCAGCCAAATGTAATCAGTTGCTTGTCGAGCTCCTCAACCGCCTTCATAGAGTTGGCGTTGTCTCCATTAACGACCAGTGCCTTGGTGGTTTTTTGAGCAAACTTGCGGAAAGACGCAATGATATTATCCAGAGTACCAAAGTAATCCAGATGGTCGGCATCAATGTTTAGAATGATAGAGATGTCGGGGTTGAGCATCAGAAAATGGTCACAGAATTCGCAGGCCTCGCAAACCATGATGTCGGACTTGCCCCCGCGCCCACTGCCATGAATGGCGGGCAACTTACCGCCGATAACAGCGGTTGGGTCCAGCCCGGCACCCAATAAAATCTGGGTGAGCATAGCGGAGGTTGTGGTTTTACCGTGGGTGCCACTCACGCAGATGCAATTGTCGTATTTTCTTGTGATAAGCCCGAGAAGCTCAGACCGCTCGAGGCAGGGAACTCCCGAGGCAAGCGCGGCAACAAGCTCTTCATTGTCCTTAAGAATTGCGGAGGTATATACAATCAGATCCGCACCCTCAATATTCTGCGCATACTGTCCTATCGTAACAGGAATCCCTAATATTTCGCGCTCGTAATTTATCGTATCGGTCTCATTATTGTCTGAGCCTGTGATGTAGAAACCCTCTGCATGTAAAATCTGCACCAGCGGGAACATGCCAGACCCGCCGATGCCGATAAAGTGCACATGCTTTTTACCTTCTAAAATGTTATCTTCGATATTTCTCATAGTACGCACTCCCGACCTGTATTTCATTTTAAGTGATATTTCAGATAGATTACCCTAGTTATACTACTCTATTATAGGTCAAACGGTTCATAAAATAAACATCTTTCTTACATTATTTGTCTCAAATTGTATAACACTGCAAATTTTGAAAAATACTAAAGATAACGAATGCGGTTTTAAGCTTTCGAACATCACAACAAAGGAGCAGTCATATTATGAACATTACGGACATCAGAATCAGAAGAACCTATCAGGATACACGGCTCAAAGCGTTGGTTTCGGTCACGATAGACCACGACCTCGCAGTCCATGATATCAAGGTGATTGAGGGGCCGGAGCGCCTGTTTGTAGCAATGCCTAGCCGCAAAGACGACAACGGGGTGTTCCGTGATATTGCGCATCCCATTACGCCTGAGGCCCGTCATCAGCTCGAAAACGCCATTCTCGAAGCTTATCAAGCTCATATACAGGCACAGCAGCAAAATGCTGCCGGAACCCTCTAAACAATAGGAACCCATTGCCCGCAACCCTCATAGGATATGGTATATCGCCCTATAAAACATGGAGCGGTATAGAGATATCCTATGGGGGTTATTCTCATGCTACATGATAAAGCATTACAAATAACCGTTATCGGCGGTGATTTGCGTCAGGCACATCTTGCAAACAAGCTTGCACAAGATGGTTTTGCGGTATCGGCACTCTGTCTGGAACAGGACGTCTACCTTGGGGACGGGGTTCAGCTTGCCGAAAATGCGAAAAAGGTAATCGGAGCAAGCGATGTCATTATTTTACCATTACCGGTCACTGCCGATAAAGTTACGGTAAACGCACCATTTTCTGAACATAAACTCACTGTGCGCGAGGTATTGACCTCTGCCAAAAAAGGCGCTCTCCTCCTCGGCGGCATGATTGATACCGACCTGCAAACCAAAGGTGAGCAAATGGGCCTTACCTTGATCGATTACTTAGAACGTGAAGAACTTGCGGTTTTAAATGCCGTTCCCACCTCAGAAGGGGCATTGGCCATTGCCATGCGTGAACGTGCCAGTACCATCTATGGCAGTACTTGTATCATTACCGGGTATGGTAGAATCTCAAAGGTGCTTGCCCGTATACTAATTGTAATGGGTGCCCGAGTAATTGTTGCGGCGCGAAAGCATAGTGACCTTGCATGGGTTAAAATCATTGGGTGCGAGGCGATACCCATCTCAAAGATAAAAGACTATGTGGGAGAAGCCGATATCTTATTCAATACAGTGCCGGCCATGATTTTGGATGAAGAGATATTATCGGGGCTAAAACACGACTGCCTGGTTATTGACCTTGCGAGCAAACCGGGTGGTGTTGACTTTGACATGGCCAAAAATCTTCAAATCAAAACCATTTGGGCATTATCTTTGCCCGGTAAGGTCGCACCGATTTCTGCAGGTGAAATTATTAAAGAGACGGTACTTAATATTCTGGCAGAAAGGGGGATTTATATTGGATCAGACTAAAGTCGGTTTTGCCCTGTGCGGTTCCTTCTGTACCTTTTCACAAGTGCTGCCGCAAATGCAGCGGCTGGTAGACCTAGGGTATGATGTTTACCCGATTATGAGCGGGTTTGCCTATTCTACCGATACGCGCTTTGGAAAAGCAAAAGATTTTGTAGATGAAATTGAGAAAATATGCGGTAAAAAAGTAATGAGCACGATAACCGAGGTGGAACCAATTGGCCCAAAAGCTATGCTGGATGCACTTGTAATTGCACCTTGCACCGGCAACACACTGGGTAAACTTGCAAATGGCATTACAGATAGTTCAGTTACCATGGCATGCAAAGCACACCTGCGCAACGCACGCCCTACCATTATCGCAATTTCCACTAACGACGGCTTAAGTGCATCTGCACGCAACATCGGTCAGCTGCTGAATGTGCGCAACATCTATTTTGTGCCCTATCGTCAGGATGACTATACAAAAAAGGCGACCTCACTTGTCGCAGACTTCCATTTAATAGAACAAACACTGGAATTTGCACTAAAAAATGTGCAGATTCAACCGCTGATAAAGTAGTCCTTCTTCATCTTCCTCCTTAAGTAAAATTATATTTAGACATTTTTATATCATTGTAAAAAGCTGCCGTTGTTGTTTCAGACATCGGCAGCTTTTTGCGGCATGCAGCAGTTTCAT
This sequence comes from Hydrogenoanaerobacterium sp., assembly GCF_032017025.1. Lineage (NCBI taxonomy): Bacteria > Bacillati > Bacillota > Clostridia > Eubacteriales > Oscillospiraceae > Hydrogenoanaerobacterium > Hydrogenoanaerobacterium sp. The sequence goes on from NZ_DALZQO010000006.1 coordinate 38,712, forward strand.
CTGCAAAATGAAATGCCTAAACCTTATTTATAATATTTGCCAAAGATTGGGGTTACAGAGTACGAGAGCGTGCCAGAATAATACATACACCTAAAACAGCGGCTTGCTAAGCAGAAAATTGGGCAGCTGCGGTTTTGTTATGAGTAACTATGGATAAAGAAAGATAAATAAAAACAGAGATACCCTTTTCCACCGAAAAGCGGTATAATAGATAGATAACAATTCTGATCAAGGAGTTTAGGCGTGGATAAATATAAAAAGCTAATTTCAAATACAATGATTTTTGCAATTGGTACTTTCAGCTCCAAGGTGTTGGTATTTCTTTTAATGCCGCTCTATACCCGCGTGCTGAATAATTCCGATTATGGTGTGGTCGATCTGATTATCCAAACGGGTAACTTACTTATTCCAATCGTTTCGGTGGGTATCATCAATGCGGTAGTGCGTTTCGGGCTCGATGATAAAATCAATAAAAATGATGTTTTTTCAACAGGGCTTATCACCATTCTCTGTGGCTTTACGGTACTCGTTCTGTTTCAGCCGCTGCTTGCAAAGGTGCCGTATATGTCGGGGCATACCATGCTCATTTACCTGTTTGTACTGATGGCATGCCTGCGTTCACTTTGTTCGCAATTTACACGTGCCAAAGGCTACGTGCGACTGTATGCATTTGACGGCGTGCTCAGCACCATCACCACAATTGTGTTCAATGTCCTTTACCTGGTGGTGTTTGAGTGGGGCATTGTTGGCTATGTGATGGCTATTTTCAGTGCAGATCTTTTGTCTGTGCTGTTTCTGTTCCTTTCAGCAAAGCTTTATCGTTATGTTCATTTCAAGCGAATTAACCGCACAACTACCTCGGCGATGCTGCGGTATTGTATCCCGCTCATTCCAACCACGCTATTCTGGTGGATTATGAACGTATCAGATCGCTATATCGTATCCAACGTCCTCGGCAGCGAGGCCAACGGTTTGTTTGCGGTCTCTTATAAGGTGCCGACCATCGTCAACCTTATTTCCACTATTTTTATCGATGCTTGGCAGATATCCGCGGTAACCGAGCAGACACAGCTTGCGCGTGAGCGCTTTTTTACCAAGGTGTTCCGTACTTATCAGTCCTTGCTGTTTGCCGTCGGTTCGGGGCTGATTCTTCTGGCAAAGTTGATTACAAAGCTGTTGGTTTCCGATTCATTCTATGCCTCGTGGCAGTACATCCCATTTCTTGTGATAGCTACCGTTTTCTCATGCATGGTTACTTTTCTTGGCACAGTGTATATGGCGGAAAAGAAAAGTGTGTTTGCGCTGGTTACAACCGCAATCGGTGCGGGAATTAACATTTGGCTGAATATCATTCTCATTCCGCTCTATGGGGTCAATGGTGCTGCCTTTGCTACTTTTGTCAGCTATTTTGTGGTGTTTGTGCTGCGTGCGGTGGATACCCGCAGGTATATCAGAATTCGATGGAATGTATTCAAAATGGTGTTTAATACCGTTGTGCTCCTGGCACAGAGCTTGATTCTGATTAACGAAATACCCTACTGGATTTGGTACGAAATAGGGCTCACAGTGCTTATGGTTGTTACCAATCTTGGTGCAATTCTTGTTACTTTACAAAAGCTGCTAAGTAAGAGGCTCCATCAAGCCTAAACCTCAAAATTACAAAAGGAAAAGTCCGATTCAAAAACGAACCGGACTTTTCCTATTTTGTATACTTCTTTACGACTGCATGCATAGCTTCCCATTGCTGTTCCATGTCGGCAACCAATTTAAACTGGGTTCTGGCACGGTCAAGGTTATGCCCCTCGCGGTGAATTTTAAAGTAGGTATCGCCCGCAATATGGTCGGCCAAAAAGCGCATACCGCATTCCAGTGTCATTAGCTTTGCACCCATAGGCAGGTTTGCAATTTCGTTGGGGGTGAGCACGCTGCCCGCCACTTCAAGGTAGCCCTTGGTATACACCTCAAACAGAGAAATATCAAAGTTCACCTTGCTCAAATCGCGTTCGTCTTCTGCTGCAGTGGTTGCGCCGAAGCGGATAGAATCTCCAAAGTCATAAAGAGATAGTCCGGGCATCACGGTATCGAGGTCAATAATGCAAATTCCCTTGCCGGTAGCATTGTCAATCAGCACGTTGTTCAGCTTTGTGTCGTTATGAGTAACGCGCAGCGGCAATTTGCCCTCTGCCAGCTGGTCAAGCAGTGCATGGGTGTCTGCCTCACGCGAAAGCACAAATTCAATCTCCTCGCGCACATCATCCGCCCTGCCTGTGGTATTGGCAGCAAGCGCCTCTTTAAACTGGCGAATGCGGTCTACGGTATTGTGGAATAGGGGGATGGTCTCATGCAGGGTTGCAGCGGGGTACTCAGCCAACAACAGCTGGAACTTACCAAACGCACGGGCAGAGTTGTAAAAATCATCTGCATTCTGTACCATCTGAAAGGTTGTCGTATCCTCAATGAATACATACATGCGCCAAAAGCCGCCGTCCTCATCAACGTGATAAAACTCGCCGCCCTTGGTAGCAATCAAGTTTAGGGTTTCGCGCATCGGGTCGCCGCCTGCCTTTGCAATTGCTTTGCTGAGGTAGTGTGTTACACCCGCTACGTTTTCCATTACTGCTTTCGGGTCTTTGAAAACATGGCTGTTGACGCGTTGTAAAATGTATCTTCTGGAGGTGCCGTCCTCCAGCTGAAAATAAGCAGCAAAGGTGTCGTTGATGTGTCCGCTGCCGTAGGGTAGCGCACCTGCAAACTCACCTTCGTACTCAAAACAATCTACCACACGGCGCAAAAGCTCTTCTGTAATTGGTTTCATGCAAATTCCCTCCAAAGCTTATCGGGGTAAATCCCGTTTTCTCTCATGCGTTTTATAGCTTCTACCACCACAGGCTTATCCTCACGGTAGGTGACGCCATACCAGCGGTCGGGGGATTGCAGCACCTTTACGGTCGCCTTTCCGCCTTCTACTAAGTGGTCTACCATAGTCGGCAGAAAATATTCGGCCTTCAGCGGATTTTCTGCAATTGCCTGGTCCAAAAATACGGGAAATTCATCCGCCAATGCATTTAAAATGCTGGGCGAAAAGCCCCACAGATTCATTGAAACGGTGCTGCCCTCGGGAATCGTCACCCAATGGGTGCCGTCTTCGGTATATTGTGCGCCGCCCCCGCGTTTTTCAATGTGTGTGCGCTCATGAATGGTGTCAAGGTAACCGTCTGCTGTTGTAACGCATACACCCCGCGCCACATGTCCGTGGTCGGTGAGTGTATTCTCCAGTATATAGCCCACCATTGCATAGCGGTAAAGTGCATCGTCTTCGCTGTGCAGCAAAAAATCGTAAATCAGCTTAAAAGCATCCTTACCATAGTAATCGTCTGCATTAATTACCGCAAACGGTGCGTCGATGAGCTCCTTGCAGCAGAGGATCGCATGTCCTGTGCCCCAGGGTTTTTCTCTTCCATCGGGTACGGTGTAGCCTGCAGGAAGCGCATCCACCTCCTGATAGGCATAGCCGACCTCCATAATTTTTGAAATCCTGTCACCGATAATCTCTTTAAAATCTTCTTCAATCGATTTTTTAATTAGAAATATTACTTTTTTAAAGCCTGCATTCATTGCATCAAAAAGAGAAAAATCAATGATGATCTCTCCGTTTGCCCCGACAGGGTCAATTTGTTTTAGCCCGCCGTACCGGCTTCCCATTCCGGCAGCCATAACCACCAATATCGGTTCTTTCATAAACCACAGCCTCATTTCTTGATGTAATTCCAGACTGCTGCATCTAAGGCAGCCAGTAGGATGGAACGATCGCTGGCATATCATAAAGCAACAGCCTGCTGCTCCATCTACTATTCTATCGAATGTTTTCGTTAAAATAAATGTCCGATTGCTCAAAATATTTGCACAAAAATGCAGCAAGCATCAAAATTCATCATTCTAAATGTGCAAAAAACTCAGCCCGATTCTCTGGCTTACCAGAAGAAGGCTGAGTTTTTAATGTTTTTAAATTATTTTTTTAATGAAACCGGTCGCTTCTGCGTGCTTTCTGAACGAATTTTCACCGAAGATGCGTATTCCGAGGGGGTCATTCCGGTTACCTTTTTAAAGTGGCGTGAAAAATAGTGAATGGATGTATACCCTAATTCATTTGCGATTCCGGTAAAATTACGGGTGCCCTCCCGAATAGCCTGTTTGGCTGCGGAGATTTTCATCTTTCCAAAATAATCCATTACACCGCCGCCGGTTTTTTCCCGGAATATCTTCTGTAAATAGCTGCGCCCAAACAAATTATCACGGCATACATCATCCAGAGTAATACGGTTATGGATATTATCCTCTAGATAATGCTGAATGCGGGCGAAAACATCCTGTCCCTCTTTTTCGCGGATGGATGAGGTTATCCTGATATTGGTTTGTGGAACATCCCCTTTGCGTATCAGCTGTAAAAGCATTAGTTCTAAACTAAGCTTAATAATCTGTTCCGACCCAAATTGTCCGTCTCCGCTTCTTTCTAACGACCGTAAATTGGGGTCATCCAGCGCGGAAGAAAAAGTTTGGTTTGCTTCCTCTACAATTTTAGCCAGCAAATCACGCTCTGCATCTCCGGCACGTAAAATTTTATCTTCAAAAAACTGCATAGCAGGTGAGATACACTCAAATGCAACCACAACAAGGTTTGGGGCAATTACACCGTTTGCCCATAGGTTGTGAAATTCCATCGGTTTGTGGAAAATAACATCACCCTTTTTCAGCAAATAACAGGTTTCACCTGCGGTCACTTCAACCTCACCTTTGTCTACATACAGGAACTCCCAGAAATTATGCACCTCACCGGGGAAGAAGAAATCGCTGGTATATTCAAAATAATGCACCGTCACCAAATGGTCGATTATAATTTCTTGATTTAGAAATGTACTTATGTAGCCCATTTTGACACCACCTTATGTGATTTTGTACAATCTTCCAAAGATGTTTATGGAAAAAGTACAAGAAATTTACTTTAATACTATTATTTTATACCAAAAGAAAAGAAAATGCAATTATTCTACATAATTAATTCTCATATCTTGAGGTAAATTGTGCAAAATTAATACAAATAATGGTAAATCAATTTGTAAGAACAAACGCTAGAATAAGGGGGTAGAGTAACAAACAACGAAACAGGAAAAAACTATACTTTTTCAAAAGTGAAAATTTGTACTTTAAGGCGGATGCCTTAACATAATGAAGAATCAAATAGTAGGAGGATTTACGAGATGAAAAAGAGATTGTTGTCACTTATGTGTCTGGTACTGGTAGCAGCCTTGCTGTTTACGGGCTGCGCGGGTAAATCTGCTCCATCCGGCGGAGGTTCTGCTGCACCTTCTGGCGGTGAAAAAGTAAAGCTTGTTTATTGGACGATGTGGAACGAAACCGAGCCTCAAGGCCAGACCATTGCCGAGGCCGTTAAGGCCTACACCGCAAAAACCGGTGTTGAGGTTGAAGTCAACTGGAACGGCCGCGACATTCGTAAGACACTGCAGCCCGCATTGGACGGCGGCACAGTCATCGATATTTTTGACGAAGATGTCGAACGCGTCAATGTTACCTGGGGCAACTACCTACTGGACATTGAAGAAATGGCTGCAAAATCGTATGACAGCACCGGTGGCAAGCCTTATACCGACGTTGTTAGCAAAACCCTCGTCGATCTTGCCCGTTCGCTTGGTCCTAACGGAAAACTCTCTACTATCCCTTACCAGCCCTCTACATTTGTAGTTATGTACAATAAAGATATCTTTGCTGAGGCAGGCATTACTGCTCTTCCGAAAACATGGGATGAGTTCCTCGCAGCCTGTGAAAAGATTAAAGCAGTCGGTAAAACCGCTATCACTGTTGATGATGCTTACATGGCCGGCTTGGTGGGCTACCATCTGGATCGCCTGATCGGTATGGATGCAACGATGCAGATTGTTGAGAAGAACGATTTTAACAATCCCGCTGTTTTGGAATTTGGTAAGCAGTGGCAGGAAATGGCGCAAAAAGGTTATATCTCTAAAAATGCCGCTGCCAATATCTATCCTGCCGGCCAGCAGGAGATTGCAAACGGTTCTGTTGCAATGTACCTAAACGGCACATGGCTCCCGAACGAAATTAAAGATTCTGCTCCTGCAGATTTTAAATGGGGTTCCTTCGCATATCCTGCAGTTGCCGCAGCGGGCGACGGCCCTGAGGCAAATAACTTTGGTGCACAATGCCTTGGTATCAACAAAAACACCAAACACCCACAAGAGGCTTTTGACCTAATCGTATGGCTCACCACCGGCGAGTGGGACAGCAAGCTTGCTGCAAACTCCCTCGGCGTGCCGATGGGCAACGATTCTACCTGGCCTACACAGCTTGCTGATGCAAAAGCAGTTTTGGACAACACTACAAAACGTTTGCCATGGGCAGTTGGCATGGAGAATAACCCCGACATTAACGCTAAAATTAAAACCAACTTTGCATTGCTTGTCAGTGGTAAGCTGGACGCACAGGGCTTTGCAGATGCTATGAAAAAATAACGTTTACTTCTAAACCTTAGTAGATAGCATAAAGCGGCGGCATCGTGTTTTACGCTGCCGTCGTTTTCCAATAAGTAAGTAAGGAACTAGGGGGATTCTTATGAAAAAGAACAAGACAATGATCATTGCTTTTCTCACCCCGGCGGTGCTTACCTATACTCTGGTATTTCTATATCCTACCATTCGCACAATTGTCATGAGCTTTTTCAGGGTAGAAGGTGTAACAGATTCTATTGCAACATGGAGTTTTAACGGGTTGGGCAACTTTAAGACACTAATTGATACCCCGCTGTTTTTGAATTCAATGGGTAATATCGCCAGAATATGGCTTGTAGGCGGAATCTCTGTCATGCTCCTTGCGTTGCTTTTTGCAGTCATCCTCACTAGTGGTATCCGTGGCAAAAGCTTTTTCCGTTCGGCAATTTATCTGCCCAATGTTGTTTCTGCGGTTGCAATGGGAACGATGTGGATTAACTATGTATATAACCCTGATTTTGGTCTTTTCCACGAAATATTTTCTTCTCTGGGTATGAAAAAAATGTCTGAAATTCTGTGGACAGGGCCGGAAATGCTATTTTGGAGTATGCTGATTGCATATTGCTTCGGCATGGTAGGGTATCATATGCTCATATTTATGAGCGGCATTGAGAGAATTCCGGTAGATTTTTACGAAGCAGCTACCATTGAGGGGGCAAATGTATTTAAACGCTTCCTTAAAATTACACTGCCTCTGCTCAAGGGCGTCATCCGAACCAATATCGTATTATGGACGGTAAGCACGGTTACATTCTTTGTATGGAGCCAATTGTTCTCACCGGTTAATCTGAGTGCAAGCACCGTTACGCCAATGTCTTACATGTATGAGCTGGTATTCGGCGCTAGCTCTGCGGCAATTACCAAGCGCGATTCCGGTGCAGGTGCTGCCATCGGCGTAATCATGGTTTTGATTGTAGTTGCAGTGTTTTTTGCAACCCAGCGTATCATTAAAAACGATGATGTTGAGCTTTAAGAGGGGAGGGTGAAATAAATGGCTAAAAAATCAAAGAAAATCAAGCAACCTGTTAACTGGAAGAAGGAGCTGCAGCTTGCACCGGGATATCTGATTGTTTCGCTGTGGGTATTATTTACCTTTGTGCTCATCGGTTGGATCATTCTTGCCTCCTTCTCGACAACGCGTGAAATTTTTGATGGTAACTTATTCAAGTTTGCGACGGGCTTTCATCCTGAAAACTACATAAAAGCGTGGAAAACACATAAGGTTTCCAATTATTTTATGAATTCGCTGCTTTATACTTTAGTATCCTGCACCCTCGTGGTTATTATTGCAGCACCTGCAGCGTATGTGCTCAGCCGTTTTCGGTTCAAGGGAAACGGTCTGCTGCAAAACATGTTTGCAACTGCATTGGGTATCCCATCTATTATGATTATTATGCCGTTGTTTGCAATGGTAACTGCCATGCAGCTTACCAACTCCAGGATACTGTTAATTTTCCTGTATGTCTCAATTAATGTACCGTTTACCATATTCTTTTTAACTACGTTTTTTCGTAATTTATCCGTATCGTTTGAGGAGGCAGCGGCAATCGACGGCTGCAGCCCAATAAAAACATTCTGGAAGATTATGCTGCCCCTTGCCCAGCCCGGTATCGTCACCGTTACCATCTTCAACTTTATTACGATCTGGAATGAGTACTTTATCTCACTTATCTTTGCAAACTCTCCGCAGACGCGCCCCGTTGCGGTCGGCCTGTATTCTATGATTCAGTCGATGCGCTACACCGGCGACTGGGGCGGTATGTTTGCTGCTGTTGTTATTGTGTTCCTACCCACCTTTATCCTGTATATTTTCCTATCAGAAAAAATCATTGCAGGCGTCACCGGTGGTGCAATTAAGGGCTAAACCTTGTGTAAATAGTAAGATTATATCCTATCAGTCGCGGGTGAATACCCGTAAAAGGAGCTCCCACCTTGCCGGCGCGGGCTCCTTTTCTATAACATATAAAGGATGGAGGAATCAGCCTTGAAGATTTATCGTACTACTCTGCGCACACCAGCGGCAAGCCTTAGCGGGCAAAACCCGCTGCCATGTTTTCGCGACAGAAACCACAATAAGCAACTGATCAATGATGGCCTGCTGGAAGAGGAGCTTACCGGCTTTGGCTACGAAACTGCATTTCGCGTGTTGCCATATACCATGCAGGATCAATACAATAGAACCCTGCAGGAGACCGATTTAAACGCCATTGTGATGGAGAATAGCCGACTGAAAGCAATCTTTCTTCCGGATGTTGGTGGACGCTTATGGTCGCTTTACGATAAACAGGAGAAACGGGAGCTTCTGTTTCGCAACCCTGTTCTTCGTTTTGCAAACTTGGCGATTCGAAATGCATGGTTCTCAGGCGGAATTGAATGGAATTTAGGGCAGCATGGGCATACCTGCCTAACCTGCGAGCCTGTGTTTTTTGCCCGCTGCACCGACAATGAAGGCAATGAGTTCCTACGCATGTATGAGTACGAGCGCCAAAAATGCCTCTTTTTGCAAATCGACTTTCACCTGCCCGAAGATGTAGGTTATCTTGCAGCACATGTCAGCATACAAAACAGCAAGGATGAACCGGTACCTCTTTACTGGTGGACTAACATTGCCGTTAAAGAAAACCGCAATGTGCGTGTTTTTTCAGGCAGCAAAGAGGTCATCTACATCAAGCCCGAAACACAAAAGTCGCAGAATTCTATTCATGGCTTTGGTCATGGCGAAATGCCATATCTTGCTACCCTAAACGGGCTGGATGCAAGCTATCCTAACAATCTGCCCTATTCCAACGAATATTTCTTTCAAAACCCTGCACAGCTCGATTGCACATGGGAGGCAGCTGCCTATGATGACGGCACCGCATTTTGGGAGCGCTCTACCGAGCGTCTGAGCTACCGCAAAATGTTCTGTTGGGGCAATCACCGTGGCGGCAATCATTGGAAGCACTTCCTTTCCGATGATGTAGGCGGCGATTATCTAGAAATACAGGCAGGGTTGGCGCCCACACAGGTGCATGGGGAAGACCTCGGTGCAGGCGAGCGATGCAGCTTTACACAAGTATTTGGCGGTTTTCAGGTCGATACAGAACAGGCGAATGCCGAGTGGGAACAGTCTTGCAAATACCTCTATGGCTGTGTGGAGCAAGCGCTTTCTGCCAATCAGCTGACTGCCCTGAATCAAAAATACGATGCGCTCTATTCTAAAAAGCCTAATGAAATTCTGCATCACGGCAGTGGCTGGGGTGCGCTGGAGGCAAAACGTGAGCCTTCTATCATTCCTCAGGGAATGCTTTTCCCCGAAAGTACCTTAGATGCACAGCAGCAGCCGTGGCTGTCGCTGCTGGAACAGGGTGCTCTGCCACCACTCGCAGCAGATGAGCTGCCCGCTTCATGGCTTACCGACACGCGCTGGCTACCATTGCTTGAGGCTTCGCTGCAAAACGATGAAAATCATACTGCAGCCGCATACCTCCACCTCGGCGTAATGCTCTACGAAAACGATCAGTCGCAGCAGGGGATAGACGCACTTCTGCGCTCTGCCGAGCTGCACCCAACCGCTATTGTTTATCGCTGCCTTGCTCAGGCAATGGTGCAGCAAAAAGAGTCTGGTCAAGCGTGCTTATGTATCGATAAAGCGGTTAAGCTTGGCGGTGTTGCACAGCATCACGCATTTGCCGAAGAATATATAGCTATTCACAACTCTGCAGGCAAGTACGAACAGGCTTGGGAATTTTACAACTCCTTGCCTGATGTGATGAAGCGGGGGGAGCGTATACGCCTGAGCGCAGCAGAAACAGCCTTTGAACTGCATGAGTGGGCTTTCTTAGAAGAACAGTTTACCTATACCTTTGCTACTGTACGCGAGGGCGAAAGTGCCCTTATTGACCTTTGGTTTCAGCGGCAGTCATTGTTGTTGGCTGAGAAGCGCGGTATTGCTGATTACCATGCCTTGATTGAAGAGGTAAAAGCGACCATTGAGCCACCGTACAACCTCGATTTCCGTATGACTCCACCCAAACAGATCAAATAATACAAAACAGGCTGCCATATGAAATGGCAGCCTGTTTTATTGCCTGCATCTAAAGCAATGAAAACAATCCGTATGAGAGTATACCCATAATAATACCGCTTGCGGCAACTCCGGCCGCAATGGCAACAATCGAAGGCCAAAATTTCAGCCGCAATGTTGCGGCAATCAGTGAACCTGTCCATGCGCCGGTGCCCGGCAGGGGAACAGCGACAAAGCAAAACAGGCCAAACAGCTCAACGTTACCAATCTTTTTAGATTTCTCCTCAGCCTTGTCCAGTATTCTTTGAAAAAACGGCCCTATTTTTCGAAATTGAGTCAGCCATTTTAGAACCTTGGTAGCAAATAAAATAATAATGGGTACCGGCAGCACATTGCCAATCAAACAAATGGCATAGTTTGTCCAAAATGGTATTCCATAGCCCGCACCAATAGGAATTGCCCCACGCAATTCAACAATAGGCAGCATAGAGACAAGCAGTACAAGCAAATATTTATTCAGTTTCAATGAATCAGAACAACTCCTTAAGGTTTGTGGTATAATTGCCGTTCTTCGGTAGTTGCCGCGTAAGAGAAGAGCCGAAGAGGATTAGAACGAGGATAATAAGCGCTTTTATGTTTATTATACCTTACTTGCCAGTATGATACAACGTTAAAGCTGTAAACTTATTATAAAGAAGTTGGAAATATAAGAAAAGCCGTCGAAATGTGTGTAACATTCCGGCGGCTAATGTGCCTCTATTCAATAAACAAAAATAGTATTATGCATGTCGGTTTTTAAGTGCACGCATTGCAACAAATTTCCATAAAAGAACCACTATGACAACTGTAATAATGATCTCAGGAACCATATAGCTGCCGTTATAACCAATCGAGTAAAGCCATACGGGCTGATCCTCAGGTGCATACACGCCCCAAATAAGAATTCCGGAAACGATATGGCAGATATAGCGCAGCAGTGTAACAGCAAACGTTCCTACACCCGCACCCACAAGCTGGTTCTGGAAGGGCTTTGCAAAAACCGGTGCAAGTCCCAGAACGGTGTAAGCAATTACATAATCGAGTAAAATCACCAATAGGAACCAAAAGAAAGTTTCTGTCGGCGGGGCTGAAATGCCGCCCAGAAGCATCTGAACAAGGCTGCCCACAAACGCGGTAAGCAGGCCCCATTTTACGCCGTGGCGCAGCGCAATGAACACGATAGGTGCCATACTTGCAAGGGTAATAGAGCCACCGTTGGCTAGCTTTACGAATGGAATGAGCTGCAATACAGCAGACAAAGCCACCATAATGGCGCATTCTGTCATAATGCGGGTTTTACTGGTTTGAGTCATTGTTTTTACGTCCTCCTGTGTCAAATAACACGTTAAATTTAAAAGAACACAGAAAAAAACACCACTTAGCATAATGCCAAATGGTGTCTAGCAATTAAATATTAATTACTACCTACGCCAGCATTATCTGGATCAGGTTTAAGGGTTTAAACACGACAGTGTTCCTCTCAGCCAATTTTCGTTAGCTCCCCTGTATTCTTTTCGCTTTTAGTATACACCGTTGCACGGGTTCTGTCAAGCACCGCCCTGGCAGCCATAATCGCACAGGTCACGCACACAGCATAGCCCGCACTGCGGGTTACGCGCCTTGCATACTGCCCTGCCATGCAGCACAGTACGGTGGCAAAAGTCGTTGCTTTCCTCGGGTGGCAGCAGTTCGCGCAGCTGCATTTCGCATTTATACGGGTCTTTGCCCACGGTTAGCCCCATCAAATTGGTCAAACGGATGCAGTGTGTGTCACACACCACCGAGGGCTTGCCAAACACATCACCGAGCACAAGGTTAGCCGTTTTTCTGCCAATACCAGGCAATTTGAGCAAATCCTCCATATTATCGGGTACTACGCCGCCAAAATCTTCGGTAAGCATCTTGCCGGTCGCAATCAAATCCTTTGCCTTGGTTTTGTACAGCCCGCAGGATTTTATAATTTCTTCTACCTCCGAAAGCTCGGCGCTTGCAAAAGCCTGTGCGTCCGGATATTTTTCGAACAGAGCAGGTGTAACGAGATTTACGCGCGCATCGGTACACTGTGCCGCCAAACGGGTGGATAGGAGCAGCTGCAATGGGTCCACATAATTCAAAGAACAAACCGCATCGGGATATTCCTGTTTAAACCGTTCAATAATCTGCAGGGTTCTATTTTGTAATGGGGTCATTTAGATTCCTCCTGTGTAAAGCCAAAAACCTTTACAAAATTAAATTTTGCATGGTGCAGGGCATAAGCCTGTACCAGCATAAAAATGATTGGTTACTGTTAATTTATCATGTTTTGCATCTAAATTATACTGCAAAAGTAGTCTTTTGGCAAGTCCTGTATCATCTGCTTTAAAGCGGTAAAAACTTTTTTACGGTAAAGTGTTGACAAACAAACTTTTTCGGGTTATATTAATTGCAACATCATATTTTAAAGGCGTAGATGGGGAACAAAACACAGCATTTCAGTTACAGAGAGTCGTTGCTTGGTGTAAAACGATACGGAATTTGTGTATAACTCGCCCCTGAGCTGTCACCCGAATATAGTAGGCGTGAACGGAGCTTCTCACCGTTAACAGAGATAGCATTTTCGCATTGCAGGTGTTTGCTTGCAGCGCAGATGTGAACAAAGCGGATGCAATTGCATCAACTAGAGTGGTACCGCGGAAGAATTTAACCTCCGTCTCTTTTTCGAAGAAAGAGACGGAGGTTTCTTGTTTTTTACAGCAAAACAGAAAGGGGTTTTATGATATGAAAAATTTTGAAAAGTACAGTCGGGCCTATTTTATGCCCCCCGAGACATCAATGAGGTGGGCGCAGAAGGAATACATTACCGAGGCGCCGATTTGGTGCAGTGTTGACCTGCGCGACGGCAATCAGTCACTGATTGTACCGATGAGCCTAGAAGAAAAATTAGAGTTTTTTACTTTTTTAGTCAAAGTTGTAGGCTTCAAAGAGGTGGAAATCGGGTTTCCAGCAGCATCCGATACCGAATATGAGTTTTGCCGTGCGCTAATTGAACGGGATTTAGTACCCGACGACGTAACCATTCAGGTGCTCACCCAGTCACGCCCGCATATCATCGAGAAAACCTTTGCAGCACTAAAAGGTGCAAAAAACGCGGTTGTGCACCTCTACAATTCCACTTCGGTTGCACAGCGCGAACAAGTATTTAAAAAGTCCAAAAAAGAAATTATCGACATTGCTGTCAGCGGTGCACAGATGCTGCTGGAGTATTCGCAAAAAGAGGGAAGCCCCTATCGTTTTGAATACTCTCCCGAAAGCTTTACCGGTACCGAGATGGATTTCGCTCTTGAAATCTGCAACGCTGTACTGGATGTTTGGAAGCCGACTGCGGACAAAAAAGTGATCATCAACCTGCCGGTTACCGTGTCGCACTCTATGCCGCACGTTTACGCCAGCCAGATAGAATATATGTGCGACCGTTTAAACTACCGCGACAATATCATTGTTTCATTGCACCCCCACAACGACCGTGGCTGTGCGGTTGCCGATTCTGAAATGGGTCTGCTCGCGGGAGCACAACGCATCGAAGGCACGCTGTTCGGCAACGGTGAGCGCACCGGTAACGTTGATATTGTCACCCTTGCACTGAACATGTTCTCGCAGGGCGTAGACCCTGAGCTGAACTTTGAGAACTTGCCTGCAATTACCGAACTGTATGAGAAGGTGACCGGTATGAAGGTTTACGACCGTCAGCCGTATTCGGGTGCATTGGTGTTTGCGGCATTCTCCGGCTCGCATCAAGATGCGATTGCCAAAGGCATGAAGTGGCGTGAAGAGCACGACTGTGCACGCTGGACCGTACCTTATCTGCCTATCGACCCGCAAGATGTTGGCAGAGAGTATGAAACCGATGTTATCCGCATCAACAGCCAGTCGGGCAAGGGCGGTATCGGCTACCTGCTCGAACAGAAATACGGCTACAGGCTGCCTGCCAAAATGCGCGAAGATTTTGGTTATACCGTCAAAGGTATTTCCGACCAGCAGCATAAAGAACTCAGCCCAAGTGAGGTGCACCATATCTTTAAAGAGCAGTATGTCAACTTCTTTACTCCGATTGATGTTGTTGAGGTGCACTTTATTCAGAAAAATGGCATCTACGCGGTGGTAACGACCAAAGTGGGTGACGAGATAAAAGAGTTTACCGGTACTGGAAACGGCCGTCTGGATGCCGTTGCAAATGCGCTTAAGAATAATCTTGATCTCAACTTTTCGCTGCTCACCTACGAAGAGCATGCACTTGAGCGCGGAACCAACTCCCGAGCAGTTGCTTATGTCAGCATCAGCATTGGCGGCAATAAGGTTAGCTGGGGCGCCGGCGTACACGACGATATTATGGCAGCTTCGGTCAACGCGCTGGTCAGCGCCATCAATCGTGCAGGGGTATGCCAGCCGGTAGCTCAGGTATAGCTTGCAGCATTTCTAAAGGAAGCAACAAAACAACAGGGAAAGGTTTGATACGTATGGGAATGACAATGAGCCAGAAAATCTTGGCGGATAAAGCAGGCTTGCCGCAGGTTTCGGCAGGTGAATTGATTTATGCCGAGGTGGATATGGTGCTCGGCAATGACATTACAACACCTGTGGCAATTCGTGAATATCAAGAGCACGGCTGCACAGAGGTGTTTCATAAGGATAAAATTTCGATTGTGCTTGACCATTTTACCCCGAGCAAAGACATTAAGGCGGCAGAGCTGTGTGCCACTTGCCGCGATTTTGCGAATGCAAACGATATTAAGCATTTCTATGATGTTGGTGCAATGGGTATTGAACACGCATTGCTGCCCGAGCAGGGTATTGTGGCTGCGGGTGAGCTAATTGTGGGCGCAGACAGCCATACCTGCACCTACGGTGCGCTGGGCGCGTTTTCAACAGGGTTTGGCTCTACCGATATGGCAGCGGCAATGGCAACAGGCAAATGCTGGTTTAAGGTACCTGCCGCAATCCGATTTGAGCTGACCGGTAAGCCGAGAGAATGGGTAAGCGGAAAGGACATTATTCTATACATTATCGGCAAAATTGGTGTGGATGGTGCGCTCTACAAATCAATGGAATTTGTAGGGGATGGCATCCAGTATCTTTCGATGGACGATCGCTTTACCATTGCCAACATGGCCATTGAGGCGGGTGCAAAAAACGGTATCTTTCCGGTGGATGACGCAACCCGTACTTATATGAAGGGCAGGGTAGACCGTGCGTATAAAGAATACACAGCTGACCCAGACGCAGTTTATGATGAAACCTATGTGATTGATCTTTCTGCTCTTGAGCCAATCGTAGCATTTCCCCATCTGCCCGAGAATGCTCGGCCAGCCAAAGAGGCCACCGGAATCAAAATCGATCAGGTTATTATCGGCTCATGTACCAATGGCAGGTTCAGTGACCTTGCTGTTGCGGCGGCGGTTTTCAAAAATAACCATGTTGCCAAGAACGTACGCACTGTAATTATCCCTGCAACTCAGCAAATTTATCTCGATGCGATGAAAGCGGGATACATCGAAATCTTTATCAAGGCGGGCTGCGCAGTTTCTACCCCTACCTGCGGGCCTTGTCTCGGCGGACATATGGGCATTATGGCGGCGGGTGAGCGCACAGTTGCCACAACTAACCGCAATTTTGTGGGGCGTATGGGGCATGTGACCTCCGAAGTGTATCTGGCGTCTCCTGCTGTGGCGGCGGCATCCGCGGTTTGCGGCAGCATCTGCACACCTGATATGTTGTAGAGGGAGGAAATATAGTATGGGAAAAGTATTCAAATATGGTGATAACATCGATACCGACGTTATCATCCCCGCAAGGTGCCTAAATATTATGGATCGCAAAGAGCTGGCAACCCATTGCATGGAGGACATAGACAAAGGGTTTGCCAAAAATGTAGCGAAGGGCGATATCATAGTCGGTGGTGCAAATTTCGGCTGCGGCTCTTCTCGAGAGCATGCCCCTATGGTGATCAAAGAAAATGGCGTCTCCTGTGTTATCGCTGCCAGTTTTGCACGTATTTTCTACCGCAATGCCATCAACATCGGCATGCCAATTCTGGAATGTAGGGAAGCATCTGAATGTATTAAAGCAGGTGACGAAGTGGAAGTAGATTTTGAAACGGGCATCATAACCAATATTACTAGAAGCGAAACATATCAAAGCCAGCCGTTTCCCAAGTTTATAAGGGAGATTATGCAAGCGGGCGGATTGATGAATTGGATTCATAAATAAACCGAAAGAACGGAGTGCTCTAAAAGTGAGCGCTCCGTTCTTTTATTTTATGCAGGCATCAGCCCACGAATTTTTTATTTAGCAGCCACAGCCATTGCAACCACATCTGTTGCCGCAGCCGTTACAGCCATTGCATCTATCGCAGTCACGGTCGCAGCGGTTGTTGCATCTATCACAGTCACGATCGCAGCGGTTACACCTATTGCACCTATTGCACCCACATCCAAAAAAGTTACACATTAAAAATCTCTCCTTTTCACGTACGTATTCTTTATCCTTGGGGGACAATAACAGTTTATGCTGGCGGTTTTTAAAGGGTGCGTGCATTTTGGGCAGCACCAAGCGACGCAAAAAGACATTTTTGTACGACGGTAAGCGACTAAAATTCAGTGCACACACCGTTATACTAAAAATATCGCCAATAGACAAGGCAGACAAAGTGGTGAAGGGGGCGATGAGAACGGTTGTTTATGTGGACATTCTTATCTGTGTTAACCTAATTGTTAACTATTTTCTGCTACTTTCGACAGGTCGATTCTGCCAAAGAAAACAAATAAGGCTACGGCTGTTTCTGGCAAGCATGCTTGGTGCATTGTATGCAATGATTTTATTTGTAAAAGGCTTGCCACCTTGGGTGCTGCTCGGTTCTAAACTAATTATTTCCGCGGCAATGGTGCGTATTGCGTACCGTTATGTCAGCCCCAAGCAGTACATAAAAGAATACCTCGTGTTCTTTACTGTAAATTTTATTTTTGCAGGGCTCATGCTTGCATTGTGGCTGCTTGTTTCGCCAAAAGGCATGTTGTTTTATAACGGAATCGTTTACTTTAACATTTCTGCTGTAATGCTTATTGGCTTTACAGGAATTGCCTATGGAGTTGCAGAAATATTTTCAAGACTTTATAAAAAACAAGGAGTGGATACCGCTATGTACCATGTCACCATTGAACTTGGTCAAAAACAAACTTTACTCACAGGTTTTTTTGATACGGGCAATACACTCAAGGACGTCTATACCGGATACCCCGTGGTGGTATGCGACTTTGATGCCATACATAGCATCCTGCCGAGCAGTTTACTTGATATTTTCTCAACACCGATTGAGCAGATTGACCGTTTGGAACGGCTGATGACAGTTCATACCGGCAACAAATTTAAACTGATTCCGTATAACACGGTAGGCTTTAGCGGAATTTTACCTGCATTTATCCCTGACCGTCTGATTTTGCAGGAGGGTACCCGCAGCTTTCAGATGGAAAATGTTTATGTAGCGGTATCGCAGCAAAAACTGTGCAAAGGGGATTATGACATGCTGCTCAATTTTGAGATGCTGCCGGTTGAATACCGCTTGAAAAATGAAACCGAAAAGCAGCACAAAGAAATGGTCAAGATTAGCTAAAACAAGCGTAAAACAAAATCAGCTGGCATTTATATCGACTCAATAAATACTTTATATAGCGGTGTTTCCGCAAAAGGGGTAGTGGTAATGGAAAGGCTTCTTACAATCGGACGAGAAAGGTTAAAGGAATCTTGGCTTTGGCGGCTGATGAACGCGTTGGAGCTTGGCGGAAAGGTGTTTTACATCAACGGGCCCGAAAGCCTGCCGCCGCCGCTCACACGTGAAGAGGAGGCTGTGGTGTTTACGGGGCTTGAAAACAACGACAGCGGAGCTCGCCAAATGCTCATCACGCACAACCTTAGGCTGGTGGTGTATATCGCCCGTAAATTTGAATCCACAGGTATCGGTGTGGAAGATCTCATCTCTATTGGTACCATCGGGCTTATCAAGGCGGTGAATACCTTTTGCCCCAGCCGCAACATTAAGCTTGCAACCTACGCTTCACGCTGTATCGAAAACGAAATTTTAATGTTTTTACGCAAAACACAAAGCCTAAAAAACGAGGTATCAATCGATGAACCTCTCAATATAGACTGGGACGGCAACGAGCTGCTACTTTCCGACATTCTGGGTACAGAGAGCGACAGTGTCAATAAAAACATTGAAAGCGACGTAGAAAAAAGCATTTTGCATGAGGCGGTGAATCGTCTTTCAGAACGTGAACGTAATATTATGCAGCTGCGCTTCGGCTTGCTCGACGGTGTAGAGCACACCCAAAAAGAGGTAGCGGATATGATTGGAATCTCACAGTCCTACATATCGCGTCTGGAAAAACGTATCATTAAGCGCTTAAAAAAAGAACTGGAACGAATTGCGTAAAGCACCCTTAGAACAAAACCTAAAAACACATAAAAAGCGCTCCGGAGAGGTTATCTCCGAGCGCTTTTTATGTGTTTAATTGTATTAAAGATCAAATGCGGGGGAAGACGCGAGTTTCATCTGAGAGAGCTGCACTGCAATTTGAGAAGCCAAAGCCGCATTGTTGTAAACAAGCTGAATGTTAGCTTCAAGGCTGGTTCCGCCGGTAATCTTCTGAATCTTATCCAGCAGGAAGGGGGTTGTCTCTTTGCCCTTAATTCCAAGAGAATCGGCCTCTTGGACGGCTTCTTCGATTTTAGCCGTGATATAATCGTGATCCATCGCATATTGCTCCGGTATCGGGTTGGTGACAAGCATACCGCCCTTTAGCCCAAGGTCCTCTTTTGCCTTAAATGCACTTGCAATCTCCGTTGGCGAATTCATCTGGTAATCTACATAAAAACCGCTTTTACGGGTGTAGAATGCAGGCAGCTCCTTAGTTTGATAACCAAGCACCACAACGCCTTTTGTTTCAAGGTATTCGAGTGTCAAACCAAGGTCGAGAATGGATTTCGCACCCGCACAGACAACCATAACGGGTGTCATCGAAAGCTCCTCAAGATCTGCGGAGACATCCATGGTGGTTTCGGCACCGCGGTGAACACCGCCTACGCCGCCTGTTGCAAAAATCGAAATGCCTGCGAGTGCTGCAATAATCATCGTAGCGGCAACGGTGGTGGCGCCGTCTTCGCCCTTTGCGGCAAGAATCGGTAGATCGCGGCGGCTTGCCTTGATCACATCAAGGCCTTTTTTACCCAGATGAGTAATCTCCTCTTCCGTCAGCCCCACCTTCATTTTGCCGCCGATGATAGCAATGGTAGCTGGGACAGCACCGTTTTGGCGGACTACTCGCTCAACGTTTAAAGCGGTCTCAACATTTTTAGGGTAGGGCATACCGTGCGAAATAATAGTGGATTCCAATGCTACCACAGGCTGTCCTGCCTCAATTGCCTGCTGAACCTCGGGCGAAACCTCAAGATATTTTTCCAGATTGCTCATATAATCGACTCCTTCTATATTAAATATAAATTTCACTGCCGTTTTTGTTTATAACTGCAAGGATATTATCGGTGCTGATTTGGGGGCTGATGGTCTCTTTGCTTGCCACACAGATGCTTGATGCTGCAAGCCCGGCTCGCGCTGCGTCCGCCAGCGAAAAGCCTTCCAAATGCGCCCAGGCAAGTGCCGCTAAAAAGCTGTCACCCGCACCGGTAGTGTTCATAATTTGAGCAGGGTAACAAGGCAGCTTGATGCAGGTATCTTTATCGGCACAAAATACACCTTCAGAGCCAAGCGAAATGAACACCTGCTTAACGCCGAGCTTCAGAAAATGCAGTGCAGCTTTTTCCAGCGATGCATCATCTGTAATGGTAATACCGGTTAAAAGCTGTGCCTCCATGCGGTTGGGCTTAATCGTGTGTATTTTGTCCAAAATACCGCGCAGTTTAACCGCCTTGGTGGTGGAGACTGTATCTACAAACAGGGGGCACTTGCAATTTTCTGCAAGATATTCCAGTGTCTCCTGCGGTGGGTTGGTATCCGCAATACAGATACGCGACCTGTTGATCAAATCCATTTTGCCACTTAGAAACTCAGGCGTCAGATGGTTGTAAATCTCCATATCCGAAATAGCGAGCTCCATATCACCGAAATGATTGGTGATGAAAAGGTAGGTTGAAGTCGCTGCATTTGGCACGGTGAGCGAGCATGAAATATCAATGCCCAGTTCACGGCAGTTGCGGGTAATTTGTTCTGCATGCACATCCTCGCCAAACGCGGTTATCATCTTTACCTGTTCGCCAAGCAACGAAAGATTATGTGCAATGTTGCGCCCCACACCGCCCGGTGACAGGCTGACAGTACCGGGGTTGGAGTCGCGTGCGATCAGCGGCTTGGCGGGGCAGCCAAAAATATCTGTGCTTGCTCCGCCGATTACAACGGCGTAAGGTCTGGTTTGTAAAATGTACCCCTTACCCTGAATCAGCCCCTTTTTCATCAGATTGGAGATGTGTACAGCTACGGAAGAACGGGTAATCCCCGCACGCTGTGCAAGCTCTTGCTGCGAAATTAGGGGTTTTTCTTCAATCCAGGTAAGTAATTGACGCTCCCGGTCGGTCATCACGGTCAATCGCCTCCTAATCAAAAGCTTATAAGAGTAATCTTTTGCTTAATATTAACCGATTTTAATGTTGCTGTCAAGAAGATTATATTAGAAATTTTTTAAATAAACCGAACCGCCGCCTGCTGCAAGCCGACGGCGGTTTAACCCTATTCAAATGCACTAAATTTGCTTTTTAATTTTTGACAATGCTCCTTTTTCCAACCTGCTCACCTGCGCTTGCGATATACCTACTTCGGCGGCAACCTCCATTTGGGTTTTGCCTTTAAAAAAGCGCAAAGATAAAATTCGTTTCTCACGGTCGTTTAAATTAGTAATCGCTTCCTTCAGCGCAATTTCCTCCAGCCAGTTGCTGTCATCATTTTTATCTCCAACCTGATCCATCACATATATGGTATCTCCCGAGTCGGAATACACTGGTTCAAACAGCGAGACAGGCTCAACAATTGCCTCCAGCGCCAAAACAACATCCCCCTTTTTAACCCCCATTTCTTCCGCAATTTGTTCAATTGTGGGTTCTTTTGCATGCAAATTGGTTAGGCGCTCCTTGGTTTGCATTGCCTTATAAGCGGTGTCGCGCAGCGAGCGGCTGACACGAATTGCGTTGTTATCGCGCAGGTAACGTCGAATTTCGCCGATAATCATAGGCACTCCGTAGGTGCTGTACCGCACATCAAGGTCAAGATTAAAATTATCGATTGATTTAATGAGCCCGATGCAGCCTACCTGGAACAAATCGTCCATGTTCTCTCCGCGGTTCGAAAATTTTTGCACTACACTTAGTACCAGCCTTAAATTCCCTTGTATCAGCTTTTCGCGCGCTTTCTGGTCGCCTTGTTGAGCCTTGGCCAGTAACTCGCGCGTCTCGGCTTCTTTTAAAGTTGGCAGTTTTGCCGTGTTAACCCCGCAGATTTCAACCTTGTTCAGATACATTCACACACAGCCCCATTCTTTTATCTAGTTGCTCAAAAGTATTGGCGGGTGTGCAAAAAGTAATGCATTAAAATTCGCTTTCCAATTGTTTCTAAAAATTTTCATAGGTCAACCTGGTTTTGGCATAGATTATAATAGAGAAGGCGAGGTGTTGTGTATGCAGTGCAGAGTGGTTGATCTGCGTTTTCGCGACGTTATCAATATTAAGGACGGATGTCGGCTGGGCTGTGTCAACGATATTGAGATTGACACCTGCTCGGCACGTGTGCTGTGTATTGTTATTTTTGGGCGGCCAAAATGTTTTGGCTTGTTGGGCAGGGAGGAAGATATCATCATTCCGTGGGATAATATTGAGGTAATTGGCGAAGATACGGTTTTAGTATGCTTCAGCCATAAATTCCCACCGAAGCGAAAAAGGTTTTTCGAAAAATTTTTACAGTAAATGTTGTGAAACCCTTGCAAATGTGAGATTACTATGGTATACTAACACAGCAAAAATAAAACACACGTTTCACCGGAATCTGCGCGTGGTGCCGCCTTTTTGCAGGCGGTGGTAAGGATTTGTACCGGGAAACGGCGGTAAAAACCGAAGGAGGAAATTTATTATGGCAGTAGTATCCATGAAACAGCTTCTTGAGGCTGGCGTTCACTTTGGACATCAGACAAGACGTTGGAACCCCAAAATGGCACAGTACATCTTCACAGAGCGTAACGGTATCTACATCATCGACCTGCAGAAAACCGTTAAAAAACTTGAGGACGCTTACATGTTCGTCCGTGAAGTATCCGCACAGGGCGGTGAGGTTCTGTTTGTAGGAACCAAAAAACAAGCCGGCGATTCCGTTAAGGAAGAAGCTGAGCGCGCAGGTGCACACTTTGTAAATGCAAGATGGCTGGGCGGCATGCTCACCAACTTTAAAACTATCCAGCGCAGAATTGCACGTTTGGCACAGCTTCACAAAATGGAAGAGGACGGCACTTTCGACCGTCTGCCAAAGAAAGAGGTTCTCAAACTCGAGCTCGAAATTGAGAAGCTTGAGAAATTCATGGGCGGCATCAAAGAGATGAAAAAACTCCCCGGTGCAATGTTCGTTGTTGACCCCCGTAAAGAAAAAATTGCTGTTGCAGAGGCTAAAAAACTGGGTATTCCCGTTGTTGCTATCGTTGATACCAACTGTGATCCCGATGAAGTGGATTACGTTATCCCCGGTAACGACGATGCTATCCGCGCTGTTAAACTGATTGCTCAGACCATGTCCGACGCTATCATTGAAGGCAGACAGGGCAGCACAGCTGTAGCGGACGAAACCGCTGAAGCGAAAATTGCAGAAACCGACGCTGAATAATTTCGCATAAAACAACCCAAAATGCCCGTGCCAGCCGCTCGGGCATTTTTAAGGTAATTGCATAAATAATAATAGTAGTAAAATACAGGAGGAATATAATATGGCTTTTACAGCAAAAGACGTACAGTCGCTTCGTGAGAGAACCGGCTGTGGAATGATGGATTGTAAAAAAACATTGACAGAGGCAAACGGCGACATAGAAAAAGCTATTGAGCTTCTCCGTGAAAAAGGTCTTGCCGCGGCAGCAAAAAAAGCTAGCCGTATTGCAGCAGAGGGCGTTGTTCTTGCTTATGTCGATGAGGCTAAAAAAGTTGGCGTTGTTCTTGAAGTAAACGCTGAGACCGACTTCGTTGCTAAAAATGACAAATTTATTGCATTCGTTGAGAACTGCGCTAAAACCGTTGCAGAGCAGAATCCTGCTGATGTAGAAGCACTGCTTGCATGCAAGGCATCTGGTATGGATACCACCGTTGAGGAAGAGCTCAGAGAAAAAATTCTTACCATTGGTGAGAACATGAAGATTCGCCGTTTCACAAGATTCGAGGGCGAGCTGGTTACCTACGTACACGGCGGCGGCAGAATTGGCGTTATGGTTGAGTTTGATACCGATGCTGCTACAGGTGCAAAACCCGAGTTTAAAGAGATGGCAAAAGACGTTGCAATGCAGATTGCCGCCATTATGCCCTCTTACCTTGACGAGCAGGCTGTTCCTGCTGATGTTGTTGCAAAAGAAAAAGAGATCATGATGGTTCAGATCCAGAATGATGAAAAAACCAAGAACAAACCTGCCCAAGTTATCGAGAAGATGATTGAGGGAAAAATCAAGAAGTATTACAAAGAGAACTGCCTTGTTGAACAGGCATTCATCAAAAACGGTGATATTTCTGTTGGCCAGTTTGTTGCCGATACTGCAAAAGCACTCGGTGGTTCTATTGCAATCAAATCCTTCGTACGCTTTGAAAAAGGCGAGGGTCTTGAGAAGAGAGAAGACAACTTCGCTGATGAAGTTGCCAGCATGATGAAATAGTTCTCACATTGTATTAAAACGCAGGGCGCAGAGAGATTTGCGCCCTGTTTTTTTGCGGGTGATGTCTCGAGTTTTTTCTCCAGAGGCAGGTTATTCGTGCAAGGGGTTACTTTGTTGTAATGGTTTTCTCTGCTTCGGGTAAACTACATTTGCTTGTTAAATTTACCGGTAACTCTTTACATCAAGGTATGGTTATTGTAAAATATAAAGAGATGTGTTTATTTAAGTTATGGATTAAAAATGCGCAGTCGTAACAAACTAAATTGGAGGATACTACCAATGGCTATTAAATACAAAAGGGTATTGCTAAAACTTAGCGGTGAGGCCCTGGCAGGAGATAAAAAGAGCGGACTGGATTTTGACACAGTACTGAAAATTTGTGCCAGCATCAAGGATGCATGGGACTTAGGCGCAGAAATCGGTATTG
Source organism: Hydrogenoanaerobacterium sp. (assembly GCF_032017025.1). Lineage (NCBI taxonomy): Bacteria > Bacillati > Bacillota > Clostridia > Eubacteriales > Oscillospiraceae > Hydrogenoanaerobacterium > Hydrogenoanaerobacterium sp. Next base: position 63,687 of record NZ_DALZQO010000006.1, read on the forward strand.
TCGTGGGCGGCGGAAACTTCTGGCGCGGTCGTTCCAGCGGGCAGATGGACAGAACCAGAGCCGACCACATGGGCATGCTCGCAACCGTCATCAATTCGCTCGCGCTGGCAGATGCACTGGAGCAGCTGGGTGTTGATGTACGTGTACAGACAGCCATTACCATGCAGGCGATTGCCGAGCCTTATGTCAGGGGTAGGGCGCTGCGTCATCTCGAAAAACGCAGAGTTATTATCTTCGGTTGTGGTACCGGTAACCCCTATTTCTCCACCGATACGGCCTCTTCTCTGCGTGCTGCCGAGATCGATGCCGATATCATCATGAAAGCCACCAAGGTAGACGGTGTATACGACAGCGACCCGATGAAAAATGCGAATGCAAAGAAATATGACAACCTTACCTTTGCAGAGATACTCACGCAGGAGCTCGGAGTAATGGATAGCACAGCAGCCTCCATGTGCCGCGACAACCGCATGCCCATTCTTGTATTCAGCGTTGATGACCCGCACAATATTGTTCGCGCAATTCAAGGCGAAAAGATCGGAACTCTTGTAGAATAGACGGCGATAGACGGCGGCAGATGCTGCTGAGAATACAAAAATAATTTTATACACGGAGGTATCACTATGAAAGCTCATCTACAGCCATACGACGAAAAAATGACCAAAACACTGGATTCTTTGAATTACAATTTTGCAGGAATCCGCGCAGGCAGGGCAACCGCCGCAATTCTTGATAAGGTGACGGTGGACTATTACGGTGTGCCAACATCGATTAACTCCATGGCGGCGGTTTCTGTTCCCGAACCCAGAATGCTTATGATTCAGCCCTGGGATAAATCAACGCTGAAGCCCATTGAAAAAGCAATCATGGCTTCTGATATCGGAATCAACCCCAACAACGACGGCTCTGCGATTCGTTTGGTATTTCCTCCGCTCACTGAGGAGCGCAGAAAAGAGCTCAGCAAAAAAGTTGGCAAATATGGCGAGGAGGCCAAGATTGCCATCCGTTCTATTCGCCGCGATGCAAATGAGAAGTTTAAAGCGATGAAAAAATCCTCTGAAATAAGCGAGGACGATCTGAAAACCTATGAAGACGATCTTCAGAAGCTGACCGATAAATACGTCAAAGACATTGATAAGATGTGTGAGGCGAAAGAAAAAGAGATTATGGAGATATAATCATATCTTTTTTCACGGGAACATAAAAATGAAAGAGGGGCAAACCAGCTGTTGAAGAAGGAATTTTTACAACCTGAATATCTGCCTCATCACATCGGTATTATTATGGATGGCAACGGTAGATGGGCGAAGAAGCGCGGTTTGCCTCGCAGTGCAGGGCATAAAAAAGGGGCAAATGTGTTTGGCGAAATTGCCCGCTACTGCCGCGACATAGGCATACGCTACCTTACGGTATACGCTTTCTCTACTGAAAACTGGAAGCGCCCCGAGGGCGAGGTTCGCGAGCTTATGAGTTTACTCAAGCAGTACCTGCGTGATACCAAAAAATATAAGGACGAAAACATCCGGCTTCGCTTTTTGGGCGACCGCACCGCGTTGGATGATGAACTGCGCGCCCTGATGCTTGAGGCAGAACAGGGAAGCCGCAACAACACGGCGCTCACCGTTTGCATGGCGATCAACTACGGCGGCAGGGATGAAATTCGGCTTGCGGTGCAGCAAATTGCGCGCAAAGTGCAAAGCGGCTCTCTTGCAGTCGATGCGATTGATGAAGCTTGTATTGCAAAACACCTTTACACTGCTGAAATTCCCGATCCGGATGTAATTATCAGACCGAGTGGAGAAAAACGCAGTTCCAATTTTCTTGCTTGGCAGTCCGCTTATTCCGAATATGTGTTTATGGATATCCTGTGGCCTGACTTTACCACGGATGATTTGGACATGGCACTTTTGGAATATTCCAAACGCAGCAGAAGATTTGGAGGTGTCTGTTAGCATGAAACAGCGAATTATTTCTGCACTGCTCGGCCTTTGTGTACTCGGCTTTGTGCTGGCATTTTACGAAACAGCAGTATTCAATATTGCTGTCACACTACTGATTGTAATGGCAATGTATGAGCTGTTCAAGGCGGCAAAGCTAACTCAGTATAAACCGCTTTTTGCACTGTGCCTTGTGTTTTCGGTACTGGTGCCCTTGATGCAAACCAAGCATCTCTCAAATCAGCTGGCGCTTATCTGCGGTGCTTATGCATTTTTATTGTTTTGTGCGCTGATTCGCTACCACGATACATTGCATATTGAACAGCTCAGCCTGGCATTTTTCTTTGGGTTAATGATACCGTTCTCTTTTTCCACGCTGCTGTTCATGCACGACCGCTATGTGATGCCGGTGAGCATGCTGTATCTTTTAATCACACTGGGCGGCGCATGGCTTACCGATACAGGTGCGTATTTTGTAGGCTGTAAATTTGGCAAGCATAAAATGGCGCCTACTATCAGCCCTAAAAAGACAATTGAGGGTGCTATCGGTGGTATTCTATGTAATCTTATCTGCTACTATGTGCTTACTATGCTGTACATAACAGTTGCAGATCTTGTGTTTGGCATTACAATTCAGGTAAACTACCTGGCACTTGGCTGCCTTGCACCGCTTGCATCGCTTGCGGGTATTCTGGGCGATCTTTCTGCATCGGTTATCAAGCGCCAGTGCGGCATCAAAGATTTCGGCTCGATTATGCCGGGGCATGGCGGCGTTATGGACCGTTTTGACAGTGTGCTCTTTGTGGCTCCCACAGTGTTTATGTATATTCAGTATGTTGATCTGTTTAAAATTGTACGATAAATAAAAGGAACAAAAAAATTGTGCCAGGCAGGGCAGCGGGCGGCGGCAATGGGCTTTAACAAGCTCTGTTGCTTCGTGCAGCGGCAACGCGTGGCGCGATTTTTTTAAAGGTGACGCTTTTGAAAAAGATTACGATATTAGGTTCAACAGGCTCCATTGGCGTGCAGAGCCTTGCGGTGTGTAAAAATCTCGGTTATGAGATTGTAGCGCTTTCCGCCAACAGCTCAATCGATCAGTTTGAAGCGCAGGTGAGGGAATTCAGCCCACAATATGCCGTTATAGCGGATGAGTTCGCTTATAAGAAGTTTGCCGATCGCATCTCCGACCTGCCGGTGAAGGTGCTGTGCGGCGTTGAGGGCTTATGCGAAATCGCCGCGCTGTCGCAAAACGATCTTGTGCTTAACGCCATTGTGGGCATTGCAGGGCTGCGCCCGACCATTGCTGCGTTGCAAGCAGGGCATGACGTTGCGCTTGCAAATAAAGAAAGCTTAGTGGCCGGCGGTAAACTGGTAACGGAATTGGCGCAGAAAAATCAGGTGCGTATATTACCAGTGGACAGCGAGCACTCTGCAATTTTTCAGTGTCTAAACGGATTTGAGGGGCGTTGTAAACCAAAAAAACTGATTCTTACCGCATCAGGCGGTCCGTTTTTTGGCAAAAAACGCGATGAACTGCAAAATGTAGCCCTTACCGATGCTTTAAATCATCCGAATTGGAGCATGGGTGCAAAAATAACCATTGATTCCGCCACATTGATGAATAAAGGCCTAGAGGTAATGGAGGCGGTTTGGCTGTTCGGTATGCACCCGCAAGATATTGAAATTGTGATACAGCGTGAAAGCATTGTGCACTCTGCTGTGGAGTTTTCCGACAATTCGGTCATTGCGCAGCTTGGCGTACCCGATATGAAAATTCCCATTCAGTACGCACTTACCTATCCGGAGCGTCATCCTTGTGAAGTGCCTCGTTTGTCTCTTAAAGAGATTGCGACGCTTACGTTTTACGAGCCGGATACCGAAACCTTTGAGTGCCTCTCTGCCTGCATCGAGGCAATTACGCGCGGCGGATTGTATCCCGCGGTGGTAAACGGAGCAAACGAGCAGGCGGTAAAGTTGTTCCTCGCCGGTAAGATTTCATTTTTGCAGATTGGTGAGCTAGTGCACCGTTCACTGAATGAAATCGACTGCTCCATGGAACAATATGATTTGGACGATGTGTTCCGCGCAGACCGTGCTGCGCGTGACTTTATATTACGGGAGGTAATGTAGCCCCATTCGCAAATTAAAATGGATTGGTTGTGAAGCAAGTGAATACTGTCGGTACAATTTTGCTGGCGATTCTGATTTTTGGTGCGTTTGTTTTTGTTCATGAGCTTGGGCATTTTCTGTCTGCTAAGGCTTTTCATATGAAGGTAAATGATTTTTCATTAGGCTTTGGACCTGCACTCTTTAAATTTACCAAAGGTGAAACCACCTATGCAGTTCGAGCTTTTCCTCTGGGTGGCTATGTAGCGCTTGATGGCGAGGATGAAGAGAGCGATGACGAACGCTCATTCCATAAACAAAAATTATGGAAGCGTTTTATTGTTATGGCGGCAGGCGGGTTTATGAACCTGTTGCTTGGTTTTATTGTTGTACTCGTTGTGCTGAATATGCAGCAAACACTTGGCAGCACCACCATCTCAAATTTTCAACAACAGCCTGTCAGCAACTCTGTGCTGCAGGTGGGCGATAAAATTATGAAAATCAACGGTTCACGCGTTCATATCGACAACGATATTGTGTTTGGATTGGTGCGCGATGAAGATGCTCTGGTTAACATGCAGGTAAAACGCGGTGACGAGCTGCTCAACCTGCAAGTGCCATTCCAAATGACCAAAAACCCCGACGGCACCAACGCAGTTTACATCGATTTCACCGTCTACCCACTGGAGAAGACCTTTGTGAATGTGGCGTATAACGGTATCTTTTACACCGGTTCGATTGCAAAGATGGTGTGGGTGAGTTTAGTTGACCTGCTCTCGGGTAAGTTCTCGGTCAATCAGCTTTCTGGGCCGGTTGGTGTTACAGCAGTAATCAGTCAGGCCTCCTCAATGGGTCTGCGTCCGCTGCTCTTGTTGGTTGCGTTTATCACCATCAACCTTGGTGTATTCAACCTTTTGCCGCTGCCTGCACTCGACGGTGGCAAGATACTGTTTATCTGCATTGAGGCAATTTTTCGCAAGCCGGTTCCACCAAAATACGAAAACTACGTGCATACAGCAGGCCTAATCCTATTACTTGGCCTAATGCTGTTTGTAACGTTCAACGACATTACACGCTTGTTTTTCAATAAATAAAAGCGCAGCACTGCACGCAGGAGGTAAAAATGCTTCACACAATTCCATCCAGACAGGTCAATATCGGGGGCGTCACCATTGGCGGCGGCGCCCCCATCGCCATTCAGTCGATGCTAAGCGTACCTGCTGCAGATATTGCAGGCAACATAGCTCAGGCGATAGCGCTTGAGCAGGCGGGGTGCCAGATATTGCGCGTCGCCATTCCAAATCACAATGCCGTTGCGCTCATCCCCGCCATTAAAGAAAATATTTCGATTCCGCTCGTTGCCGATATCCACTTTGATTATCGTCTAGCTTTGGAATCGGTTGCGGCCGGTATTGATAAAATACGCATCAACCCGGGCAACATCGGTGACGACAGCCGCGTTAAGCAGGTGGTAGATGCATGCAGGGCAAAGAACATCCCCATTCGCATTGGGGTAAACAGTGGCTCGGTAGAGAAAGAGATTCTTGCCAAGCACGGCTCTCCCACGGTGGAAGCACTGCTGGAAAGCGCACAGTACCATATTGGGCTACTGCAAAAATACGATTTTGACGACATCGTTGTATCGATTAAAGCAAGCGATGTACCGAAAATGATCGCTGTCTATCGCGCTATGGCACAGCGTTATGCTTATCCCTTGCATCTAGGTGTCACCGAGGCGGGAACCGAACGCATGGGGCTTATCAAATCTGCCATCGGCATCGGCTCTCTTTTATGCGACGGCATTGGCGATACCATACGGGTTTCACTCACAGCTGATCCGGTAAAGGAAATTACTGCTGCACAGGATATATTGCGCAGCCTTGGGCTGTACCGCAAAGGGGTGAGGTTTATCTCATGCCCCACTTGTGGGCGTACCAGCATCGATCTAATCGGGTTGGCAAACCGTGTAGAGCAGGCTCTTGCAGGCTGCGATAAAGACATTTCCGTGGCGATCATGGGTTGTATCGTTAACGGGCCAGGTGAAGCGCGCGAAGCAGATATTGGCATTGCGGGCGGTGTAGGCGAGGGCTTGCTGTTTAAAAAAGGCAAGGCACTGCGTAAAATTCCCGAAGCACAGATTGTGGACGAGCTTCTTCGTGAAATAGAAAAAATGTAGAAATTTTGGTAGGTGAGTAGATGCAGGAAAAATGCTTTCAAGATATCTTCGGTAAATTTGCCCCTAAGAATGCTCCGCAAGCCGTGCTGGAAGCAGAGCTTTCCGGCATTGTGATTGACAAGGATGCACGCAGGATGACGTTTGATCTCCACCCTGCAGAACTTGTGGACAAAGATATCATTTTCACAATTGAATCGAACATAAGGCTTGCTTATGAGCTAAGCGATGTACATATTACCACGAAATATCCGCGTGAGCTTCTGGATGGCGGTTATCTTGCCAATATTGAAAAATATTTACGCCATCACAACACCGTTGTGAATGGTTTTTTAAACGATGCTACAGCTTCCTTGAGTGAGGATGGGAGCTATCATATTAATCTTACACATGGCGGCGGAGATTTGCTGCTCCGGTTTGGCTGTGACATAAAAGTACGTGAATTGCTGCGCGAGGAATTTGGAGTGGATTGCGCGGTTTGCTTTACCGGGGACACGGAAATTACCGATTATACCGAAAGCTTCCACGATGCCGTCAAGCGCGACATGGCACAGGCGCGCAGCGCCGAGCCTGCATTTGCATCGGCTCCCGCTGCGAACGCAGTCGCAAAATCTACTGTGCAATCGAATGTGCCTGCAAAACCAAAAGCCGCAGGTACTAGGGCGGCGGGCGACATAATGCCCTACGATAAATCTACCATCACAGCGGTGGTTGGTAAACCGGTAAAACAAAATCCTACCCCTTTATCCGAGTTGTGCCAAGATAGCAGCCGTGTTACGGTTTGGGGCGATATCTTCCAGATTGACAGCCGCGAAACCAGAGCCGGCGACCGTATCATTATGTCTGTTTATTTTACCGACTACACTGGATCGAATATGCTGAAAATTATTGTGGAAAAAGAAAAGGCGAAGCCCTACGAAAGCCTTTCCAAGGGCATGACCATTCTTGTAAATGGTGAAATGTCTTACGATAAATACGACCGTGAGTACTCCATTCGTCCGCGTGACATCAGTGTAGTGTCAAAATATCAGTATACCGATGATGCCGAACAGAAACGTGTTGAGCTGCACTGCCACAGCACCATGTCCTCTATGGATGGTATTTCGAGTGCGGCAGATCTTATCAACCGTGCAGCCAAGTGGGGGCATAAGGCCATCGCTATCACCGACCACGGTGTTGTGCAGGCATACCCCGAGGTTGCAGCGGCGGTTGCAAAAATCAATAAAAACGGTGGCGACTTCAAGGCGCTTTACGGCGTTGAGGCATATTTTGTTAACGATATGGTTCCCATTGTTGCAGGCGGGGCAGCCGCACGCTTTGATGATACCTTTATTGTCTTCGACCTTGAAACTACGGGGCTTTCCGCTGCAACTGAGCGTATTACCGAAATTGGTGCGGTTAAGCTTTGTAAAGGCGAAATACTTGACACGTTTAATACACTCGTAAATCCCCAAAAACCTATCCCGGATAAGATTACGGCGATCACCGGCATTACCGATGCTATGGTCAAGGGTGCCCCGCTTGAGCAAGAGGCACTTCAAATGTTCTACGATTTTTGCGGGGATGAAAAGGCGGTATTGGTTGCACACAACGCGCCGTTTGATACTAGCTTTGTAAAAGCGGCGGCAAACCGCTGCGGTATGCCTTACCACTTTTCGCACATTGATACCGTACCGGTTTGTCGTTCCTTGTTTCCAAACATTAAAAACCATAAGCTTGATACCGTGGCGAATCACCTGAAGTTACCGCCGTTTAACCATCACCGCGCATGTGACGACGCCAAGGTGCTGGCCGATATCTTCGTGCACCTGATTGAAATTTTAGAAAAGGAAAAGGGCATCGAAAGTATCGATCAAATCAACACCTCCTTATCGGGCACCGACTATAAAAAGGCAAAGTCCTACCATCAAATTATTATCGTTAAAAATGCCGTTGGGCTGAAAAATCTGTATAAGTTGGTGTCGTTTGCACATATCAACTATTTTTTCAAAAGGCCTAGAATTCCTAAAAGTGAACTGATCAAGCACCGCGAGGGGCTGATCATCGGCAGTGCATGCGAAGCAGGCGAGCTGTTCCGCGCCGTACTTGACGGAAAAAGCTGGGGTGAGCTTTGCGATATCGCCCGCTTCTACGACTTTTTAGAGATTCAACCGTTGGCAAACAACGAGTTTCTGATTCGCAATGGCACCGCTAAGGACCATGACGAGCTTGAAAAGTACAATAAAACCATTGTGAAGCTGGGTGAAACACTGAATATTCCCGTTGTTGCCACCTGTGACGTACATATCCTTGATAAATCGGACAATATCTTTCGTCAGATTTTGATGGCAGGGCAGGGTTTTCAAGATACCGATTTACAATCTCCGCTTTATCTGCGCACCACCACCGAGATGCTTGAGGAGTTCTCTTACCTTGGTGCTCAAAAGGCATTTGAGGTAGTTGTTACCAACACCAACAAAATTGCCGACATGGTAGAGGCGGGTATCAAGCCGATACCCGGCGGTACCTATACCCCCACCATCGAGGGCTGTGAGGAGGATTTGCAGAACATCACCTGGGCAAAAGCAAAGCAGGTCTACGGCGAGGATGTTCCCGAAATCGTATCCAGCCGTTTGGAGCGCGAGCTGGGGTCTATCATCAAGCACGGGTTTGCCGTATTGTATATTATTGCGCAAAAACTGGTGTGGAAATCGGAGAGTGAGGGTTACCTCGTCGGCTCGCGTGGCTCTGTAGGCTCATCTTTCGTTGCAACCATGGCGGGTATCTCTGAGGTTAACCCGCTGCCGCCGCATTATGTTTGCCCCAACTGTAGGCACAGCGAGTTTATCACCGACGGTTCTGTCGGGTCGGGCTTTGACCTGCCCGCCAAAAATTGCACCCAATGCGGAGCGCCCTACAACCGTGATGGGCACGACATTCCGTTTGAAACGTTCCTTGGCTTTGATGGCGACAAAGCGCCCGATATCGACCTTAACTTTTCGGGTGAGTACCAGTCGCGTGCGCACCGCTACACCGAGGAGCTGTTTGGCACCTCACACGTATTCAAGGCGGGAACCATTGCAACCGTTGCGGATAAAACCGCTTATGGCTACGTGAAGAAATATCTGGATGAAAAAGAACGGATCGTTCATAAAGCGGAGGAACAACGCTTAATCAACGGCTGCACCGGCATTAAGCGTACCACCGGGCAGCACCCGGGCGGCATGGTAGTTGTACCGAATGATTACGAGGTGTATGATTTCACGCCCATTCAGCACCCCGCCGATTCGGCGGATTCCGGAGTTCTCACCACACATTTCGACTTCCATTCGCTGCACGATACGATCCTCAAGCTCGATGAGCTCGGACACGATGTTCCCACGCTGTACAAGCACCTTGAAGACCTTACCGGTGTTAAGGTAATGGACGTTTCGATGAGTGACGAGAACGTTATGAGCTTGTTTACTTCGCCCAATGCTCTTGGTGTCACCGCAGAGGAGATTGACTGCAACACCGGCACGCTCGGTATCCCCGAGATGGGTACCCCGTTTGTGCGTGGCATGCTGGAGGATGCACAGCCAAAGTATTTTTCCGATCTGCTGCAGATTTCAGGGCTTTCTCACGGCACCGACGTTTGGCTTGGTAATGCGCAGGAGCTAATTAAAAATGGAACCTGTACCATTTCTAACGTTATCGGTACGCGTGACAGTATCATGACCTATCTGCTGCACAAAGGCCTTCAGCCTAAAAGTGCGTTTAAGATTATGGAGATTACCCGAAAGGGTAAGGCGCCCCAGCTGCTCACTGAGGAGCTGGTCAACGAGATGAAAGAGCATGGCGTACCGCAATGGTACATCGACAGCTGTATGAAGATCAAGTACATGTTCCCGAAAGCGCACGCGGCGGCTTACGTTATTGGTGCAATAAGGCTTTGCTGGTATAAGGTATATCGTCCGATTGAATTTTATGCCGCAATGTTCACGGTACGCGGCGGAGACTTTGACGCAGAATCTGCAATTCGTGGGCGAGGCGCAGTAAAAATGAAGATGTCGGAGCTCAAGATGAAGGGCAACGAGCGTACAACCAAAGAGGACGACCAGTATAATACGCTGCAAATTGTGAATGAAATGATGGCACGCGGTCTCGAATTTTTGCCTGTTGACCTGTTTAAATCTACCGGAACGCGCTACACTGTGGAGGACGGAAAAATTCGTTTACCGTTCTGTTCTCTCAAGGGCTTGGGTGAAAATGCCGCAAACGCACTGCATAAAGCGGGCAAGCAGGGGGCATACCTCTCGAAAGAGGAGGTTGGTACCCGGGCAGGTGTGGGTAAGGGTGTACTCGAGCTGCTCACAGCTGCCGGTGCACTTGACGGTTTGCCAGACAGCAGCCAGATGACCTTCTTCTAACTTTAGGGGTGAAGAGTATTACATGAATCAATTTTGTGTCGATTATAATTATCAGGGGAAAGGGATCGGCTCTTTCAGGTTAAGTGAGATAAACACAGAGCTGGTAAAGAAAAATATTCACACCAAAATATGCGGTAAAAATGGAGCATATTGACGGCATCACTTTATTGTGGTATCATACTAAAGTAAATTGGCATTGTATAAAGACGAGGTGTAATTATGATAACCATAACAAAAGCAGATGGTAAAGCAGAATTTGAGCTGATTCAGCTTCTGCGCAGCAGAAGCACCGAGGTAGATCGGCAGGTAAGCCTGACTGTTACTGAAATTATTGATAACGTAAAAGCGCATGGCGACCAAGCAGTGCGTGAATACACATTAAAGTTTGACGGGCATTGTCCCGATGTATTCGAGGTTTCCCGTGAGGATATCAACGACGCGCTTACCGAGGCAGACCCTGCTTTTGTAGATGCACTGCTCAACGCGCAGGCAAATATTGCCGAGTTCCATACTCGCCAAAAGCAGCAAAGCTTTATCGACGCAAAACCCGATGGTGTTATAATGGGGCAGCGTATTCGCGGGCTGAAACGCGTGGGGCTTTATGTACCCGGCGGTACTGCTGCTTATCCGTCCTCTGTGCTGATGAACGCGGTGCCTGCCAAAATTGCAGGTGTTGAGGAGCTGATTATGGTCACTCCGCCGATGAAGGACGGAAGAGCCAATCCTGATATTCTAACAGCCGCTGCAATTGCAGGGGTTGATCGCATCTTTTTGGTGGGCGGTGCACAGGCGGTTGCCGCACTGGCGGTTGGAACCGAAACCATACCCAAAGTGGATAAAATCGTCGGCCCCGGCAATATCTATGTTGCAACGGCGAAAAAGCTGCTGTACGGTACCGTTGATATCGACATGATCGCCGGCCCGAGCGAAATTTTAATTATGGCAGACAGTACCGCCGAGCCAAAATTTCTCGCCGCGGATATGATGAGCCAGGCGGAGCATGATAAGCTTGCATCCTCTATTTTGCTCACCACAGAAGAATCCATTGCACAGCAGACGGTTGCCGAGCTGAGCAGACAAGTCGAAACACTTGAGCGCAAAGAGATTATTCTGGAGGCACTGCAAAATTTCGGTGCAATCATCGTCTGCCGCAATACCGATGAAATGGTTGATCTTGCTAATCTGCTTGCCCCCGAGCATTTAGAGGTTATGCTCGAAAATCCTATGGAATATATCGGCAGGCTGGATAACGCCGGCTCGATATTTCTTGGGAAATACTCCCCCGAACCGCTTGGTGATTACTATGCGGGGCCAAACCATGTGTTGCCCACCAGCGGAACGGCGCGCTTTTTCTCACCGCTTTCGGTGGATAGCTTTATCAAAAAAACCAGCTACATTTATTATACCGAGGATGCACTGCGCGCAGCTCATGACGATATTGTTCTGATTGCGAACAAAGAGGGGCTTACCGCGCATGCAAACTCAATTAAAGTTCGATTCTAAAAACCTGGCAAAAGAAAGGGATATCAGATGTCCTATCAACTGAACGACAAACTCTCAGCGCTGGTACCATACCAGCCGATTAGCGGCGATTATAAAATTCGCCTTGATGCAAACGAAAGCTACCTTAACTTTGCAGACGGGTTTGCAGGGCGCTTTGCAAGTGTTGTTGCAAACCTCGATTTTAACCGTTACCCCGACCCTTATGCGGGCAAGCTTTGTAAAACATTTGCAGATCGCTATTCGCTAAATGCCGATTTTATTACAGCAAGCAATGGCTCCGATGAAATGATTGGTGTGATTATTGCGTCTTTTCTCAAAAAGGGCGAGACGATGCTCACACTGACGCCGGATTTTTCGATGTATACATTTTATGCAGAGATGTATGAATGTAAAGTAAATTCCCTTGACAAAGGGGAATCTCTTGAAATAAACCCTGAAACCGTACTAAAAGCACTGCGAGATACAGGTGCACGCTTGCTCATCTTTTCAAACCCGTGCAACCCTACGTCGCTTGGTTTAGCGAGGGAGGATGTACTCAAGATTGTGCAGGGTACCGATGCTTTGGTGGTTATAGACGAAGCTTATATGGATTTTTGGGATCAGAGCATTTTGGATGTTGCATGTGACTACGATAATGTGATTGTGCTGAAAACCTGCTCCAAAGCGGTTGGTGCGGCAGCAATCCGCCTTGGTTTTGCCATTGCAAACCAAGCTCTTACCAATGCTATGCGGGCCGCCAAATCTCCCTACAATGTAAGTGCACTCACGCAGGCTGTGGGCGAAGTGATTTTATCTGAAAGAAATTTACTTCAGCGCTGTGTAAAAGAAATATTAAATTCAAAAAATGATTTACAAGCTTCGTTACAGACATTAGCAGAAGAAAAATCAGATATTACCAAGGTTTTTGAGAGCTGCACAAACTTTATCTTTGTTAAGCTGGCCAACGCGAAAACGGTATACGAAGCACTGCTGAGTAAATCCATTGCGGTACGGCATATGGGTGATTACCTGCGTATCACAGCAGGCAGCGAGGACGAAAATAAAGAGCTGCTCAAAGAGCTGAGGCAGATTCTACAATAGGGGAGCGACAAAATATGAGAACAGCAGAGGTAACCAGAACCACACGTGAAACCGATATTACGCTTTATCTGAACCTTGACGGTACTGGCAAAGCAGAAATCAGCACCGGAATCGGCTTTTTCGACCATATGCTCACCGCCTTTGCTGTGCATTCGGGGTTTGACCTTACCGTAAAAGCAAAGGGCGACCTTGAGGTGGACAGCCACCATACCATTGAAGATGTGGGTATCGTACTGGGGCGGGCCTTTGCGCAAGCAGTGGATCGCGGTGAGATTGCACGTTTTGGCAGCTTTTTTGTTCCCATGGATGAAGCATTGGCAAACTGTTCTCTTGATATTTCCGGCAGAGCCTATCTTGTGTTTAACGCAGAGTTTGCCAATCCGCTCATCGGGCAGTACGACACTGCTATGACAGAACATTTTTTCTTGTCCTTTGCGAACAATGCGGGTGTTACTCTGCACATTAACGTACCTTACGGCCGCGATGACCACCATAAGGCCGAAGCTATTTATAAAGCGGTTGCACATAGCCTTAAAATTGCAGTTCAGCCAAACAGCAAAGGCGAAGTACTGTCTTCGAAAGGTGTTTTATAAAAGCCTACTGCAATAAATAGAAAACAGCAGCCCTTTAAGAAGGCTGCTGTTTTTTCATGCTTTACTTTCTTAAACAATCTTTCCGTTTTCAAAATCCTCTGCAAACCATACCCCCGGTACAGCAAACTTCTTGCCATTCAGGTACTCTAAGTGTCCCGCATCGGTGATAAAGTTAAAAATGAGCTTATGCGAATACAGTGCCTGATACTTATAAGTAGTCCCTTTGTTATCCCGTGCAAAGCCGTATTTGGTATCCCCAAGCAGTGGGTGCCCAATAAATGCAAAGTGTGCGCGAATCTGGTGGGTACGCCCTGTCAGCAGATCTACTTCAACCAAAGAAAAACGCGAATTTTCTGCAAGCACTTGGTATTTGGTGAGAATAGTTCGGGTTTCTGGCGTTTTGTACTTGGTAACCCTCACCTTGTTTTCATTGCTGTCCTTAGAAAGGTATGCCTCGAGAGTAGCAGCTTTTTTCTCAAGTATACCGTGAATCACCGCGAGATAGAGCTTGGTTAGTTCGCGGTCTTTGATTTTTTGGTTGAGCACACGCAAAGTAGGGGCATTCTTTGCCGCAATGACAATACCGCCCGTGTTGCGGTCAATGCGGTTGCATAGCGCGGGTGAGAACGAGTGTTCTTCCTCTGGGCTAAACTCACCTTTCGCAAATAAATAATGCTGTATACGGTTAATGAGAGTATCTGGCTGCCCGCTTTCATCCTCATGCACCACCAGACCCGGTTTTTTGTCAATCAGCAAGATGTTTTCATCCTCGTAGACAATATCGAGGGTTGTAGGTGCGAGTTTAAATTCATATTCCAGTGCAACGTCGCTGAAAAACTCATCGTTGATGTACATTTCAAGCAGGTCGCCCTCGTTCAGGCGTGTAGAAATTTCGCACCGTTTATGATTAAGTTTGATGCGCTTGAGGCGAATATATTTGTACAAAAGCGTCTGGGGCAGGCGCGGTACCGCCTTTGTAATAAATTTGTCGACGCGCTGTCCTGCGTCATTGGAATTAATTGAAAAACTGCGCATGAATGCCTCCAAAACATTGTAGTTTCACCACAATCTGTGATAGAATCAGTATAGCACGAAAAATGAGGAGAGAAAAGGAATATTCTTTACAATATCCTTTATTTCCATTATAATCATAACCAATGTTCTTAAGAAGGAGAATGGTATGGATAATCCTCATGCAGGGCATCGACAAAGGCTGCGCGAACGCTTTATCCAGAACGGATTGGAGCATTTTCAAAAACATAATATCTTAGAGATTTTGCTGTTCAACACCATTCCTCGGCAGGATACCAACGAGCTTGCCCACCGGCTAATTGATGAATTTGGCTCGCTTTCGGGTGTGTTTGATGCTCCGATAGAACAGCTGATGAAAGTGAAGGGAATAGGCGAAAATTCCGCCGTGCTCATTAAGCTTATTCCAGCGATTGGTAAGGTGTACCTAGACGACAAAAATACAATCGGTACGCTGATTAAAAGCACCAGTGAAAGCGGCAATTTTTTGCTGCCCAAATACATCGGAGAAATCAGTGAGCTGGTTTACCTCCTCTGCTTAGACAATAAAAATAAGGTGCTGGGGTGCCCGCTCATCTGCCGCGGCGATATTGTCAGTGTTAATTTTACACCGCGCAGTGTGGTGGAGGCTGCCCTTAAATATGGTGCAACCTCAGTGATTCTTTCGCACAATCATCCGCGTGGGCTCGCTCTGCCCTCCACGGATGATATCAACACCACAGAGCAGCTTTATGAGACATTAAGGCGTGTGAACATCAAACTTTTAGATCATATTATTGTTGCAGGTGAAGACTTTGTCTCGCTTGCCGATTCGGGGCTATTCTATAAAAAATAACCAATTTCGGTTATCGATATCCGAAAGGATGGTATTATGATTGAGCTTGAGAAAAAGTATTATTTTACAGACTGTGTTATTTTTACCCGGACAGAGACATTTTTAAATAATCAAAGTGATTTTGCTGTGGCTAACTTGGGGGAACAACTGCAGACAGACACCTATTACGATACTGCCGAAGGTGTACTTAGAACCGCAAAAGCATCTCTGCGCATTCGTGAAAAATCCGGAAGGTATACGCTTACGGTCAAGTCTCCTCCCAATAAAAGCGGCGACGGCACGCAGCCACTGGAGCGCGAGGAGGCAGAACTTGAGTTAGAGAGCAGCAGTTTGGATGAGCAGATCGGCTTTATTCTCAAGCATCTGAATTTTTTCGACGGAAAAGCCTCTTTTTCACCGTGTTTAACAATTAAAAATAAAAGAAGCACCTTTTTGCTCAAAGGGATAAACGCAGTGCTGGAGATGGTGTTTGACCAGGTAACCTATGAAAACCCTGTAAAGAAAACTGCCCGAGAGTATCAGATTGAAATTGAACTTAAATCGGGCGGTACCGGAAAAGAAGAACTTTTGCAGTTTGCAGATTCTCTCGAACGGAATGTTTCCGGCTTAATCCCCACGCAAGATTCCAAATATCAGCGGGGCATGCAGCTTGTTTCGCTATGAGCGGTTTGGCCTATTCCGGCAACATAATTCAATGCACCATGCCTGCTTCTTTTTCAGAGTGGTTTGTGTCGCATTATGCTCTTTATTGCGTGCTGTCACTCAATTTTCAAGTACAATTTAGACAATGAAAATTAGATATGTTCCACAAACTATTGTAAAATTATAAGAAAACACTTGACAATCAATGCACCTGAGCATAATATAAAGCTAGTTATTTAGGCAGAGTACGAAGTAGTGTTCTGCTGAGAAAAATGATGATAAAACGTGATGAAACGTCTTGATCGGTTAGGTCAGGACGTTTTTTGCCGTTTTAAGGATTTGAGGAGGGGCAGTTTTGAATGTTTTTAACGCGCCGACAAAAATTTATATGGGCTCCCATGCTCTTTCCAGCGTGCTCAAGGATTCAAAGCGGGTTTTTATTGTAACCGATGCATTTATGGCTGAAAGCGGCAAGGTTGACTATATCCTCAATCAACTCTATCGCATGGGTTCAGAGTTCCATATCTTTTCGCGCGTCAAACCCGACCCCGATATCTCAATCGTAACAAAAGGTGTTGAGGAGATTATAGAGTTTAAGCCCGACAGTGTTGTGGCCTTGGGCGGTGGGTCCCCCATTGATGCGGCAAAGGCAATCGTATTTTTTGCTGGTAAAGTGTATGATTTACGAGACTGCCCGTTTATCGCCATCCCTACAACCAGCGGAACCGGCTCTGAGGTAACCTGCTTTGCGGTGATTTCCGATCAAGAGAAACACATTAAATATCCGCTGCTCGACGATGCTCTTCTGCCGGATGCTGCAATTTTGGATGCGAGCCTGATACTCAGCGTGCCGCCCAATGTAACGGCTGATACCGGCATTGATGTTCTTACCCATGCAATTGAGGCATATGTATCTACAGCAGCTACCGATTTTTCCGATGCCGTTGCGGAAAAATCCATTAAATTAGTGTACAAGCATTTGCTTACTGCGTATAACGAACCGGATAATTTTGAGGCAAGGCAAGGGATGCACAATGCCTCGTGCTTAGCGGGAATGGCTTTTAGCAATGCTTCGCTGGGGCTAAACCATAGCATGGCACATGCGCTGGGTGCACATGCAAAGCTGCCGCATGGCAGAGCCAATGCTATTTTGCTGCCCTATGTTATGAGTTATAACGCAGGCTGTACGGCAGAAGCACTGACTCCTTCCGCTGCGCGGTATGCCGAAATTGCCCGTATGCTCGGAATGGAGGCAACGAGCACCAGACAAAGTGCCCTCAACCTCATTCATACGGTACGTAGATTTGTAAAAAAACTGCATATGCCTTCAACCATTGAGGCGGCGGGAGTTACCCCTGAAGCTTTTGAAAAAATGATTCATGAAATGGCTGAGAATGCCCTGGCAGACCGTTGTACTGCAACCAACCCCGCTCCGTGCTCAATAGAGAGCATCGAAAAAGTATATCGAAAAGCTTATACAGGAAAATTACCCTAAAACTTGACAGCTGAGCATATAAGTGGTAATATGAACAATATAATATCCCTTGATAATACAAATTTGTTTAAAACTTCCACGGAGTACGGTGTAGTGCCTGTCATGTTCAACAAATTCAAGGAGCGAACAACAAGAGCGACGAAGCTCCCCAAGATAGCCAGTATCTTGGGGGCTTTTCTGATTCTGAGTAATAACCAAGCGGGAAGGAGCTGCAGTGCTTTGTTTGAAGTGGAAGATAAACAGCGGATTATACAGGAGTTTGTACCGGGCAAACAGGTAACCTTAGCACATCTTATCGCAAACCCCGATGCGGACCTTCATAAAAAACTGGGGCTTACCGAAGCAAAAGGGGCTATCGGTATTTTAACCATCACACCCAGTGAGGCTGCTATTATTGCGGCGGATGTTGCAACTAAAGCGGCGGATGTCAGCATTGGTTTTGTTGACCGCTTTAGCGGGTCGCTCGTTATTACAGGCGATGTGGCTGCGGTCGAAGCCGCACTTAGGGCGGTATTAGAAGTGTTGGGTGGTCAACTGATGTTCTCCAAGGCACCAATTACAAAAACATAAGGATATACTATGAAAAAAATAATGCTGGTAGGCAGAATTGCCTCAGGGAAAACAACACTTTGCCAGTACCTCAACAATGAGACGCTGGAATATCATAAAACACAGACCATACAGGTAATTGGCGATAACATGATCGATACACCCGGAGAATATCTGGAGAGACGAAACTATTACCGAGCACTGATTGTCACCTCGGTAGAAGCAGAGGTGATCGTGCTTGTGCAGGATGCTACCGATGAGACCAATATGTTTGCACCCCAGTTTTCCACTATGTTTGCAAAGCCGGTTGTCGGCGTTGTAACAAAATGTGATTTGGCTCAACCCGACGAGATAGAGAGGGCAAAGGAGTTTTTACGGTCGGCTGGTGCTGATCCGATCTTTGTAACCAGCAGTATAACAGGAGAGGGCTGCGAAGAGCTTTACACGTATTTGAGCATATGAGGTGAACCAATGGAAGAGACGGCAAAAAAAATACGGGTCGTCATAGCCGATGACGAGCCAATTACAAGAATGGATTTAAAAGAGATTCTGGAAGCTGAGCATTATCAGGTGGTAGGCGAGGCGGCTGATGGTTTTGATGCCGTAGAAATTTGTAAGCAGCTACACCCGGATTTGGTGCTTATGGATATTAAAATGCCATTGCTGGACGGGCTTTCGGCAGCTCACATTATATTCTGCGAAGATTTGGCAGATACCGTCATACTGCTCACGGCTTACAGTGAGCGCGTGTTTATTGATGAAGCAAAGACAATTGGCGTTTCGGGCTATCTTGTCAAGCCCATTGATGAGAAGTCACTGATTCCCAATATTGAGCTTTCTGTTGCGCGCAGCAAGGAGATTAAAAGGCTGAAAAAAGATATTGCAAAGGTATCTGAGCGATTGGAAAGCCGTGGAATTATAGAAAAAGCAAAAGGCAAAATTATGGAGCAGCAAAACATGAATGAGCAGGATGCTTATGACTACATCCGAAACTTGAGTTTGACGAAAAACCTTTCCATGCGGCGCGTTGCCGAGTTTATTCTGTTAAAAAACTAGGAATGGGGCATGGATGCTATGGACATCATTAAGGATCTATGCAAAAAACATACTGATTTGACCGAAGAAGAGATTGGCATCATCCAAGCGATGAGCTTCTGCCTTCAGCCACTGGCAAATTTAGAGGACGCCGATATTTTTGTGGATTGCCCCGCACGTGATGGGGATGCGATTGTTGTGGCGGAAGCAAAGCCTCAGGGTGTTCCATCATCATACAAAAAAAGCGTCGTGGGGTTGCTTGCCAAGCAGGAAAACGAGCCTGCCGTGGCTCGCACCTTTCGCCTGGGCGTTGCTACCAAGCAGATGAAGGCCGTTACACAAGAGAGCACCAATGTCATCCAGTCGGTAGAGCCTATCAAAAATAAAAACAGGGTAATCGGGGTTCTCATCCGTGAAAAGCGTGTGGATGACGAACGTGGTATCGGCGAACGTATTCATTTTTCCCAGCAGGGCTACGAAAAATTTGCCGACGCTCTCTCGCGTATGGTAGAGGAAGACGGCTGGCTCACCGAGTACATAGACGAAGCACTGATCATGGTAAACGAAAAAGGTATTGTTTCCTTTCGTAATACGCTTGCAAAAGATCTCTACAATAAACTTGGATATGTAGAGGATATTTTAGGGATGCCCTATGAAAATGTCTTGCTGCATGGTTCTGAGCTGAACAGCAGCGATAAGGACAGTAACTATTCCGCGGTGGAAGTGAGCATTGGCAAGCACTATTTGAATGTGAAGCAGATTGCACTCAAGAAAAACGGTATCAGCTTTGCGGTAGTCATCCGTGACGTTACACCCATTCGAGAAAAGGAAAAAGAGCTGATTTTAAAATCGGTTGCGATTAAAGAGATGCACCACCGGGTAAAAAATAATTTGCAGACAATTGCAAGCCTCTTACGGCTGCAGGTTCGCCGCAGCGGAAACGAGGAAACCAAGCTGGTGCTTGGGGAGAGCATGAATCGTATTCTTTCGATTGCCACCACGCACGAACTGCTGGCACAGGGCGGCATAGATCAAGTTAAAATAGGCGAAGTCATTGTAAATATTAAAAACAATACGGTACGCTACTTTGCCAGCCCCCACTTTAACGTCTCAATCCTGCTGGAGGGCGATGACTTCCACGTGGATTCCGATATTGCAACCTCGGTGGCGCTTATCATCAATGAGCTGCTGCAAAATTCCCTTCAATATGCATTTCAAGAAACAGATACCGGGCTTGTCCGCATAGTGGTCACCCATGGGGAGCTGTATTCTCAGATAGAGGTGATTGACAACGGAAGCGGTTTTGATATCGAGAGTGTACCGCAAAACCGTCTGGGTCTCAGCATCGTTTCCACGCTGGTGAAAGACAAGCTTGGGGGGAACCTCACCATCGAAACTTCACCGGAGGGAACCAGCGTTACCTTTAACTTTAAAAATCAAATTATGAATATGGTTGGCGTGACGTAACGTTTAACCGCAATAAAACCAGGCGATGAAGCTCGGAAAACAAGGGGTATCCTTGTATTCCGGGCTCTTTTTTACAGAAAGGTCGGCGATCACTTTGAGAGAAGTAGTCCTTAGTGTAGGTATCGATATTGGTACTTCGACAACCCAACTCATTTTTAGCAGACTTACCATCGAAAACCTTGCAACCAGCTATACGGTACCGCGTATCAGTATTGTGGATAAAGAGGTAACTTATCGCAGTGACATCTACTTTACACCGCTGCTTTCTCCCACTGAGATCGATGCGGAGGCGGTGAAAGAGATTGTCCGTACCGAATACCAGAAAGCAGAGGTTAAGCCTGCAGATATTAAAACCGGAGCGGTTATAATCACCGGTGACACGGCACGCAAGCAAAATGCAAATCAGGTACTCGCAACATTGAGTGGGCTTGCAGGTGATTTCGTAGTTGCTACCGCAGGGCCCGATTTAGAATCGGTTCTGTCGGCACGTGGGGCGGGAGCAGATAAGCTTTCAAAAGAAAAGCGGCTCACTGTGGCGAACCTCGATGTTGGAGGAGGCACCAGCAACCTCGCAGTCTATTCCAAAGGTCGGCTTATAGGGGTTGCCTGCCTTGATATCGGCGGTAGATTAATCAAAATTGAACATGGAAAGATCACCTATATTTATCATAAAATACAGGAGCTTGCCAAGCAAAACGGAATAAGCATTGCGGTGGGCGAAACGGCAGACGCTGCCAAGCTGCGCAAAATTTGCACCTTAATGGCAGAGCTTCTGGCGCAGGCGCTACACCTTGCACCGCCGGGCGGATATTACAACCGCATTTTTACCAATGACGGTAAGGAGCTCCCTCATGAGCCGTCCATCCAAGCAGTCACCTTTTCGGGGGGGGTTGCAGACTATGTTTATAATCCGCCGGATGAAGACGTATTTAAATTTGGTGACATCGGAATCATGCTCGGGGAGGAAATCCAAAAAAATACCCATTTTGCAAAGGTGGAACTCCTTCGAGCGGCTGAAACCATTCGTGCAACGGTGGTGGGCGCGGGTACCCATACCACCGAAATCAGCGGCAGCACAATTTCATATGCAAAAGATAAGCTGCCCATTAAAAACATCCCTATACTGAAGGTTTCGCAAGAGGAAGAAGCATCGCTGGAGACGCTGGCAGCCTCAATACGAAGCCAAATTCCATTATACATGCCACAGGGAAAGATGGAACAGATTGCCATTGCTTTTACCGGCGAAAACCGCACCAGCTTTACAGAAATTCAATCACTGGCAGCGGCTGTAATTGATGGTGCGCAGGAAGTAATCCAGCATGAGTATCCCATCATTATTGTCATTGAAAACGATATCGGAAAAGCGCTTGGTCATGCGCTCAACGTTCAGCTGAATCACAAAAAGGATGTCATCTGTATTGACGGCATTCAGACGCTCAGCGGCGATTACATCGATATCGGAGAACCAATTGCCGACGGGCGTGTGGTACCTGTCGTAATCAAGACCCTAATTTTTAACACATAAGCCAAGCAGCCCAATCTGCCAAAACTGGTTCAACTGTGCTGCGGGAAGAACTGGTTTTGAGAGACAACAAAATATCACTATGTAAAGCATAGTGAGCGAGAGGTGAAAGTATTATGATTCTCAAGACAAAGTTGTTCGGCCACACTTATGAGTTTAAAAACCTCATGGAAGTTATGGCTAAGGCAAATGAGGAAAAATCCGGTGATAAGCTGGCAGGCATCGCCGCTTCCTCAGCAGAAGAGAGAGTCGCTGCTAAGGTGGTTCTTTCGCATGTAACCCTCGGAGAGCTTCGCAATACTCCGGCAGTCCCTTATGAAGTGGATGAAGTAACCAGAATTATTCAAGACGCTGTGAATGAAAGAATTCATAACGAGTTCAAGAATATGACGGTTGCAGAGTTCCGCGAATGGTTACTGAACAAAAATACTACAGGAGATATGATTCGCAGAGCTTCCCGTGGTATCACCAGTGAGATTGTCGCTGCTGTTACAAAGCTGATGGGCAATCTGGATTTGATTTACGCAGCAAAGAAAATTAGGGTTTCCGCGCATTGCAATACTACAATCGGTTTACCGGGTACATTTTCAGCACGTTTGCAGCCCAATCATCCTACCGATGACCCCAAAGGCATTCTTGCCTCCACAATGGAGGGCTTCAGCTATGGTGTTGGTGACGCGGTACTCGGTTTGAACCCGGTTGATGACTCTGTAGAGAGTGTTATGCGCTGCCTGAAAACCTTTGATGAGTTTAAGAACAAATGGCAGATTCCAACCCAGCAGTGCGTATTGGCACATGTTACCACTCAAATGGAGGCTGTTCGCAAAGGTGCTCCCTCCGACTTGATTTTTCAATCCATCGCAGGTTCACAAAAGGGCAATGAGGCGTTTGGGCTTACCGCTACTATGTTGGACGAGGCGAAAGACCTGATGCTGCATGAAGGAACTGCTGTAGGCCCAAACGTAATGTACTTTGAAACCGGTCAAGGCTCTGAGCTTTCTTCCAACGCACACAACGGCTGCGACCAGCTGGTGATGGAAGCCCGCTGCTATGGCTTTGCAAAACGTTATGACCCATTCTTAGTAAACACCGTGGTTGGCTTTATCGGCCCTGAATATCTGTATGACAGCAAACAGGTTATTCGCGCAGGGTTGGAAGATCACTTTATGGGTAAACTAACCGGTATCTCTATGGGCTGCGACGCCTGTTACACCAACCATATGAAAGCAGACCAAAATGATATCGAAAACCTAGCTGTTCTTCTTGTGAACGCGGGCTGCAACTACGTAATGGGTATTCCTCATGGCGATGACGTCATGCTCAACTACCAGTGCACCGGTTACCACGAAACACCGGCACTGAGAGAACTGCTCGGCTTACGCCCCATCCGCGAGTTCGACCAATGGATGGAAAAAATGGGCTTTTCAAAAGACGGCAAGCTAACCGCATTAGCGGGCGACGCTTCCGTATTTCTAACAAAGTAGGAGAGGGAGGCGTGAATTATGGATCCTAAAGATTTAAAGAAGATCATTGAACAAGTACTCAGTGAGATGAATATTACAGCGGACAGTGCCGCTGCTGCAGCTGTTACAAGCAAAGTAACTTCCGCTGCAAAAGGTACTACCATTGAGGATGGCTGTATTGAGGATATTACAAAAGTAGACCTCAGAAAACAGTATTTGGTTCCCAATCCGGTCAATGGTGAAGCATTTTTGGAAATGAAGCAATTTACTCCGTCTCGTGTGGGTATTTGGCGTGCAGGCCCGCGTTACCTTACGAGCACCTATCTGCGGTTCCGCGCCGACCACTCTGCCGCGCAGGACGCCGTTTTTTCCGATGTATCGGAGGATTTTCTGAAACAAGCGGATTTGTTCAGTGTAAAATCGCGCTGTGAGAGTAAAGATGAATATATTACCCGCCCCGATCTTGGCAGACAGCTGGACGATGATGCGGTTAAGACGATCAAAGAAAAATGCAAAATGAAACCCACCGTTCAGATTATGGTTGCGGATGGTCTGAGCTCCTCCGCAATTGAAGCAAACGTCAAGGATGTACTTCCGGCGATCGCACAGGGTCTCAAGAGCTTTGGCATTGATGTAGGCACACCGTTCTTTGTAAAATACGGCCGTGTCGGCGTTATGGACCATGTTTCTGAGGTGGTTGGCGCAGAGGTTACATGCCTGCTGGTGGGTGAACGCCCGGGTCTTGTCACTGCGGAAAGTATGAGCGCATACATCGTTTACAAGGCAACCGTCGATATGCCCGAGGCAAGAAGAACCGTTGTATCGAATATACATAAAGGCGGGACCATTCCTGTTGAAGCCGGTGCGCATATTGCAGAGATTATCAAAATTATGCTTGAGAAAAAAGCAAGCGGAACCGATTTGAAACTGTAGGTTAAGGGAGGAAAATACCATGAAAAGAGATCCGTTAAAGGCTTCAGTGCTTGCAACCAAGATCATCTCCAATGTTGACCCCGATTTGGCGAAGGAACTGAATCTCACCCCCGATCAGAAGTCTCTTGGTCTCATTACCGCAGATAGCGATGATGTCACATATACTGCTCTCGATGAGGCGACCAAGGCGGCGGATGTTAAAGTTGTTTATGCTAAAAGCTTTTATGCCGGTGCAGCCAATGCAAACACCAAGCTTGCCGGTGAGATTATAGGCATTCTGGCTGGGCCCAACCCCGCAGAGGTTAAGAGCGGTTTGGCAGCCTGCGTGGATGTAATTGAAAATGTAGCGTACTTTGTAAGTGCAAACGATGACGATTCCATCCCTTATTATGCGCATGTTATTTCAAGAACCGGTTCGTACCTGTCGGCAAGCGCAGGCATCAAAGAGGGCGAAGCACTTGCTTACCTCATTGCTCCTCCGCTGGAAGCAATGTACGGCGTTGATGCTGCACTGAAGGCTGCGGACGTAACCATGTGTGTGCTGTATGCTCCTCCATCCGAGACCAACTTTGGCGGTGCGCTGCTCACCGGCAGCCAATCTGCTTGCAAAGCCGCTTGTGAAGCATTTGCGGCAGCAATAGAATTTGTAGCAGAAAATCCAAAAGTTTAGGTAAGGTGATAGCATGAAAGCTTTAGGGATGATAGAGGTCTATGGATATCTGTCAGCAGTGGAAGCACTGGATAGCGCCCTCAAAGCAGCAAACGTCAATCTCGTCAGTGTTACAAAAGTTACGGGTGGTTTGGTTACTGTTATTGTGATGGGAGATGTAGGAGCTGTCAAAGCATCTATGGATGCTTCAGCCGCTGCCGCTGGCCGTGTGGGTAAGGTGGTTTCCGTTCACGTCATCCCCAGACCGGCCGCTGATATTGAGGAGATGCTTTCTGGCGGCTCAAAATCACCCGCCCCCCCGCCGAAAACCCCACCTGAAAACCCGCAGGAGCCTGCCGTTACCGAGCAGCCTGAGCCTGACCCCAAGCCTGAAAACGAGCTTAGGTCGGGGGAGCCGGCAGTTCAGCCAGAAAAGCCCGATGCAGAAAACACAGATGAAGCAGAAGCAATTGACCTGCAGGGGTTGACACGTGAAAGCATGGCGGATATGAAAGTGGTAAAGCTTAGGGATATTGCACGTGCCTTGAATCTGGAAAGCATGAGCAAAAAAGAGATTCGGTTCGCAAAGAAAGAAGAGCTCATCGAGCGGATTTGCGAATTCCAGAACAGGAGAGATGATTAGTGCAGCTTTATGATAAGGATCTGCTATCCGTTCAGGAAGTTCGAGAACTAATTGAAAAAGCCAAGCAAGCGCAGCAAGAATTAAGCTGCAAAAGCCAGGCGGAAGTCGATCTGATTGTAAAATCGATTGCGAAAGCGGGCGTGCGCAATGCACAACGCCTTGCGAAGATGGCGCAAGAAGAAACAGGATTCGGAATTGTGGCAGATAAAACGATTAAGAATATTTTTGCAAGTCAAGGCGTTTACGAGCGTATTAAATCGATGAAAACGATTGGAGAAGTGAGTAGGGACGAAGAGACAAAGATTTGTTCCATTGCAGTTCCCATGGGTGTAATCGCAGGCCTGATTCCATCTACGAATCCTACCTCTACCACTTTATACAAATCGGAAATCGCCATCAAAGCCGGTAACTCCATTGTATTTTCACCGCATCCGAACGCTCAAAAATCAATTTTAGAGACTGTAAAGGTGATTCGGCAGGCTGTGGCAGAGGCTGGCGGCAATGAGAACCTTGTTTCTTGTGTAACCATTCCTACCATGCAGTCCACCGAAGTGTTGATGCGGCATCCCGATACCTCTCTGATTCTGGCAACCGGTGGTGCGGGAATGGTTCGCACAGCGTATTCTTCCGGTACCCCTGCTATCGGCGTTGGGCCGGGCAACGGCCCCGCTTACATAGAGCGTACAGCCGACTTGCAGCTCGCGGTAAAACGCATTATGGACAGTAAAACCTTTGATAACGGTACCATCTGTGCTTCAGAACAGTCGGTAATCACCGATACCGATAGGAAAGAGGCGGTAAAAGCGGAGATGGAACGCCAAGGTGCCTACTTCCTGTCACCAGAGCAGT
This sequence comes from Hydrogenoanaerobacterium sp., assembly GCF_032017025.1. Lineage (NCBI taxonomy): Bacteria > Bacillati > Bacillota > Clostridia > Eubacteriales > Oscillospiraceae > Hydrogenoanaerobacterium > Hydrogenoanaerobacterium sp. The sequence goes on from NZ_DALZQO010000006.1 coordinate 90,578, forward strand.
CTGCCAAACTCAGCAGGTTCATTCTCCGTGCAGACGGCACTATGAACCCTATGATTGTAGGGCGCAGTGTGCAGGTGATTGCTAAACTGGCAGAGATTGAAATACCGCAGTCGGCTCGGGTTATTGTGGCGGAGGAAGACGGCGTAGGACGCGGACACCCCTACTCCAATGAGAAACTGGCTCCCATTTTGGCGTTCTATACTGAAGATAATTATGAAAAGGTTTGCGAGCGCTGCCGCGAAATTCTCCACTATGAAGGTGCCGGGCACACCTTCGCTATTCACACAACCGATCAAAAAATGGTCGATTACTTTGCAACACGCATTCCCGCTTCCCGTATTCTCGTCAATACCCCCAGTGCTTTGGGTGGAATTGGCGGCACAACGGGGCTGATGCCGGCTCTTACTCTGGGCTGCGGCGCAATCGGCGGCAGTGCAACGTCCGATAACGTTGGTCCACTCAATCTTCTGAATCTTCGCCATGTCGCTTACGGAGTGAAAGAGATAGAAGATATCCGAAGAGACAGTGCCCCGCTCGATGTAGATTCCGATGAAATGGGTACGGTTCAAATCGATGTTATTGTTCAGAAAATCATTGAGCGGCTGCGGGCAATGTAAAATTTTCTTATAAATTTATTATAGGAGGTACTTAATATGGCAACAATGCAAGCTTTGGGTATGATCGAAACAAAAGGTCTCGTCGCATCCATTGAGGCTGCCGATGCAATGGTAAAGGCGGCAAATGTTACCCTAATTGGTAAGGTTCATGTCGGTGGCGGTTTGGTCACTGTTATGGTGCGCGGCGATGTCGGTGCAGTAAAAGCGGCAACCGATGCAGGCGCAGCGGCAGCAGAACGTGTTGGCGAGATGGTTTCTGTGCATGTTATCCCGAGACCGCATGAGGAAGTAGAGCTTATTCTTCCCGTACTTGAGAAATAATATAATATCAAAAAATGTTTTGATACCAATCTAAATTACAAATGTGAGGAGTATGCTATATGGCAACGATGCAAGCATTGGGCATGATAGAAACAAAAGGATTGGTCGGAGCGATTGAGGCTGCCGATGCAATGGTAAAAGCTGCAAATGTAACCTTGATTGGCAAGGAGCATGTTGGCGGCGGCCTGGTAACCGTAATGGTTCGCGGCGATGTTGGCGCGGTTAAGGCAGCGACTGATGCGGGTGCTGCAGCAGCAGAGCGTGTTGGAGAGCTAGTTTCTGTCCATGTCATCCCAAGACCGCATGATGAGGTTGAATTTATTCTTCCAAAACTAGGCAAATAAATCGGTGCTTTAAATTGACCCGAAGAGGGGGCGAAACTGTTTGAAGGTAATTACGGAAGCTATATTACGGGACGAATTGAGAAATACTCAGCCGGATACTTATTATATTCCGGAAGGAAAAATCCTCTCTCCCGCAGCGCGCGAATACCTACAGCAGCGTAAGATTAAAATCTCCAAAAACCCACCCCCGGCAGTTATTCCGGAACCGGTCGCAACGCCGGTTCCGGAAATGCCCACTATTCACGTAGCCGAGGGTGCAAAACCTAAATTTATAGATTATGTTACCGGAGCCTACTACATGCAAAAACCGGAGCATATGACGCATCTTTACGGGAATGTCTTGGTACCGAAGAACCATCCACGCATTCTGTTTCGCGGCAAGCTGGACAGCCTGCAGGCTCTGGTTGTATTAAACCAGGCACTGATTGCAGAGAATGACGGCAAGGAAGTACTGCTGGGGGATCTCAGCAATATTCTTGAGGTTTTGCGAGAAATGATGCGATGCGATGTGCTCGACGAGGAATTCCGCAACGAGTATATCATCGGACTCAGTCACGCCGAACTGCGAGAGCGCTCTCACGACCCGATGAAGTTCTATCATGTAAAACAGATGGTGCTTCCCGATTACACAATGGGAAAAGAATATGCCCTGCTCAACCAGCTGCGCACCGCAGTGCGTGAATGTGAAGTTTCGGCGGCAAATGCGTTCCATGAGGGTGGAAGGTATACCCGCAGAGATATCATTGAAGAACTAAACCGCCTCTCCAGTGCTTTTCACATTATGATGTGTAAATATCTGGCAGGCAATTACCGCTGAAGTGAGGTGGATAGCATGCAAAACCTAATGGAGCAGATTGTTGGGGCAATTTCCCGTTCCGGTCTTGTAGAAGTAGAGGTTTCGGCACGACATGTTCATCTCACCGAGCGGGACGTGCAGATACTGTTTGGCGAGGGTGCGACGCTTACTCCAAAACGCGATTTGTCTCAACCGGGGCAGTATCTTTCGGAGGAAAGGGTTAATCTGATCGGTGCGAAAGGGCGCAAAGAACGTGTCGCTGTTTTGGGGCCGACAAGGCCTTCCACTCAGGTGGAGCTATCCAAAAGCGATTGTATTGAGTTAGGCGTCACCGCTCCACTGCGTGAGTCGGGAGACGTTAAAGGCTCAGGTACGATGACCTTGGAAGGCCCCTGCGGCACGGTTACCCTAACAGAGGGTGTCATTGTGGCACAAAGCCATGTTCATGTGCCACCTGAAACTGCCCAAATGCTGGAGTTGAAGGATAAACAGCGAGTTTGTGTGGAGATGATGACCGAACGACCCGTTATCTTTAAAAATGTGGTCATTCGTGTAAATGGGAACTTTAATTTCCGGATGCACATCGATTTTGATGAAGCCAATGCTGCCGCGGTGAGCGGGTTTACACTGGGGAAAATTATAAAATAAGCAAAGGGGCATTATGAATATGATGGATTTGCATAGGGTAAATGATTATATGGCGCGGGTGGAACAATCCGAGACCACTACATTTGTGCCGACCGGCAAAAAGCTTAAGGTAGGCGTAGATTTGGGTACTGCCTATATTGTCATTGTGGTTCTTGATGAAGAGAACAACCCTGTTGCCTGTGAAAAGAAAGCGGCAAACGTCTTGCGCGACGGTGTGGTCGTAGACTATTCTGGTGCTCTTCGCATTGTAAAAGAGCTTAAGGCAAAGCTAGAGGCACGGCTGAACACAGAGCTTACACACTGTGCCATAGCAATGCCGGCAGGAACTGATGGCAGCGTTCGAACCCACACCTATGTGGCAGAGGGTGCCGGCTTTGAGGTTACCAATGTGCTTGATGAGCCAACGGCGGCAAATTCTATTTTTCAAATTGACGATGGCGTGGTTGTAGATATTGGCGGAGGCACCACCGGGCTTGCAATTTTGCAAGGCGGAAAGGTCGTCCGAGTCGAAGACGAGCCTACAGGGGGCACGCACCTTACACTGGTTATCGCCGGAAACTTTCGTATCCCCTTTGAAGAGGCGGAAAAAATCAAACAGGATTACAGCCGTCATAAGGAGATTCTTCCCATTGTAAAAGCGGTTCTGGAGAAAATGTCAAGTATCGTCAATCGTTATATTGATAAATCCAAAACCAATACCATTTATCTTTGTGGTGGTACTTGCTGCTTAACCGGAATTGAAAAAGTTTTTGAACGTGAAACCGGTATCCATACCATAAAGCCTCAAAACCCATTTCTGGTAACACCTGCAGGAATTGCAATGAATTGTGAAATTGGGTAGAAAGGAGGAAAAGCATGAACTTTAACACCTTGGTAGAAACAATTGTCGCAAAGGTAATGGCACAGGTAGAGCTTGCAGAGAAAGCGGTTGAAATATCGGATATACAGTCGGTCAAAACACCCCGCCCTAGACTGCTGGTTTTAACACAGGAACATGGAGCTTGCTGCTATGAAACGTTGGAAAGCAGCCGCCTTGCTGAAAAATTTGCGATAGACTGTGCACTGCTGAAGAATTATGACTGTGATGTCAACGATTATGAAGCGCTTCTGGTTTATCATCTTAACAATTCAGCACTTTCCAGAGTTGCCGCCGGCATGTGTGACATACCTTATGTAGCTTTAATTGTTCAGGCAATCCTCGCCGGTAAAAAAATATATGTAATACGCAATGAGGTGGAGTTGTTTGATTACAGCGGAACTGCACCCGCTGTGTACTATAACATGATGCTTCAAAAGGTTAAGCTTTTGGAGGACTCGGGCGTAATTTTCTGTGACAATAGTAGGATCGAGGATGCCATTCTGGAAAATACAGGTTGTACACTTGAGCCTGGCTGTTTAGCCTGCAAGAAAGAGGCGAAAAAGGAAAAACAGCTACAACTGAAGAAAAAAGTGATAACCGAAAAAGATCTCACCGCTGCACATGCAGGCGGAATTACCCTTTTACAGATAGGTACAAAAAGTATTTTAACAGACCTTGCTCGGGATTATGCCCACGAGCGCGGCATTGCAATTGTACGTGAGTAAAGCAAAAAAGCCATAAGACGGGGGTAACGAAATGCAAATTGCTAAGGTCATAGGGACGATATGGGCGACCCGCAAGGAGGAACGCCTGTCTGGGCTAAAGCTCCTCATTGTAAAGCCCATTAACATATTGGACGAAAAGGAATGGCGCAGCCCGTATGTTGCGGCGGATATCATTGGCGCAGGCGTTGGTGAAACAGTGCTCGTAGTCAGTGGTAGCTCCGCTCGCAGCGCGGCGGGCGATATGCATACTCCTGTGGATGCCACGGTTGTAGGAATTGTAGACGATAAGGAAATTGACACGAGTGCTTTAGACTGAATCTTATTTTAGAATGCCTTGAAAAGGGCGGTGAAGAACCATGAATTTAATTGAAGCGGTAAGGGCATCTGGAATTGTGGGTGCAGGCGGAGCGGGCTTTCCAACCCATGTAAAGCTAGATACGAAAGCCGATTGCTTCATCATTAACGCGGCAGAATGCGAGCCACTCATTGAAACGGATAAATACCTGTGCCGTACTTTTGCGGACAAGCTGATTGCGGCAGTTAATCTGGTAGCGGAACATCTTGGCGCACAACGTAAAGTGATTGCGCTTAAAGGCAAATATCAGGCTGAAATTGCAGCATTGCAAGCAGCAGTTGATAAATCCGGTTCAATAATAGAAATTTTTGAGATGCCCACGTTCTATCCTGCGGGTGATGAGCAGACTATGGTACATATGATATGCGGCAAGTCGGTACCGGAACGCGGTATTCCGATTCAAGTGGGTGCTGTTGTAAACAATGTGGGTACACTGCTAGATATTTACGATGCACTGGAAGGAATTCCGGTCACAGATAAATATCTTTCTGTGGTAGGCGAAGTGCAGCAGCCCGTAATGCTCAAGGTGCCAATCGGAACCTCTGTGGTTGAATGCATTGAAAAAGCCAAACCAACGCTTTCGAGCTACGCTGTTATTCTAGGCGGGCCAATGATGGGCAAGGTATATAACAACAAACAGGAGATTGACTCTTTGGTTGTTACAAAGACCACCGGAAATGTCATAGTATTGCCGATGGATCACTATTTGGTTAAACACGATGTACTTCCGATGAGCACTATCCGTGCTCAGACAAGAAGTGCCTGTATTCAGTGCAGAATGTGCACCGACTTATGTCCAAGGTATCTGATCGGCCATCGTATCCGTCCCCACCTGGTAATGCGCAATCTGTACCGCGAGCCACTGCTTACCGATGACACGCAATTTGAACAAGCTTTCGGCGATGCCGTAAACTGCTGTGATTGCGGTATTTGTGAAATGTTTGCCTGCCCAATGGGGCTTTCACCCAAAAAGGTAAACGGATATTTTAAAGCGCGTCTCAGAGAGCGCAGAATACAGGTAGAACGCAATCTAAATCCTGTTGCCCGTGAGGAGATTGATATCAAACGTACCCCCACAGGGCGGCTGACGGCAAGGCTTGGCTTGGCAAAATATTACGATTCTCATGCAAAAGAATGCTTTATGCTGTCACCTAAAACGGTAAAGATTCCTTTTCAGCAGCATATTGGCAAGCCGGCTCTTCCCGTAAAACAAGTAGGCGACCGCGTACAGAAGGGTGAATTGCTGGCGGCAGCGGTAGACGGCGCTCTATCGGCTAACATCCATGCCAGCATTGACGGTATGATTTTGCGGCAAGACGCAGCTTGTGCTGTAATCGGTCAAAGCGAGGAGGAATCATAGCATGGCAAATGCGATTGGCATGATTGAGCTTTCAAGCATTGCCAGAGGTATTGAAATCACCGATTTTATGGTGAAAGCGGCGCAGGTTGAAATTCTGCGGGCATCTACTGTGTGCCCGGGGAAGTATATTGTTCTTATTGCAGGTTATACCGGTGATGTGACGGCATCTATGGAGGAAGGCAAAAAACGCGGAGGTGAATGCGTAGTTGATACGTTGCTCATCCCGAATATCCACCCCCAGTTAATCCCCGCCATCAGTATGACCAACCAGGTAGAAAAGCCCGGCGCAGTCGGCGTGCTGGAGTTTTACTCCATTGCATCGGCGATTCGGGCGGCGGACGTCGCGGCGAAAGCAGCTAATGTCACCCTCATCGAAGTAAAGATTGGTTATGCAATTGGTGGAAAAGGCGTAGTTGTTCTGACTGGCGATGTCGGAGCTGTTCGTGCTTCTGTCGCTGCAGCGGAAAAGGGCATCGAGCTTTTGGTGGGCACTACGGTCATTCCAAGGCCGTCTCCTAAACTGTTTGAAACACTTTTGTAGCGCAAATAACGCACAGACACTCATTCAAAAATTAATTTATTGAAGGAGAATCTATATGTTTCAAGAACTGGTAGAAAGAATAACCGATATTTCCGTTTTTACAGAAAGCATACAGGGGTATATTTCCAACCTGTCCATTAACTCGGTCATTATGACAATTATGATGATTTTCATGGTTGTTGGTGCTATTGATAAAATTCGTGGTAACAAATTGGGTTATGGTGCGGCATTTGACGAAGGCTTTAATGCAATGGGGCCTCTGGCCATCGCAATGGTTGGCGTTGTGGCTATGGCTCCTGTGCTCCGTGTACTGCTGCAACCCATCATCGCTCCAATCTATGGGCTGTTCGGTGCTGACCCGGCTATGTTTGCTACCACTCTTCTGGCCTGTGACATGGGTGGTTATCCGCTTGCAATGCAGCTTGCTGAAACAGAAACCATCGGTAACTTTGCCGGTTTAATCCTCGGTACCATGATGGGCCCGACCATCGTATTTACAATTCCTGTTGCGTTGGGTATTATCGCTACCAAAGATCGCCCTTATTTGGCAGCAGGTACACTTGCGGGTTTGATTACAATTCCAATCGGCTGCATCGTCGGTGGTCTGGTGATGAATATGACCCCGTATAAGATTGATTTTGTAACCATTATCGTTAACTTGATTCCGGTTATCATCATTGCTGGTCTAATCGCAATCGGCCTTTGGTTTAAACCCGGATCAATGATGCGCGGATTTAACCATTTTGGCAATGCTGTTACCATCATTATCACCATTGGCACCGCACTGGCTGTATTCCAATTTCAGACCGGTATCCACTTCCCGCTATTCAACATGATGGTTGAGGAGCCGGAAGGCGGCGGCAACATCCCGTTAATTGACGGTATCATTGTTGTCGGCACAATTGCAATCGTTCTTATTGGTGCATTCCCGATGGTTGAGTGGATTAAGAAAGCCTTTAAGAAGCCTTTGATGAAGGTTGGCAAGAGCCTTGGCATGGATGAGGTTGGCTCTGCCGGCTTGATTGCAAACCTTGCCAACAATATTGCAATGTTCAATATCCTTGGCGATATGAACCCGAAAGGCAAAGTTCTTAACGTGGCTTTTGCAGTATCGGCAGCGTTTGTATTTGGTGATCACCTCGGTTTCACCGCAGGTGTCAACAAAGAAATGATTTTCCCAGTTATTGTTGGTAAGCTGGTAGCCGGTATCACCGCCCTCATTCTCGCCAATATTCTTTCACCAAAACTGCTCTCCAAAATTGAAAGCGGAGATTCATCGGAGGAAAAATAATGAATGTAAGTGAACAATTGATTCGTGAGATTGTCGAAAAGGTATTGCTCGAAACTCAGGGAAACAAGGCTTCTTTTGAGAAGCATGTTGATAAGAGCGGCGTGCTGGTGGTGAAGACAGAGACCGTAAAAACGGAACCATTTGAACAAGAGGGGGTCTCACTGAAGGACATTGTCACTCTGGAAGAGGCTCCCCGCATGGGTGCCGGTATTATGGAACTGGATCATACCAGCTTCGACTGGACGCTAAGTTACGACGAATTCGATTATGTAATCGAAGGCAATCTCGAAATTGAGATTGATGGTAATGTAATTTCAGGTAAAAAAGGTGATATCCTTTATATCCCCAAAGGCAGTCATATTCATTTCCAAACACCAGATTACGCACGGTTTGTTTATTTTGTCTATCCTGCGGATTGGCAGTCTCAAAAATAATTAAAACCTAATCTGAGATATTGACAATCCTAACTCAAAAATCTATAATTAGCTTAACAAGTAAATATTGCGGTGCATAGGTGTGCTTCTTAATCGAAACACTTAAAAGGGAAGTTGGGTGCAAATCCCACACAAGGCCGTTGCTGTGTAAACGTAGCGATTTTCATTTGCCACTGGATGTTTTTCTGGGAAGGCGAAAATCGCGCTTGATGTTTGAGTCAGAATACCTGCCTACGTACCTCACACGAATACTTCTTCGTCACTAAGAAGGTGTGGGTTTATGGGCTTAGTTTTTTATAGCCTTTTAAGCTGTACCTTTTTAGGTACAGCTATTTTTATGCTTTGTCTTGATTGATATATAACCCTGGCATCCTGCAGCAAGCTTTATCAAACGTTACAGGGTCTGCCAGCCCCTAACGTGCGGGATGCATATTTGATGATGCTTGAAAGCCGCTGACCGGTATTGATGATAGATACAGATGTAAGGTTTTTCAACGAATCCCTTGCAAAAAGCATGCAGCTTTTGCTGCATGCTTTTTGCCTTGTTACAGCTAAGCCGGATCGTATAAAGCACTGCTTGACTCTAGGCCTCTAAAGTAGTATAATAAAGCCTATAGAACATTTGTTCTATAGCGAAATATGATATAAAGAAATATTTGTTGGACATGCTATCATTTAGTAGAGTTGCAGGAAGCTTTAAAGCGGTGAGAAGCATTGACAAGTTGGTCGAATGTGGTAACATTATATAGAAAAAACAATCATCTAAAGGAGGCAAAAATGTTGCCTGATAAATTCGAGTTGGTATCTCCTTATAGTCCCACAGGTGACCAGCCTCAAGCAATTGATAAACTGGTAGCGGGAATCCATGCAGGGGCGCATGAACAATCGCTGCTTGGCGTTACGGGCTCCGGTAAAACCTTTACAATGGCGAATGTGATTGCTCGGGTAAATAAGCCTACTCTGATTCTTGCCCACAATAAAACACTTGCTGCGCAGCTGTGCAGCGAGTTTAAAGAATTTTTCCCCAATAATGCGGTAGAGTATTTTGTAAGCTATTACGACTATTATCAGCCTGAGGCTTATATTGCGGGTACCGATACCTATATTGAAAAAGACAGCGCGATCAATGATGAGATTGAGCGCTTGCGTCACTCTGCAACCGCAGCTCTCGGCGAGCGACGAGATGTGATTGTGGTCTCCAGCGTATCCTGCATCTATAGCTTGGGCGACCCCATCGATTACAAAAACATGGTGATTTCTCTGCGTTTAGGGCAAAAGAAGGATCGTGACGAGCTGATTTCCAAACTGGTTGAAATCCAATACGAGCGCAACGACATCAATTTTATCCGAAATAAGTTTCGTGTACGGGGCGATGTGGTTGAGATATTTCCAACCTATTCGGGTGACACTGCAATACGTGTGGAGTTTTTTGGCGATGAAATTGAGCGCATTAGTGAAATCAACACACTTACCGGTGAGGTAAAAACCAACGTGAAAAGTGCCGTTATCTATCCCGCCAGCCATTATATTATCCCGCGTGAACGTATGGAAAAGTCCATTCACGAAATACAGTCCGAGTGTGACGAGCGTGTTCGCTATTTTAATGAGAATGGCAAACTCATTGAAGCGCAGCGTATAGCAGAACGCACCAATTATGATATTGAAATGCTCAATGAAATCGGTTTTTGCAAAGGCATTGAAAACTATTCGCGTGTACTTTCCGGCAGGGCTCCGGGCAGTATGCCTACTACACTGATTGATTATTTTCCAGATGATTTTCTGCTTTTTGTAGATGAATCTCATGTTACACTGCCGCAGGTGCGCGGTATGTTTGGCGGCGACTATGCGCGGAAAACAAATTTGATTGACTATGGTTTTCGTCTACCATCAGCCTATGACAACCGTCCACTCAATTTCGATGAGTTTCATGGAAAAATCAATCAAGCAATCTATGTCAGTGCTACCCCGGGCCCGTTTGAGAAAGAACATTGTGTTCAAACGGTGGAGCAAATCATTCGCCCCACAGGGCTTATTGACCCGGAAATTGTAGTAAAACCCGTCGAGGGGCAAATTGATGATCTTCTCTCCGAAATCAATATGCGCATTGAAAAAAAAGAACGCATACTGGTTACTACCCTTACAAAGAAGATGGCCGAAGATTTGACTACCTATTTTGAAGGTATGGGCATTAAAATTCGTTACATGCATCATGACATCGATACGATTGAGCGCATGGAGATCATCCGCGATCTGCGCCTTGGTGAATTCGATGTGCTGGTGGGAATCAACCTGCTGAGAGAGGGTCTCGATATCCCCGAGGTATCGCTTGTCGCCATTCTTGATGCGGATAAAGAAGGTTTTCTTCGTTCCGAGACGTCTCTGATTCAGACAATCGGGCGTGCCGCGCGAAATTCTGAGGGTATGGTTATCATGTATGCCGATTCTGTTACAAATTCGATGGAACGGGCAATTACTGAAACAGAGCGACGTCGTAAGCTGCAAATGGAGTACAACGCTGCGCATGGCATTACACCGCAGACGATCGTCAAAGAGGTACGGGATATACTGGAGATTTCTTCGAAGGATACAACGAACAACAAAATGAAATCAACGAAGCGGTTGAGCTTTAAAGAACGTGAAGCGCTGATTGCAAAGCTTACTGCTGAGATGAAAAACTCTGCTAAGATATTGGAGTTTGAGCATGCCGCTTATTTGCGCGATAAAATTAAAAAGCTAAAAGAGCAGCAAAAAATATAAAATTACAGAACAAGAGGGAAGTGTGATGGAATTCATACTGCGGCAGTGGGACAAAAATGATGCAGAAAGTGTTTTAAAACATGCGAACAACAAAAAGATTGCCGATAACCTCCGCAATTCATTTCCCTATCCCTATACTTTAGAAGATGCAAAAAGCTATGTGAGTTTCTGCGCAGAAAATAATGAAGAACGGCAATGCACTCGTGCGATTGTGATAGATGGAGAAGCTGTGGGAAGCATCGGTGTTTTTTTAAAGGACGATGTTTACTGTAAAAGCGCAGAGCTTGGTTACTGGTTAGCAGAACCCTTTTGGGGAAAAAGCGTTATGAGTAGCGCTATCCGAAAAATCTGCGCATTTACCTTTGACAATTATGATGTAGTTCGAATCTTTGCAGAGCCCTACACATATAATATCGGTTCTTGTAAGGCGCTGGAGCATGCGGGCTTTCAGTTGGAGGGAGTCTTAAAGAAGAGTGTATATAAAAACGGAGAGTTTTTCGATTCCTGTATCTATGCGCTTTTAAAATAAATACAGGTGACAACAAAAGATTATCTGCAATTTAATGAAATGCACGGTCTGGAGGAAGATATTTTGCCAATTAACGATAAACTTATTATAAAAGGGGCACGTGAAAACAACCTCAAGAATATAGACTTAGAGATTCCGCGTGACAAGCTTGTAGTCTTTACAGGGCTTTCGGGTTCTGGAAAAAGCTCGCTGGCTTTTGATACTATCTACGCTGACGGCCAACGCCGCTATGTTGAGAGCCTGTCGAGTTATGCTCGCCAGTTCCTAGGGCAGATGGAAAAGCCGGATGTGGATTCTATCGAAGGATTGTCTCCTGCAATTTCGATAGATCAAAAGACCACCTCAAAAAACCCGCGTTCCACCGTAGGTACGGTTACCGAAATTTACGATTACCTGCGTTTGTTGTATGCACGCATTGGAGTTCCGCACTGTCCTATCTGTGGCAGACCTATTCAGCAGCAAACGGTCGATCAAATGGTCGATCAAATTCTCTCCCTGCCCGAGAGCACTAAAATACAGATTCTTGCACCGGTTGTGCGCGGGCGCAAAGGCGAGCACGTCAAAGAATTTGAAGCTGCGAAACGCTCCGGATACGCAAGGGTACGCGTGGATGGAAATATCTACGACCTCACCGAAGAAATAAAACTAGAGAAGAACAAAAAGCATTCCATTGAAATTGTAGTGGACAGGCTTGTTGTTAGGTCTGATATTAAATCGCGTCTTTCCGATTCGCTGGAAACAGCGGTAGGGCTTTCGGGCGGGCTTGCGATTGTTGATGTAATTGACGGCGACGAGATTATGTTTTCGCAGAACTACGCCTGCCCAGAGCACAATATAAGCATTGAAGAACTTGCACCGCGCATGTTTTCGTTTAACAATCCGCAGGGTGCCTGTGAAAAATGCACCGGCCTCGGTACGTTTATGAAGGTCGACCCCGACCTCGTGGTGCCAAACAAAAAGTTATCTGTTCGAGAAGGCGCGATCAAAGCAAGCGGCTGGTACTATGCCGAGGGTGGTATGGCACAAAGCTATTATGAGGGCCTTGCCAAACATTACGGCTTCTCGCTTGATATTCCTTTCAAAGACCTACCACAGCACTGTAAAGACTTATTGCTTTACGGTACAAATGGAGAAAAATTCACGATTTACCGTGACGCAGGCTCGATGCAAGGAGAGTATACTACCGATTTTGAAGGTGTTATCAACAATCTTGAGCGCCGTTTTCGTGTTACCAGCAGCGAATGGATGAAGGCGGAACTCACTGTTTACATGGGCTCTGAGTGTTGCCCCGACTGCCACGGTGACCGTTTAAAGGACGTTTACCTTTCCGTATTGATTGGTGGGACGAATATCAGCGACTTTTGTAAAATGTCGGTGGCGAAAGCACTTGATTTTCTAAACACGCTTCAACTAACTGACCGCGAGCAGATGATCGCGTCTCAAATTATCAAAGAAATTCGAGAGCGTCTCGGCTTTTTGCAAAGTGTGGGGTTGGAATACTTAACGTTATCACGTTCCGCCGGCACTCTATCGGGCGGCGAAAGCCAGCGCATTCGTCTCGCCACGCAAATCGGTTCTTCACTAATGGGGGTGTTGTACATTTTGGACGAACCCAGCATTGGTCTGCACCAGAAGGACAACGATAAACTGATTGCAACGCTCAAACGCCTGAGGGATCTCGGAAATACTCTGATTGTCGTCGAGCATGATGAGGATACGATGCGCAACTCGGATTATATTGTTGATATTGGCCCGGGTGCTGGGGTACATGGCGGTGAGGTTGTTTGTGCAGGTACTCTGAAAGATGTTGAAGCGTGTCCGGCATCGCTGACGGGACAGTATTTAAGCGGACGTAAGAAAATTCCTGTGCCCGAGGTACGTCGCAAAGGCAACGGAAGCTGGATTGAAATTATTGGTGCAACCGAAAACAACCTTAAAAGGGTTGATGTAAAAATCCCACTGGGTGCCTTTACAGTGGTAACAGGTGTTTCCGGTTCGGGAAAAAGCTCTTTGGTCAATGAAATACTCTACAAAAAGCTGGCTGCCACGCTGAACGGTTCACGTATCCGTGCGGGCAAACATGATGATCTTCTGGGGCTCGAAAACCTCGACAAGGTTATCGACATCAATCAGTCGCCCATTGGAAGAACACCGCGCTCTAATCCCGCAACCTATACCGGCGTGTTTACTGATATCCGCGATTTGTTTGCATCTACCAATGCGGCAAAAATGCGCGGCTATAATTCGGGGCGTTTCTCTTTTAATGTAAAAGGCGGCCGGTGCGAGGCATGTGAAGGCGATGGAATCATCCAAATTGAAATGCACTTTTTGCCTGATGTTTTTGTACCCTGTGAGGTCTGTAAGGGTAAACGTTACAACCGTGAGACGCTAGAGGTCAAATATAAGGATAAATCCATTTACGATGTTTTAGAGATGACGGTGGAAGAGGGCTTGCTGTTCTTTGATAATCTGCCAAAGATTAAGCGCAAACTGCAAACTCTTTATGATGTTGGTCTCGGCTACATCAAAATCGGTCAGCCGGCTACAACGCTTTCAGGCGGTGAGGCGCAGAGGATAAAACTGGCAACAGAGCTATCCAAACGCCCTACAGGCAAAACGATTTATATTCTTGATGAGCCTACAACCGGTTTGCACACTGCAGATGTTCACAAGCTGATAGAAGTGTTGCAAAAGCTGGTCGATACTGGAAACTCAATTGTATTAATTGAACATAATCTGGACATGATAAAAACGGCAGATTATCTTATTGACCTCGGCCCCGATGGCGGAGATAAGGGCGGCGAAGTTATTTTTACCGGTACCCCGGAGGAGATTATAAAATGCGAAAAATCTTATACCGGTAAATATTTGAAAAAACTATTGCAAAACAAATAAATTTTAGTATTATTATAAGTAAGATAAAAAAAGTAAGAACTGTTCTCAATTTTATATTTACAAATATTACACCTATGTGGTATAATATTGACATATTATTATTAAATTTAACAGGAGGTACATCTCAATGGAAAAATATGTTTGCTCAATTTGCGGTCACATCTATGATGAAGCGGAAGGCGATCCGGATAATGGCGTTGCTCCAGGTACAAAATGGGAAGATGTTCCCGACAGCTGGGTATGCCCACTTTGCGGCGTTGGCAAAGACATGTTTGAAAAAGCTTAAGTTTTTTATTGAGGGGCAAAATGCCCCTCAATATTTTTGCGCAGTACATCAGACGCCGAGAAATTGTGTCAGGCGAAGCAGCAAGCTTCGCCTAGCGCAATTTGTCAGCGCCTAAACGAAGTTTAACAGTACGGAGGTAATCCTATATGTCATCCAGAAAAATTACCGATAGCATCTATTCTGTTGGTATTCTTAACCCAATTATGAGAATTTTTGATGTCGTCATGACCACCGATTACGGCACCACCTATAACTCTTATATAGTGAAAGGCAGCGAAAAAACAGCGCTAATCGATACCTGCCACCTTACCTACTGGAAGCAGTACCTGGAAAATATTGAGGAGGTTTGCGATCCTGCATCGATAGATTACATTATTCTCAACCATTGCGAGCCGGATCATTCGGGTGTTCTTGCAAAGCTTGCAAAACATTGCCCCAATGCGGAGATTGTGGCGTCGCAGGCGGGTTCTATCTATCTGAAAAAAATTACAAATCTACCAGATTTTAAAGCGCGTGTTGCAAAAGACGGCGACATGATTGACCTTGGCGACAAAAAACTTAAATTTATTTCCGCACCATTTCTACATTGGCCCGATTCTATGTTTACTTGGTGTGAAGAGGAAAAAACTCTGTTTTCCTGCGATTTCCTCGGCTGCCATTACTGTGAGCCGCATGATTTTGACTATAACATTGCATATCCTGAGAAGTATGAGGATGCTTTTCAGTATTATTATACCGGAATCTTTGGTCCTTTCCCAACCTATGTACAGAATGGCTTAAATAAGATTAGAGATCTCGATATTGAGTATGTTTGCAACAGCCATGGCCCTATCCTTACCAAAGGTGGCCGCTTGGAATACACCAGAAAAATGTACAACGAATGGAGCCAGCCGCATAAAAATGCAGTGAAAACTGTGCCGATTTTCTATTGTTCTGCATACGGTAATACCGGGCTAGTCGCAAAGGCAATCAAGGCGGGCATCGACGAGGTTATTCCGGATGCAAACGTTACTGTTTACGATATCAATAACCATAACATGTCCGATTTGCAGGCTGCACTAAACGCTTCGGACGCCTTTGCAATCGGTACACCCACCATCAATGCCGATGCAGTTGCCCCTGTGTGGAATTTGCTCAGCCATGTTGATGCAATTAACAACAAAAAGAAACCTGCTCTTGCGTTTGGTTCTTATGGATGGAGCGGAGAAGGTGTCCCCAATATTATTGCAAGAATGCAAGGGTTAAAGCTGAATGTATTTGGAGACGGATTCAGATTTCAGTTTGTACCTTCTGAAGCAGATCTTGAAAAAGCAACCGAGCTTGGCCGCGAGTTTGCAAAAACACTTTAATAGCCAAAGGCTTATCGTAGATTCATTTCTGCGATAAGCCTTTTTAATTGACAAGTTCTTGAACAATTGTGCAAAAAATGCTATAATTTATTGATACATCTTTTCATTGGAGGATATATTTTGTCAAGTCAGAAACACGTTGAGATGACAGCAGAGGAATTACACTGTCAATATGAATATATGGCAAAGGTAAAAGAAATTTTACAGCACCGTTATGTGCACCCGCCTCTGGCGCATGTGCACTCTTTTGGCTGCCAGGCTAACGTCAGCGATGGTGAGCGCATTAAGGGCATGCTTGCCGAAATGGGGTATGGCTTTACCGATTCCACCGACTCCGCCGATTTCATCCTTTACAACACCTGTGCTATTCGCAAAGGTGCAGAGGATAGAGTGTTTGGCAATGTTGGCGAACTGCAGCACAACAAACGCAGCCGTAAGGATATGATTATTGGGTTGTGCGGTTGTATGATGCAGCAGGAACAAGTGGCGGCAAAAATTAAAAAAAGCTATCCTCATGTCGATATTGTATTTGGCACCCATGCAATGCATAAATTTCCGCAAATTCTTTTTCAGGCACTCACGCAAAAGCAGCGTGTGTTCCAGATAGACGACAGCGAGAATGTCATTGCAGAGGGGCTGCCCATACGCCGTGATGGTAGCTACAAGGCATGGATTCAGATTATGTATGGCTGCGACAACTTTTGCACCTACTGCATTGTGCCGTATGTACGTGGCAGAGAGCACAGCCGCCGCCCCGAAAAGATTGTTGCAGAAGCGCGGGAGTTAGTTGCACAAGGCTACAAAGAAATTACTCTGCTGGGTCAAAATGTGAATTCCTATGGCAAGGGTTTGGATGGCGATGTATCTTTTTCAAAGCTTTTGCGCATGATAAACGAGATAGAGGGAGATTTTCGTGTTCGGTTTATGACGAGCCATCCTAAGGATTGCACGCATGAACTACTCGATACGATTTCGCAGTGTGACAAGGTATGCAGGCATATTCATTTGCCGGTACAAAGTGGCAGCGATCGCATCCTAAAGCTGATGAACCGCCACTATACCCGCGATCAGTATCTCGACCTAGTACGCTATGCACGTGCGAAGATGCCAGATGTGACCTTTACCAGTGATATTATTGTAGGCTTTCCATCTGAAACACACGATGACCTGCTGCAAACAATTAAACTGATCAAAGAGGTGGAATATGACGCACTGTTTACTTTCATCTATTCGAAGCGAGAGGGAACAAAAGCAGCAGGGATGGACGACCCAGTGCCTGAAAAAGAAAAGTCCCTTTGGTTTCGCGAACTGCAAGCAGCACAAACTGAAGTCGGCAGCCGCCACAATGCGGCGCTTGTGGGCAAAACCCTGCGGGTGCTCGCCGACGGGCATGCGAAATCTGGCGAAGGGTACCTCACAGGGCGTACCGACAGCAACGCGGTGGTCGATTTTAAAGCAGATGATGGGCATATTGGCAAATTTGTGAAGGTGCATATTACAAAAGCACTCAGTTGGGCTGTGCTTGGCGAAATTGTAGATGAATAAAGGTCGCAAACAACCGTTCTTGCCACCGCGCGAGACAAGACCGGAATCAAATAAATAAAACTTATAAATTACGCGCGGCAGAAAGGAAACTAATATGGATGTTATTCAATTAACAAGAGAACTCGGCAAAGCAATTCAGGAGGATGACGGCTACAAGCTGTTCACCGCTGCAAAAGACAAAGCAGACAACGATACCGAGCTCCAGGATCTCATTGGTAAATTTAATCTTAAGAGAATGGATATGAGCAATGCGGTCAGCTCACAAGACCCTGATCAGGAAAAGCTTGAGGCTCTCGATAAAGAACTCAAAGAGCTTTACGATACTGTAATGAAAAACCCAACCATGATCGAATTCAATGCGACCAAAAAAGCAGTGGACAGCATGATGAGCTTTATCAATCAAATTCTTACCGCAAGTGTTAACGGCGAAGACCCGTTTACGGTTGAGGAAGCATCTGAAGGGTGCAGCGGCAGCTGCGGTTCATGCGGCGGTTGCCACTAATAAAATGTTATAAGATAAAATAGCCGGGAGGAAATACAGTGGGAAAGCTTTCACCAATGATGGAGCAATATAACGACATCAAGAATAGGCACCAGGATCACATCCTGTTTTTCCGTCTGGGCGATTTTTATGAGATGTTTTTTGACGACGCTCTGCTCGCTTCAAAGGAACTGGAGTTAACGCTTACAGGCCGGGACTGCGGGCAGGAGGAACGTGCGCCTATGTGCGGCGTTCCTTACCACAGCGCCGAAGCATACATAGCCAGGCTTATTAAAAAAGGCTATAAGGTGGCCATCTGCGAGCAAATGGAAGACCCTGCACTGGCAAAAGGGCTGGTACAGCGCGATGTTATCCGCGTTATTACCCCGGGTACTATTGTGGAAACCAGTATGCTTGATGAAGGCACCAATAACTTTATTGCAAGCATTTTTTGCGATACCAAGGGGTTTGGCGCGTGCTTTACCGATATTTCGACGGGAGAAATCAACGCCACCGAGTACATAGGGCGCGACGCCCAGCAAAAGCTAATGAACGAATTGGGGCGTTTTTCCCCCATTGAGGTCATTTTTAATCAAAGCTTTCTTGACTACAAGCAGGTAACAGCCTTTATTAAAAACAAATTGGGTTGCTCTGCGAATCTCACCGATGACGATGAGCAGATCATTGCCACGGCACAGGGGATTATTCTCGGACACTTTAAACGAAAGACACTTTCCGAGCTCTCACTTGAGGACAAGCCTTATTGTGTAAATGCGGTGGCAATGCTGCTGCGTTACCTTGGAGATACCCAAAAAACAGGCTTAGAGCGTCTGCTCTCCATTGACTATTACAACGACAAACAATATATGAATTTGGATATCATTGCCCGCAGAAACTTGGAGCTTACCGAAACCATGCGTTCCGGTGAAAAAAGGGGCTCGCTTCTGTGGGTGTTGGATAAAACGAAAACAGCTATGGGTAAGCGTTTGCTGCGTACTTATCTTGAACAGCCGCTCATCAACCCCACCGCCATCAACAAACGTCTGAACGCGGTGGATGAATTGTATCAAAACAGCATTCAGCGCAGCGAGATTATTACAATGCTTGCTGGTATTTTTGATATGGAGCGCCTGATGACTAAGGTGGTATTCGGCAACTGTACCCCGCGCGATTTAAAATCGCTGGAATATACCGCAACCAAGCTTCCCGAGTTAAAAGAGTCTATCAGAGAATTCAAATCGGCTTATTTAACGCAGGTATATGAAGGTATTGACCTGCTCAACGATATTAACGACCTTATTCACAGAGCCATCAAGGAAGAACCGCCCATTACAATTAAAGATGGCGAGGTAATTGAAAAAGGTTACAACGAACAGCTTGACGGGCTTCGCGACATTGTATTTAACACCAAAGAATACCTAGCTAAAATTGAAGCAGAAGAACGTGAAAAAACCGGCATCTCCAAGTTGAAAATTGGCTATAACCGTGTTTTCGGCTACTACATAGAGATTACCCGCTCCAACTCCGAGAATGTGCCCGATCGTTATATCAGAAAACAAACACTTGCCAACAGCGAGCGTTTTATTACTGAGGAGTTAAAGATTCTCGAGGAGAAAATACTGGGTGCAAATGAAAAAATTGTTCGGTTGGAGCAGCAGCTTTTCGAAGAAGTTCGTGTTACTGTTGCCTCTCAACTGCACCGCGTACAGGCTACGGCTAATGCCATTGCACGCCTTGACGTATACGCCTCGTTTGCCGAAGCTTCAATGCTGTACGGGTACAATCGCCCCGATATTACCGTTTCGGACGAACTGCACATTAAGGATGGCAGGCACCCAGTGGTGGAGGCCTTGCTTTCGGGTGCACCGTTTGTCGCAAACGATTGCTTCCTCAATGGCACTGATAACCAGATCAACATTATCACAGGCCCGAATATGGCGGGTAAATCCACCTATATGCGCCAGGTGGCACTCATTGTACTCATGGCACAAATCGGTTGCTTTGTCCCTGCATCTGCAGCAAAAATCGGCATTGTAGACGGTATCTTTACTCGCGTCGGCGCCTCGGATGACCTTGCTTCAGGGCAGTCTACCTTTATGGTGGAAATGAACGAGGTGGCACAGATACTCAAAGGCGCCACAAACAAAAGTCTGCTCATTCTCGATGAAATCGGCAGGGGAACCTCTACCTTTGATGGCATGAGCATTGCCCGCGCTGTCATCGAGTTTATCGCAGATAAGAAAAAGGTTGGTGCAAAAACACTGTTCGCAACCCATTATCATGAGCTGACAGAGCTGGAGGATGAGTTGGAAGCGGTGAAGAATTACAATATTGCGGTAAAAAAACGCGGCGATGACATTACATTTTTGCGCAGAATTGTGCGCGGCGGTGCAGACGACAGCTACGGTATCGAGGTATCAAAGCTGGCTGGTATTCCTGATGCGATTATTACAAGAGCACATGAAATTTTAATAGCCCTTGAAAGCGGCAACTCTGTTTCATCAGCCGCCAAACGGCCAAAACAGAATTTGGATCAGTACGACAGCGGGCAAATTTCTCTGCTTTCGATTACCGACAGCCCTGTAATTGAAAAGCTAAAAGCAATCGATCTGAACACCTTAACGCCAATTGAGGCCTTAAACGCTTTATATCAACTGAAAAACATGTTATCCTAGTAACGAAGGAGGTGCGGGACAATGGGAGTTATTAATCTGCTGGAGCGGCATATCGCTGAGCTAATTGCGGCGGGCGAAGTCGTTGAGCGTCCCGCGTCTATCGTAAAAGAGGTTGTGGAGAATGCGATTGACGCAGGTGCCACAGCCATAACGGTTGAAATTAAAAACGGTGGCATGACGTTTATCCGTGTCACCGACAACGGTAGTGGAATTTACCGCGATGACGTAAAAAATGCGTTTTTAAGTCATGCAACAAGTAAAATTTGCACTGCGGATGACCTTGACGGAATTGTGACGATGGGCTTTCGCGGCGAGGCTCTTGCTTCTATTGCGGCGGTTGCCAAAGTAGAGCTGCTCACACGCCGCGAAGAGGAGCTGGAGGGCACTCGCTATGTGATTGAAGGCTCTGTAGAGCGAGAAAACAGCCCAGCAGGCTGCCCAAAGGGAACAACCATTATCATTCGTGATTTGTTCTATAACACCCCTGCACGACTTAAGTTTATTAAAAAAGATAGTTCAGAAGCAAATGCGGTGGCCGGGGTTTTAGATAAAATCGCGGTATCTTACCCTGAAATATCGTTTAAGCTTATCAAAGACGGTGAGCTCAAGCTGAACACTCCCGGCGACTGCAAGCTGCTTTCGGCGGTTTATGCCGTATTCGGCAGAGAGTTTGCCAAAGGGCTTACGGAGCTTCACTACAAAAACGGAGCACTTTCAATTGACGGGCTGGTATCCAAAACAGAACACAGCCGCGCAAACCGCTCTATGCAGAACTTTTTTATCAACAAACGCTTTGTCAAAAGCCGCACCTGTTCCGCAGCCCTTGAAGAAGCGTATAAAGGTGCGATTATGGTTGGCAAATTTCCTGCATGCATTTTAAATCTTACCATAGAACCCCATACGGTGGATGTAAACGTTCACCCCGCTAAAATAGAAGTGCGCTTTGAAAACGAAAAGATGATTTTTGATTTGGTGTACTTTGGAGTGAAAAATGCACTTGCTGCATTGAAAGCTCCGGAGATCACGGCAATACCCAAGCCCGCTCCTATAGATTACAGCCCTCAGCAGGAATTTATTCAACAACGAATGATCGCGCAGCAGTATCATGCGATGATGCAGTCGCAGGCAGAAAAAAATTGGAAGAACACCACAAACCGCCCTGTTTCGCATTCCGTAACTGTTAAAATGGATCAGAAGCCCGACAAAGCAATGGATATGCGAGATAACAACAATTTGTTTTCGGACTATTCAACCAAGTTCAGCCCTCCAGAACAGGAAAATAACGTGACAAGTCGAAAACCTTTACATACAACGAGCGAGCCACAGTGTAAAGAACCTGCTAAGTTAACAGCACAGCCGCCGGAGTCTCCATCCCTCTCAACTGCCGTTGCAGTAAGCTGTGATGAAGCCGGCCAATATGAGAGTGCGAGAATGGTGGGAGAAATATTCTCCACCTACATTTTGCTCGAAAATAAGGACAAGTTTCTCATCATTGACAAGCATGCGGCGCATGAACGAATCTTGTTCAACCGTATCAAAACCGAGCAGGCAGATCAGTTCAGCCAGACACTGCTCAGTCCGCAGGCAGTGCTGCTTTCACGCGATGAGTATGCTGTGGCAATTGAACACAAAGATGTTCTGGCACAGTGCGGCTTCGAAATAGAAGATTTTGGCGGCGGCTCGGTACTGGTGCGCAGTGCACCTATGTGGCTAGTAAGCAGCGATGTATCTGTGGTAGTCAGTGAGCTTTGCTCTAACCTTAAAAGCCATAAGCACGACATTACCCCTGAGTTTTTAGACGATCTCTACCACTCGGTGGCTTGCCGTACCGCTGTAAAAGGCGGGAATAAAAACGGTGAACTTGAGCTATCTGCCATTATCAAGCTATTGGAGGAAGACCCTTCCATTCAGCACTGTCCGCATGGCAGGCCGGTATGCGTCACCATGTCCAGATATGAGCTGGAAAAACAATTTGGCAGAGTATAACGGAGGAACACATGCACAGCAAAAAAATACCGTTGGTCTGTGTGATCGGGCCGACCGCATCGGGTAAAACCAAGCTTTCCGTAGAGCTTGCAAAGCTCTTTCGCGGTGAGGTGGTTTCTGCTGATTCTATGCAGATTTATCAATATATGACCATTGGCACAGCAAAACCCACCGCTGAGGAAATATGCGGTATTCCGCACCATTGTATCGACCTGATTACACCGGACAGCACATTCAGCGTAGCAGAATATGTAGAGCACGCAAGAGCCGCGATTACAGAGATTACCACCAGAGGAAAGTTACCGATATTGGCGGGAGGTACAGGGCTTTATGTCAGCAGCCTTGTTGATAACATTAAGTTTACACCAACCTCAAGTAGCGAGGCATTACGCTCAGAATTAAAGGCACTGGGCGAAGAGCATGGTAATGAGTATCTTTGGAAGATGCTACATGAGATAGATCCCGAGCTGGCGCAAACACTCCACCCGAACAACCAGGGCAGGGTAATTCGCGGCATAGAAATCTACCGCCTTACCAGCACCACTATGACAGAGCACCAGCGGCTGTCGCGCTTGCAAGAGTCCCCTTACGAGCTTTGTATGCTGGGGCTGAACTACAGCAATCGGCAAACCCTGTACGACCGCATTGATTTACGGGTAGATTTAATGCTGCAACACGGTCTTTTAGACGAGGTTCGCGCCTTGGCCGAAAGAGGATATTCCAAAACCTCGGTACAGGCAATCGGATATAAAGAGTTTTTTGATTATCTGGACGGCAAGATGTCGCTTCAGGAGGCTGCGGAGTGTGTCAAGCTGGAATCTCGCCGGTATGCCAAGCGGCAGCTCACCTGGTTTCGGAGGGACAAGCGTATTCACTGGTTGAATGTAGACGAATATGATAATTTTGATCAGCTTTTAGCGAAAGCGTCAAAGTTGATTCGCGAAATGATGGAAGGAGATTCACCATGATAAAAAGCGGAAACCTACAGGACATTTTTTTGAATCAGGCGAGAAAACAAAGAACACCGCTTACCGTTTATCTTACCAACGGTTTTCAGCTCAAAGGCATTGTTAAGGGCTTCGACAGTTTTACGGTGATTCTGGACTGCGAGGATAAACAAAACCTTGTTTACAAGCATGCTATTTCAACCATTATTCCTGCGCGGGCAATTGATATGACTATCTCGGATGAGGAAACGGATAACTAACCGTACCCATACAGATAGAACAGGAGAAAACCTATGGAAACCCTATCGGGCAAAATTTTAACCGTGCTGATGTCGCTTTTTCTGCTGCTATATGTGGGGTATCAAGGCTACCGATATTATTATTCACCCATCAAAACAGAAACTGTGCTTAGTTATACCGTACAAGATACAAAGCGAATAAAAGGGCTGATTGTGCGTGATGAGAACATAATCGATCAATCTACACCTGGTGTGGTGGCATATTATAACGATGACGGCGTAAAGGTAACCTATGGTACACCTGTGGCAGAGGTCTACGCAAACAAAGAAGATGTCATCAATAAGCGCCTGATTAAGGATTTGGATGAGGAGCTTAAAAAGCGTCAAAGCATTCAAAACCCTGGCAATAACTATTATCTGAATTCAGAGGCTATCTCAAAGCAGATCAACGAAAATCTATATGCGATTATTGAGAGCAACGAATCTCACAAACTGGCTGATATTTCTGTTCAAAAATCGGAGCTGATCACAAATCTAAACAAAAAGCAACTTGCAACGGGTGTTGTCAGTGATTTTTCCAATAAGATAAATGAGCTTCAAAGTGAAAAATCAAATCTTGAAAATTCAGTTTCGAGCAGATCTGAGATTATCACTGCAACTCAAGTCGGCTACTTTTCCAGCTATGTCGATGGTATGGAGCAGGTTTTGACTTTGGACACACTGGAATCGATTACCGTTGAACAGCTTCAAGGTTACTTGGGGCAGAAGTTCGAGCAAGACAATGCCAAAATAGGTAAAGTCATCAGCCAAAGGCCATGGTATTTTGTTGTAGCTGTCCCTAAGGATGAAGCCGTCAACATATATGAAGGCGTAAAACTGAACATTGATTTTGGCATTTCGTCCTTCGGCGATGTACCTGCAACCGTTACATCAATTCGCGCTGATGAAGGGGAAGATGAGGTTATTGTTGTCATGTCTTGCGACTATATGTCTCCGCAGCTTACCAGAATGCGCAATCCCTCGGCAGAGCTAAACTTTCAGGTTTATACCGGGCTGAAAATACCTGATCAAGCAGTACGTTTTGTCGATAATCGGCGCGGAGTATATGTGAACACAGGCAGTGAGATTCGCTTTAAAACGATTGATGTAATCTATGAGGGCACCGGCTATGTTTTAAGCAATATTGATGTTCTAAACAAAGAGCAAGTTCAATTGTTTGATGATATTGTAGTGGAAGGGACTGACATGACAGATGGAAAGCCTGTCAATTGAAGATAACCTTTTAAAGCAGAATATTGAGATGGTACGAGAACGTGTGCGCGTGGCCGCTGAGGCGAGTGGGCGCAGCCTGGAGGACATTACCATTCTGGCAGCGACCAAAATGCAGAATGTTACTACCATTAACCGCGCTATTTCGTATGGCATCACGCATATTGGTGAAAACCGAGTGCAAGAACTGGTAGCCAAGTATGATGGCTACGACAAGGTGCATGCCTCGGTGCAATTCATCGGTCATCTGCAGCTGAACAAAGTAAAGCATATCGTCGATAAAGTCGACATGATCCAATCGGTCGACAGCATAAAGCTTGCAGCAGAGATTGATAAGCGGTGCGCTAAAATAGGTAAGGTTATGGATATTTTAGTTCAGGTGAATATTGGAAGAGAAGAAAGCAAAGGCGGAGTTCTTATTGAGGATTTGCAGCAGCTGTTAATCGATGTATCTCATTTACAGCACGTTCGTGTACGCGGATTGATGACAATCCCGCCTATTTGTGAAAACATCGAACAATCAAAGCAATATTTTAGCAGTTTATACAAAGAGTTTCTTGACATTAGCCGTAAAAAATTAGATAATATCTATATGGATTTTCTTTCTATGGGTATGTCTGGTGACTACATTTGTGCAGTGGAATGCGGTGCTAATGTTATACGGGTTGGAACCTCCGTGTTTGGTTCCAGAAAAAAACAGGAGGACTGAATCTATGGGACTGATGGATAAATTCAAAGACTTCATGGGATTTCCAGAAGATGACTATGATTACGAGGAAGATGAGTATGATGTAGCTCCCAATAACGAAGCTTATCAATCTGCATCTCAATCTTCGTCAGCTGCCCCTGCCTATACTTCTGATGTGCCAAAACGCAACAACAAAGTGGTTAACATCCATGCAACAACACAGCTGCAGGTAGTTTTAGTAAAGCCAGAACGTTTTGAGGATGCAAGCTCTGTTGCAGATCATCTCAACGAAAAGCGCACGGTTGTACTTAACCTTGAATCCACCAATAAAGATATTTCGCGCCGTCTGATTGACTTTTTAAGTGGTGTTGCCTACGCCAACAATGGGCAGATTAAGCGCGTTGCAAATAGTACATACATCATTACCCCTTACAACGTCGACATTATGGGTGACCTGCTTGACGAACTTGAAAACAACGGAGTTTACTTCTGATTATGAACCTATCAAATCTGTCGGAAGACGAAAAATATTTTTTAGCTAAGGTGTCTGACGCTTTTCAAGCGGCGGACGCCAAAAGCTGTGTCAAAATGATAGGGTTTCTTGACGAAAGACAGCAAGAAATCGCGAAATCTTTTGCACAGCAGCATCATAAACATAATTATTATTTGTTTGGTGGGTACGCCAGCGCCTCCAGAAAGGTGCTTGGCGTCTTTCCTGATTATATCGATATAGAGCAGGAACCAACCGCATTGTTTGATAACATTGATCCTGTTACCCTGCGTTACCGCACCGAGGACAGTCTTTCACACCGTGATTTTTTAGGTGCACTGATGAATCTGAACATCTCACGGGAATCGATTGGAGACATTCTGGTGGGGCAGGGAATTGCAGTGTTGTTTGTGATGCACCCCGTAACACAGATTATTCTAGATGAGCTTTCTAAGGTCGGTAGAGTTGGGATACGGTGTGAAGCCGCATTACCTGAGGTTTTACCGCTCGAAGAACGCTTTCTTGAAATAAAAGATACCGTTAGCAGCCTTAGGCTGGATTGTATCGTATCCACTTTGACAAGACTAAGCAGAGAGAAAGCATCGGCATTGATTGGGCAGGGTCTTGTCAACCAAAACTATGAATGCATACAAAACAATTCTCATCCTGTGTGCGAAGGAGATAAAATCTCGATTCGCGGCTACGGTAAATTTATTGTGGCGCAGGTGGGAGGCATAACAAAAAAAGGGCGCATTCAGGTGCTTTGTAAAAAATATTTATAGGGGGATTCGTAATGTTAACTTCAAATGATATAGCAAACCGCAAATTTGAACGCGCTGCCATTGGCGGTTACCGCAACGACGATGTCGATAATTTTTTAAGTGAGGTAGCGCGCAGCTTTGATGAACTGGAGGAACAGAACAGTGTTCTCGCAAAGAAGCTGGAGGTTTTGGCTGAAAAGCTGGAGGAATACCGCAGCGATGAAGAGAGCCTGCGCTCTGCACTTTTAGGTGCACAAAAGCTTGGTGACAGTGTCATTCGTGAATCCAAAAACAAAGCAGAAATTATTATGCGTGATGCCACCATTAAGGCAGAGCGCTTAGTAAATACAGCCCACGATCAGGTGGAAAAAGAAAAGATGGTTTTGATTAAAATGCAGAAAGATGTTGCAGCATTTAAAAACAAACTGCTCGCCATCTACAAGCAGCATCTTGAAATTATCAGCAATCTCCCCGATGATCAGAATAAATCAGCATCTGCAAAACCAGAGGAAAAAGAACAAAAAGCAGATACCGCAAAAGAAGATGCTGTTGTTACCGAGCCGGTAAGGGAAGCGGAAAAGCCTGCAGCGCAGCCTGCACCTGCTGCTGCACCCAAAGATGCATCGGTTCAGCCAGAAGAGGTTTGTGAACCTATACAACCGCAACGTCCGCCTGTACCAAGGTTTTCTGTGGTGAAAAAGCACTCAGCACCTCATTATGAGGAGGACGATTTTGAAGAGCCTGCACCAAAGCCTAAAAAGTTTATTCCTATACCGTATCATGAAGATCTCGTGGAAGAAAGCAAAAAATCACCGTATGCCGAAGAGTATTATGAAGATTTTGAAGATGAGGATCAAGTAATAGATAGCTCCGGGTCAAAGAAGGAATCGAAATTTGGTACTTTAAAATTTGGCGCCGGCTATAGCCTAAACCGTGAATAATACCATACTGTGAGATATATAAAATATTAAGGAGAGAGTAATTAAATGTCTCAGGATTATAACCAGACCTTAAATCTGCCCAAAACAGATTTTTCAATGAGAGCAGCATTGCCCCAGCGTGAGCCCGATTGGCTTAAAACTTGGGAAGAAGATCGCCGCTACTACAAGATGATTGAAAAAAATGCAGATAAACCGCTGTATGTGCTGCATGATGGCCCTCCGTATGCAAATGGCGATATCCATCTTGGCACGGCACTCAACAAGGTGCTGAAAGATATTATCGTCAGAAGCAAAAACATGACGGGCTATAAGGCGCCTTATATTCCGGGCTGGGATACCCACGGCCTGCCAATCGAACTCAAAGCAAGAAAGAAAATCGGTGGCGATCAAACAAAGCTTTCGCCCGTAGAGCTTCGTAAGGGCTGCCGTGAATTCGCACTCAGCTATGTAGATTTGCAAAGAGATTCGTTTAAACGTCTGGGTTCCATCGGAGACTACGATCACCCTTATCTCTCTCTGCAGCCCGAGCTGGAGGCAAAGCAGATTCAGATTTTTGGTGAGATGGCAAAGAAGGGCTATATCTACAAAGGCTTAAAGCCTGTTTATTGGTGCCCTACCTGTAATACCGCTCTTGCAGAAGCAGAGATTGAGTATGAAGAGGATCCATGCCATTCGATCTATGTAAAATTTAATGTTGTAGACGATAAAGGCAAATTCTCTGCTATGGGCATTGATCCCTCCAAGGTCTATTTTGTAATTTGGACCACCACCACATGGACATTGCCCGGTAACCTGGCGATCTGTCTGGGCGGCGCGTACGAGTACAGCATTGTAAAGGTAGACGATGAATACTATGTGATTGCGACCGAGCTGCTTGCTTCCACCATGGCAACTGCCAAGATTGAAAGCTATGAAGTTGTTGGCGCTTTGGCGGGCAGTGAGCTTGAGCATATTACCTACAAGCATCCGTTCCTCGACCGTGTCTCTCCCATTATTCTCGGCGAGCATGTCACATTAGAGAGCGGTACAGGTTGTGTTCATACTGCCCCTGGTCACGGTGTCGAAGACTTTGAAGTGTGTGTTAATCACTATCCCGATATTCCCATTATTGTTCCGGTTGACAGCGAGGGTGTTCTCACGGAGGAAGCAGGACAGTTTGCCGGTCTTTCCACTACCGATGCCAACAAAACAATTGCACAGTATCTCGATAAAACCGGTTCCTTGTTTGCGTTGCAGAAGATTGTTCATCAGTATCCGCACTGCTGGCGTTGCCATAGCCCAATTTTGTTCCGTGCAACCGAGCAATGGTTCTGTTCCGTTGAAGATTTTAAAGAGCAGACCATTGAGGCGATTAACAAGGTTGAGTGGATTCCTGAATGGGGAGAGGGCAGAATCGTTAACATGGTTCGCGATAGAAGCGACTGGTGCATCTCGCGTCAGCGTGTTTGGGGTGTACCTATCCCAATTTTCTATTGTGATGATTGCGGCAAATTTGTCGTAAACGATGAGAGCATCAACGCGGTTTCCGAGCTATTTGCGGCAGAGGGCTCTGATGCATGGTATCAAAAATCAGCGGCAGAAATTTTGCCGGATGGATTTACCTGCCCGCATTGTGGCGGTAAGAAATTCACCAAAGAGAAAGATATCATGGATGTCTGGTTTGATTCCGGCATTACACATGCTGCAGTTCTTACTGGCCGTGGCGACCTTACACATTGGCCGGCTGACCTGTACCTTGAGGGTGCTGATCAGTATCGCGGCTGGTTCCAGTCATCTCTGCTGACTGCGGTTGCTTGGAAAGGCACCGCGCCCTATAAAGCAGTTTGCACCCATGGTTGGGTGGTTGATGGCGAGGGTAAAAAGCAGTCTAAATCGCTTGGAAATGGAATTTTGCCGGAGGAAATTATCAAAGAATACGGCGCAGATATTCTGCGTTTGTGGGTTGCTTCCTCCGATTATCATGCCGATATCAGAATTTCAAAAGAGATTTTGAAACAGCTTTCCGAGCAATACCGTAAAATCCGCAATACCGCAAGATATATCCTCGGAAACGTTTATGATTTTAACATCGATACCGATAGCGTCTCTTTTGCCGACATGGCTGAACTGGATAAGTGGGCAATTGTACAGTTTAATGCACTTACCGAAAAGGTTAAGGATGCCTATCAGAAATTTGATTTCCATGTTGCGTTCCATGCAGTGCACAATTTCTGCACCATTGATATGTCAAACTTCTACCTCGATGTAATCAAAGACAGACTTTACTGTGAAGCTACAACCAGTAAAGAAAGACGCTCCGCACAGACTGCGATCTATACAATTCTCAGCGGTCTTACCAGACTGATTGCTCCCATTATTCCGTTTACCGCAGAGGAAATCTGGGGTTCTATGAAGCACGGTAAGGACGAGGACGCAGCATCGGTTATGTATAACCAGATGCCGGAGCACTTTGATGTCAACGTAACAGAGGAGTTCATGGAGAAATGGAACAAAATCCATGCAGTACGTGATGATGTCAACAAAGCACTGGAACAAAAGCGCAATGCCAAAGAAATTGGAAAATCTCTTGAGGCTAAGGTTGTTCTGCACTGCGATGGTGAATTGTATGATTTCCTGTCCTCTGTTCGAGATGAACTGGCAACCGCATTTATCGTTTCCAGTGTTGAGCTTGTGAAAGATTTGCAGGGCGAGTTTGTGAGCGAAGTTGAGGGGCTTAAAATTTCTGTAACACTTGCAGAGGGCGAAAAATGTGAGCGTTGCTGGATTTATAGTGAAACTGTCGGTAAATGTGCCGAACATCCTGCACTATGTGCACGCTGTGCTTCTGTACTCAAATAAGTACCTTGTATTTGCGGTGTGTCGCGCTGACCCACCGCAAATTTTGGTTCAAGCTGTTTAAGTAGTTTTATACCATACAACTTAAGCTCCCGGAAGCGATTGGAGGAAAAACAGTGGTAATTATCGCTTTGATTTCCGCACTTGTTTTAATTGGCGTGGATCAGGCAATCAAACTATGGGCACTGGACGTGCTGACAAAAGTGGAGACCATTCCGCTGATACAAGATGTGTTGCACCTGACCTATGTTGAAAATTACGGTGCAGCATTCAATATTCTACAAGATAAAAAATGGTTTCTGATTGGCGTAACCTCTTTGGTTGCACTTGCAGCAATCGTACTATTGCTCTCGAAAAAACTAAAGAGCAACTTGGCAATCTGGTCGGTCGCGCTTATTATCGCGGGTGGTGTTGGTAATCTTATTGACCGTATTGGGCGCGGTTTTGTGGTTGATTACATCGACTTCAGGCTAATTAACTTTGCTATATTCAATTTTGCCGATTGTTGCGTGGTTATCGGTACTGTTCTACTGGCAACCTACATCTTATTCTTTGAGGGTAAAGACAAACAGCGGCTGGAAGTACAGAAACATGCGCAAGAGAATGGGGAAGATCATGCTGAATAAGCTTCAGTTTGAAATACCGATGGAGGATGCCACTGTTCGTATAGATAAATGGATCGCAGGGCATGCACCGGGCATCACACGCACTGCAGCTCAGCGCTTGTGTGACGAGAACATGGTGCTTGTTTGTGGCAAGGCTGTAGGCAAAAATTATAAACTGCGGCCAGGTGATATGCTTGAAGTCACGATTCCTGCTCCGCAAGAGCTCGATATTGCTCCGCAGGATATTCCCTTGGAAATCATCTATCAAGACAGTGATCTTTTGGTTGTCAATAAGCCGAAAGGTATGGTGGTTCACCCAGCCGCAGGAAATTATGATGGAACCATGGTAAATGCATTGCTTCACCACTGCAAGGGCGACCTCTCCGGCATCAA
The DNA here is from genome assembly GCF_032017025.1 of Hydrogenoanaerobacterium sp. NCBI lineage: Bacteria > Bacillati > Bacillota > Clostridia > Eubacteriales > Oscillospiraceae > Hydrogenoanaerobacterium > Hydrogenoanaerobacterium sp. The sequence continues at coordinate 122,540 of NZ_DALZQO010000006.1, forward strand.
TGGAGTGATTCGCCCCGGCATTGTGCATCGCATTGATAAAAATACGAGCGGATTGCTGATTGTAGCAAAGAATGATAAGGCTCATACCGCTCTGGCAGCGCAGATAAAGGCACATACCTTTACACGTATTTATGAGACTGTTGTATATGGAAATGTCAAACAAGATAGCGGAACAATCGATGCGCCGATTGGCAGACACCCTACCAACCGTAAAAAAATGTGCGTAATCGAAAAGAATTCCCGCAATGCAGTAACGCACTTTGAAGTACTGGCGCGTTACAATGGTTTTACGCATTTACTCTGTCGCCTTGAAACAGGAAGAACTCATCAGATTAGGGTGCACCTCGCATACATCGGGCATCCTGTAGCAGGTGATGAGGTTTACGGACCCAAAAAGGTGATAAAATCTTTGGAGGGTCAGTGCCTGCATGCGAGGGTAATTGGGTTTATCCATCCGACAACGGGCGAATATCTCGAGTTTACATCTGATCTTCCTAATTATTTTATAGATTTTCTAAATACTTTAAGACAGTGAGGTGGTTCTCAAATTGGAACAAAGGTTTAAGGACATCCTATTGGTTTCGGATATTGACGGAACCATTTCCCCCAAATTCGGTGTAATTCCTCAACGCAATATCGATGCGATCAAACGTTTTCAGGCTCAGGGCGGGCATTTTACAGTTGCAACAGGGAGACACCTCGAGCTGGCGCAGCAGTTTGTGCAGCTCTTCGATATTCGTGCGCCGCTCATTTTGGTCAACGGCTCCTGCATCTATGATTTAGAAAAGCAGGAATTTACATACAATGAATATCTGCCACAAACAGCTGCTGACTATTTAAGGCATTTTATGAAACATTCTAAGCTCGCGAATATCCGTATTATGGGCGGAGATGAGAAGATGTACTCGGTTTATACTCGTGCAGATATTGATACCAACAGTCCTGATTTCATGAAATATTATATCGATTTTACATCAATAGAAAAACTGCAGTCTATGGAATGGCGCAAAGCTCTGTTGATTACTACAAAAGAAGACGCCTCCGAATTCCGTGCATACGCTGACAGTCTGGAAATTTCTGATGTTGACTTTGTAGCCTCAAGTGAGTTATATTATGAAATGGTTCCCAAAGGAATATCAAAAGGGAATGGCATTAAAAAAATAGCCAAACAGCTAGGCATTGACATGAAAAATGTTGTTGCTGTTGGGGACTATAATAATGATCTGGATATGCTGCGTGTTGTAGGGCTGGGAATTGCCCCCGAAAACGCGATTGACGAAGCAAAGGCTATTGCCAAGCTTGTTGTGTGCCACGCTAAGGATGGCGTTTTAGGCGACGTTGTAGAATATTTGGAAGATTACTTTGCGGGTAAATAATTTAAGATATATGGAGGACAGAAAATGAATGATTTGAAGAAACAAGAGCTGAAAATAGCCGCTTGTAAAATCAGAATGGGCGCCATTACGGGCGTATATCACGCAAAATCCGGTCATCCCGGAGGTTCTTTGTCTGCCGCAGACATCTATACTTATCTTTACTTTCATGAGATGAATGTAGATGCTAAGAACCCTAAAATGGAAGGGAGAGACCGCTTCGTATTATCCAAAGGTCACTGCTGCCCGGGGTTATATGCAACTTTAGCACTCAAAGGTTATTTCCCGATGGATGAGATGAAAAGCCTGCGCCATATTGGTGCAATGTTGCAGGGTCACCCCGATATGAAGGGGACTCCCGGTATTGATATGAGCTCCGGCTCGTTAGGGCAGGGGATTTCAGCTGCATGCGGCATGGCAAAATCGGCCAAAATGGATGGGAAAAACTTTAGAGTTTATACTTTGCTGGGCGACGGTGAGTGCGAAGAAGGACAGGTTTGGGAGGCCGCAATGTTTGCAGGCTTTAACAAGCTGGATAACCTTTGTGTAATTGTAGATAACAACGGCCTGCAAATTGATGGACCGATTGCAGAAATATGCAACCCAGAGCCTCTTGATGAGAAATTTGCCGCATTCGGTTTTGAAGTTATTATGGTAAACGGCCATAACTTTGATGAATTGGATGTAGCGTTTGTAAAGGCGAGAGAAACCAAAGGCAAGCCTACTGCAATTATTGCAAAAACCGTAAAAGGTAAGGATGTTTCCTTTATGGAGAACCAGGTTGGCTGGCATGGTGCAGCTCCCAACGCTGAGCAGTATGAGACTGCTATGAATGAATTGAATCAGGTACTTTCCGGATTGGAGGGCAAATAATATGGCAGAAGTAATGAAAAAAGCAACCCGTGAAAGCTTTGGTATGGCTGTAACCGCTTTGGCTGAAAAAAATACCGATATTGTTGTTTTGGATGCAGACCTTGCGGAGGCAACCAAAACTGTTATGTTTAAAAAGAAATTCCCCGAACGTTTTGTAGACTGCGGCATTGCAGAATGCAATATGATTGGTGTAGCCGCCGGTATGGCAACCTGTGGTAAAATTCCATTTGCAGCATCCTTTGCAATGTTTTCGGCTGGGCGTGCTTTTGAGCAGGTTCGCAACTCGGTGGGCTATCCGAAGCTGAATGTTAAAATTGTAGGCTCGCATGCCGGTATCTCGGTAGGTGAGGACGGTGCAACTCATCAGTGCTGTGAGGATATTGCCTTGATGAGAACTATCCCCGGCATGGTTGTTTTAAATCCTGCGGACCATTATGAGATGGCTGCCGCGGTAGAGGCTGCTGCAGAGCACCATGGCCCGGTTTACATTCGCCTTGGTCGTTTGGCTGTAGAGAGCTTTAATGACCCTGATAACGGATATAAATTTGAGCTGGGCAAGGGTATAACTCTGCGTGACGGTAAAGACATTACGATTGTAGCAACCGGTTTGATGGTTTCCGAGGCTTTGAAGGCGGTTAAGGTTTTGGAGCAAGAGGGAATTGACGCAAGGCTGATTAACATCCATACCATTAAACCGATTGACCGCGAGATAATCATCAAAGCGGCAAAAGAGACAGGGAAGATTGTGACTGTTGAAGAACATAACATCATTGGTGGATTGGGCGAAGCTGTTTCAAGCGTTTTGTGCGAAGAATGCCCTGTACCTGTTACCAAAATTGGTGTTAACGATTGCTTTGGTCATTCCGGCCCGGCGGCCGACCTGCTCAAAGAGTTTGGGCTCAGTGCAGAAAACATTACTGCAACTGTCAAAAAAGTACTGAATAAATAAGATTTTAAAAAGGCACTGGGGAATTAATCCTCAGTGCCTTCTTTTTTTGAAGATACCTTTCGCTGTTTAACACCCGATAATGGATTTTTCTTTGCGGCTTCTTCCAATTGCTTACTGGAGACATGGGTGTAAATCTCGGTGGTGCCTAGGTTTTCATGTCCCAGCATATCCTGCAGCAAGCGAATATCCACGCCGCCATGCTGATACATCAGAGTTGCCGCAGTATGCCGTAATTTATGTGTGGAATAGCCTTTACCGCTTAAACCCGCTGTTTTTAGGCACTGGTCCACAATTTGTTCTACACGCCGGTTACTGATTCTACGCCCTTGCTTTGAAATAAAAAGGGCATTTTTATCAGTAGTCTGTACTACAGGGCGCACCTGCTTATAGGCTGCAATTGCATCCAGGCAAGCTTGATTCAAATACAAAATTCGCTCTTTATTTCCTTTACCGGTAACTTTTAGCGTATTATTATCCTTAATATCAGCCAGATTGATTCCCACCAACTCGGAAAGCCGCATTCCACAGTTTAAAAAAAGCGTAATAATACAATAGTCACGTGCTTGATCCTTACCATCAATATGAGTAAGCAATTCGAGGCTTTCTTCCAGCGATAAGTACTTCGGCAAACTCCTTTTAAAAGACGGTATTTCAAGATCCAATACAGGGTTTTCTTCAAACAAATTTGCCTTTGTTGTCAGATATTTATAAAATGAGCGAAGAGAAGACACCTTACGAGAACGAGTTTTTGCACTGTTTTCACGGTCGGATAAAGCGTAGTTTAAAAACTCATAAATATCGGATAGAGTTATTTGTTTGATAATATCTATCGTTATATCCGCAATTTTAATGTCTGTATCAACCGTCTTTTTATCGACTAAGCCTTTATGTCGTTTTATAAACCGCAAAAATGTACGAAGATCTATGTAATACGCCTCGACCGTGCGCGATGAGCGACCCTTGATCGTTTCCATATAAAACAAGAAATCTCTCAGATACTGAGGGCAGTCATTTAAAATGTTAGTATTCATGTCAATTCCATCATCCTTAATTTTATGCTACAATATAGTGCTTTTCTAAACGTACCTGCTTTGCACCCCCTCTAATTTCGCTAAATTTTAATTTAGCGAAATTAGAGGGGGTTTCTTCCAGTATATCACACACTATCTATATACGCAAGTATTTTATTTAACTGCCTCTCGATTTTAGCACGAGCGATATTGTTTAGATATTTCATATAATGCACAGGTACGATAAGGTAAAATTTCAATGCAGTAATTCCACTATCAAATAAAACTGATCTTAAATCGAAATTTTTACTTACTCATATCGCAGTGCATCCACCGGTCTCAAATTTGCTGCAACCCATGATGGATAAACACCAAAAATAACACCAGAAACCACTGCAAAAATAATAGTCAAGCCTATCATTGGCAGATTAAGCAACATTTTAATTCCAAATAAAACACAGCCCGTTACCGCAAGTAAAACACCAACAATTGTTCCCATAATACTTCCAATCATTGAAATTGTAAATGCTTCTGTAAGGAATTCATACATAATAATTCCACGGTTAGCACCAATCGATTTCTTAATACCAATTTCGCGTGTACGTTCATTGACACTAACCAGCATGACAGTCATGATTCCAAGGCCTGCCACAACCAGTGAAATACCTGCAATAGCAGATAGTATGGTTGCGACAATGTTCATAAGATTATTTAATTTATCCTTTTGCCGGGCAACATTTTCAATGTTATACCCACCTTTCGTTCGGTTTGCAACCTCAAGACCTCGCAGAATATCATTTGCTGTCTGATCGATTATGGTGCTGTCTTGTACCTTTACGGCTATTTGATCAAAATTAGAGCGGCCTAACAGGCGCTGCATCGTTGTATATGGTACATAAACGAACATCGGAAGATATTCCCCAATCAAATTTTGCATTGCATTTCCGCCAGACGCTACTACACCAACTACCGTAAAATCCTCATAGCTTCCTCCAATCAAAAGCCTCATTTGTTTACCAACTATATTTTCCCTTCCATAAAATCCTTTTGCAGTATTGGCATCAACCAGGCAATAATTGCTGCCCGACGCGATGTCACTGCGCGTGAATAAATGCCCATAGCTTGGGCTTATTGAAATAATTTGATTTGCACCGGCATCAATCCCCCATATTGCTACATTGGCTGCAAGCCCACGCATAGAGAGGCTCGAATATTCCATCATAATTGGAATAGCACTCTCCACTTGACTGATGCTGTTGATAGCTGCAAGGTCAGATTGCTTTAATTTGATGTCTTTACGCTGCTTATTAACACTGATTGACAAAGACCCTATACCAAGGTTGCTCAGTTCTTCGTTGATTGCATACTTCCCTACGTCGCCGATGGTCGAGATCAAAACAACGGAAGCAACTCCAATGGCGATGCTGGATATAGTGAGAATAGTACGAAACTTTTTGCGCCCCAGATTTCGAAGCGCACACTTAACATATTCTCTCACGTAACAGCACCTCCTTGAGTAACCGCGTAGGCAATTTTATCTTCATCCTCTACATTATCCGGATTAACCACTACGCATTCACCTTGCTTCAAGCCATTTACGACCTCAACCGAATTGATGAGCTCCATCCCTGTTTCAATATATCTTTTCTGCAAGCGATTCTGATGATAAACATAAACGTATTCGCGGTTATCCTGCTGCTGCTGTACGGCCTCATAGGGGATGGTAAACATCTCTCTATTGGGCTGTATAGCAATGACAGCTTTTGTAGAATATCCTGGCTTGAGCTTTCCATCCGCATTTTGAATGGAAAGCTCAATATCTACAATGGTCTGTTGTACCGTTCCACTTATAATTCTGCGCGCTGTAGGATAGATTCGTGATACTGTTGCATAGTAACGTTCGCCTCCAAAACCTATTCCGGTTAAAATGGCCTCATTACCTATCTGTATCTGTGCGATATCGGCCTCATTTACCGAAACGCGTGCCGCATACGCTCTGTCGTCGCTCACCACAAGCACAGGTTTTTGTGTCGTTGTCAACACGTCGGTTTGCAGATTGATTGCTGTAACAATACCATTCATTGGTGCAGAGATCTCATTTGGAATAAACCCTGCATTGTTTTGCTGTACGGCTGCATTTTTATATTGTCCCATCACGGATTGGATATCTCCCTGCGAAAACCCATATTGCGCAGCCAGATTATTTATGTCGACGTTTGAGGAGGGATCCTCATCAAGATCGGTTGCTGTAGCCCCGCCGGACAATACTGTTTTTGTAAGTTTGGTATCAATTGCAGCCAGTTTTTGTCCTTTGTATACTCGGTCACCAATCTCAACATTAATTTGGCTTGCGATTACGGGTGTCTCCAGATAAATTTCTTTAACGCTCTTCTCAATAATTTCCCCGTTACAATGGATCGTATTTTGATATGTTTGAGATTTTACAGGGGCTATGTCCACCCTTGTTACCGAGGTTAAAATCATTGTAGGTATAAACGCAATGGACAAGACGAAAAATATGGTTACTGCAGATAGTGCAATTTTCAATCTCATAAGCAGCATTCCTTTCTAATATCTTCACAAGACTTATTTTGTCATAGAACAGCCAGTTTATGAGAAGAAAAGAAAGTTTTGCAACTATCATTTGAAAGGGGTATATTTTCAATGTTGATGATTCCATGTGATCGAAATTGCCGAAATCAGCAAGACGGATACTGCTGTCTGGAGGGCATCACCAGTGTGACCAATCCCCGCGAAATAACGGAACAGGGATGCCTGTACTTTGTGCGTGCTGCCTCCCCTGCTTTTCAGAATCAGCCCATAGCAAGACATACCAATTTACAAAAAAAACCGTCCGTCAAGAGTGACGGACGGTTTGATTAGAGTGTAACATAAGAGAAAGCTTCACCGATGGAGCGAATACCAATAATTTCGATGTCGTATTTTGTTTTGTCGAGCCCTTTCAGACAAGTCTTGGGTAGAATACAGCGCTCAAAGCCCATGCGCTGTGCCTCCTTAATACGCTGCTCTACCCCTGTAACAGCACGCAATTCGCCTGCAAGCCCAATCTCTCCAAATGCGATGACATTGTCGCTCACGGGCTTATCCAGCAGGCTGGAGACCAATGCAAGTGCCACCGGAAGATCAACTGCCGGCTCGTCGAGTTTTAAGCCACCTACCACATTGATGTAAGCATCCAGGTTCCCAAAAAAATATCCGCCGCGCTTTTCCAAAACAGCAATGAGGAGTGCGGCACGGTTGTAATCGAAACCAGTGGACATTCTGCGCGGAACACCAAAGTTTGATTTGCTTACCAATGCCTGTATCTCTGCAAGAATCGGTCGTGACCCCTCCATAACACACACAACGCAGGTACCCGAAACACCGCTTGGCTTACCGGAAAGCAGCATCATGGAAGGGTTTTCTACTTCGCGCAGCCCGGTATCGCACATTTCGAACACACCAATTTCATTGGTCGAGCCATAGCGGTTTTTCACAGCGCGCAGAATACGGTAAAATAAATTTCGCTCACCCTCAAAATACAACACCGTGTCCACAATGTGTTCCAACACCTTAGGCCCTGCAATCGCACCATCCTTATTGACGTGCCCTACAATAAAGATTGAAACATTCTCATTCTTAGCAAGGCGCGCGAGAATCTGTGTACACTCCTTTACCTGTGACACACTGCCGCAACTGGAGCTGACGGTTGAGGCCACCATGGTTTGAATCGAGTCCACAATTACTACATCGGGCTTATTTGCCTGTATGGCACTCACAACATATTCGATATCTGTGTGTGCCATTAGCAGCAGGTTGTCTGTGGTGACACCCAAACGGTTTGCACGCAGCTTCACCTGTGCCCTGCTCTCCTCACCTGAAATGTACAGTACCTTGAGCCGCTCGCAAAGATATTGGCACATCTGCAAAAGGATGGTGGATTTACCGATACCGGGATCACCGCCCAACAGTACCAGGCTGCCTCGTACAATACCGCCGCCTAATACTCGGTCAAATTCATTGAGCCCCGTCTTATATCGCTGTTCCTCACTTGAATCTACCTCGTTTAAGCCCGAAACATAGGCTGCGTCGTATTGCACCGAAAGCATGAGTTGCTGCTTGCTCGCAATTGCAGCTTTTACAGGTGCCCGTGTTTCTTCTGCAAAGCTGTTCCATTCTCCGCACTCGGGGCATTTTCCGTACCATTTCGGTGATTCGAACCCGCAATTATTGCATACAAATACTGTTTTAATTTTTCCTGCCATATGTACGTCCTCCTGCGGCAGAAGCCGCTATGTCTAGTCCTCCGCAAGCCCTGTGGCTCCATTTTCCAAATAACTCATTAACCCTGTGTAAACTGTAAAAGCCACCTTCTGCTGATATTCTTCGGTTGAAAGCAGTTCGGCCTCCTGCGGGTTGGATAAAAAGCCGCATTCAACCAGTACTGCCGGGCAAGTTGCATGGTGAAGAATATAAAGATTCTTCTGAGCGGGCTTGGTCTCCCGTTCATTTTCGGGCTGCAGCAACGTTTTAAACTGCGTGCGCAGGGTCTCCGCAAGGATCTTTCCCTCTGCGTTATTGGTACTATAAAAAATTTGAGCGCCGTAATATTTGCTCTGTTCAAAGCGGTTCTGATGAATACTGACAAAGATTGAATTCGGTGTCTCTTCGGCAATTTTAAGCCGATTTTGGATATCTGATACCTTTTGCCGACGTATTGTGGTGTACTGCGGGTCATGAATTGAAATATCCGTCTCTCGTGTCATCACCGTATTATAACCGCTCGCTTTGAGCATGGTATTCAGTGTAATCGCTATGGAAAGATTGATATCCTTCTCAATTTCTTTATGGATACCAACTGCTCCCCCATCCACACCGCCATGTCCTGCATCAATTACAATGGTTGGTAATGTTGTAACAGTAGCAATTACCGGCTTTGCTTTATCCAGCTCCAACATTATTCCATAAGCAATCGACAGCCCTAAAAACGACAATATCAAAGTTACTAATAGAAATTTTTTCTTTACAGTATTCATCCCGCATCACCCCGATAAAAGGCTATGCGAAACCCTGTCACTGATATGCATGATGGTTATTATTATACTCTAAAAGACTTCTATAGTAAACAAAAACCCTCTGCTGCTGGCAGAGGGTAAAATACAATCTAGGCTTGAATCAAACTTTTGTTACGCCATTTTCCACTTTTCCAGCGTATCAAAAAAATAGCGGCACGAATGCATTCATCCATTGCCATGGAAATCCAGATACCAACCAACCCCATATTAAGCACTACGCCAAACAAGAATGAACCGCCTACCGCAACAATCCATTGGCATACAACACCGATAAGCGTAGGGTACCGAATATCTCCTGTACCCTGCAGAGCACGTACCAGAACTATATTGACTGCACGGCCCATTTCAAGCACAACCTCTATTCCCATAATCATTCTGCCAAGTGCAATAACCTCCTGGTTGTCGGTAAGTAGCCCAAAGATAAATCCGCTGAACAAAAATAAGGTTGCAGAAATTGCAATCGATATCATAACCGCAGATTTTAGCGTTTTGCGTACACCGTTGTAGGCTTCATCCAACATTTTTGCACCGATGAAATAGCCTACGACAATCTGCTGCGCCTGCCCGATAGCAGAAGCATATAGGTATGATAGCATTGCAAACATGCCGGCGTATACCTTGGTGTTGATTGATACGGTACCAAAGGTGTTGGCAAAGCTCATAATGACAATTTGTGAAAAATTATAGGAGAGTGATTCGCCGCCAGACGGCAGCCCAATGGCAAGCAGCGATTTTAGCTGTCTGATAGGAAATGGCTTCAGATGCCGCAGTGCAATTTTAATAGGTGATTTTCTGAGAAAAATCACTACGATTAAAATAACACCAATAAACCGGCTGATGTTGCTTGAAACTGCAGCCCCCACAACACCTAATTTCGGAATCAGGATAGCATTGCCTATAATATTAAGTAAATTGATTACCACAGAAATGTACATCGATTCTTTCATCCATGCATTGCTGCGAAAAATAGCCGAGAAGGTTAAAAAAATTGCCTGTAAAGAGATAAACCCACCAATCACGCTAATGTATTGGCTTGACTCCCGCATAAGTTCGGCCGGTACATGCATCCATCGAAAAAGTGGTTCATTAAAGCCAACCAGAACAATACTCACCACAAGACTAAAAGCAAGGTTCAAAACAATTGCAATGGTATAGGTTTCAGCCACTCGCTGATAGCTGTTTGACCCAAGATACTGTGAAACTAAAATTGTGGTAGCCATACTGATGACACTAAAGGTAAGCAACAGTACATTCATAATTTGATTGGCGTTACCAATAGCACCAACTGCATTTTGCGAAAAACGGCTTACCATAATCTGATCCATATTGCCTACCAGCATTTGCAATGTAAGTTCGATAAAGATAGGCCATGTAAGTTTTAACATTGCATGTCTATCGTTATATTGTTGCAAATCATTCATGTAATTTTCCCCAAATCAATTTAGTATTTTTTATTCAGCTTATCTAAAGTATATCATGCCACTGTAATTGTCAAGGGGTTTACAAGCATAATGAAATAGATAAAAAAAGAAATGAACACAAAGTGTCCATCTCTTTTTTGGAGGCGCCACCCGGAATCGGACCGGGGATAAAGGTTTTGCAGACCTCTGCCTTACCGCTTGGCTATGGCGCCATACCTTATTATAGATGAAAAGGCACTTAGCTGTTACTAAATGCCCTATCATTTTTTATGGAGCGGGTTACGAGGTTCGAACTCGCTACCTCCACCTTGGCAAGGTGGCGCTCTACCAAATGAGCTAAACCCGCAAATGGTGCCTTCGGTCGGAATCGAACCAACGACACGAGGATTTTCAGTCCTCTGCTCTACCAACTGAGCTACAAAGGCATATCGCTTAAGGCAAAGAAATTGGCGACCTGGATGGGGCTCGAACCCACGACCTCTAGCGTGACAGGCTAGCGTTCTAACCAACTGAACTACCAGGCCAAATGTGGTGGGAACAACAGGGCTCGAACCTGTGACCCTCTGCTTGTAAGGCAGATGCTCTCCCAGCTGAGCTATGCTCCCACATCATTTTGTTTCCTTG
>NZ_DALZQO010000007.1:0-24897 GCF_032017025.1 Hydrogenoanaerobacterium sp.
AACCGTTTGCAGATGACCATAACGCCGGTTTTGCCCTCAACGGCATACTGTACTGCCTCTGCCCCGATACGGTTTGCCTCCTTGATGTCAGTACCGGAGTAGAGATGAGACGCCGCCCGCTGCAGCACATTCAGCTCGACCGAGCGTACCTTGCAGCCCAGTCGTGCACGTACCAAATCTTCGAGGTATTTGCCCACACCCGCAAGATAACGGTGACCGAATGCGTCGGTAAGCCCGCTCTGCGTGCTTGTGACATACTCGCCGTTTGCAAGGCGTACACCCTCAGAAACCGCAACGATAATGTTCTTTACCGTTTTGCCCAGCTCCTGCAATTTTAACAGAAAAGCTTCAGGGTCAAATACAACCTCAGGCAGATAAATGAGATGCGGCGCCGTGCAGTCACCCCTGCGTGCAAGTGCCGAGGCGGCTGTGAGCCAACCCGCATTTCTGCCCATGATCTCTACAATTGTAACGGAAGCTACGTCATATACTGCGCTGTCACACGCAATTTCGGCAACGCTGGTGGCAATGTATTTTGCCGCTGAACCAAAGCCTGGGGTGTGGTCGGTACAAGGCAGGTCGTTGTCGATGGTTTTGGGTATGCCGACGCATTTGATATCCTCACCTAGCAATGTAAAGTAGGCGGAAAGCTTCTTCACAGTATCCATCGAATCGTTGCCGCCTATGTAGAAAAAATAACCAATCTCATAGCGGTGAAATATCTCCAAAATTTGCTCGTAAACCTCGTTTGGCTCCTCCGGCAGCTTAAAGCGACAGGATCCAAGCGCCATTGCGGGGGTTGCCTGAAGCATCTGAAAATCTTCAACGCTGCGCAAATTCTTGCGCAAGTCAATAATGTTTTGCTTCAGTACGCCTTCAAGCCCGTTGAGGGTACCGTAAATCTCACCAATCTGTTCGCACTTCATGGCGCGCTTAATGGCACCTGCAAGAGATGCATTAATCGCGACGGTGGGCCCGCCCGACTGGCCGATTAACATGTTTTTTGACAATGAGGGAAACCTCCTATTTCATTGGTAATGCTATGCGGCTACTCATCAATGCAATCATCGATGTAGCTTGAAACCTTATAGGGCACGTCCACCTCATGGCGTTCAAGGCTAACAGTCAGCCGCTTTTGCAGCTCCTCGGGTTTTTTTACGCGCAAAGCGTCAATGTATCCACGATGCTCTGAAATCATACGCGACGCCTCCACTTTATCATCGACATAGGTTAGTCCATAAATCAATTTGTAAAATGCCAAATTATCCCATAGCATCTTAATCATTTCACATAGTCTATCCAGTCCACTGATGTTATAAATGGCAAAATGAAACTCACGATTATGGATATAGATTTGTTTTGCGCTAGGTTTTTCTACACTCATAACCTGCTCAAACCGGTTCTGAATCTCTTCAACTTCGGCAATTTGTTGGTCAGTGATGTTCTGACAGGCATAAAAGCCCGCAACAGGCTCAAGCGCCTTACGCATAATGTAAATTTGGCGTACATCACTTTTTGTCAACTTAACCACCCGCGCCCCCGCATAGGGCACCGACTCGGCAATGCCCAGCTTTTCCAGGTTTTTCAGCGCCTCGCGCACCGGCATGCGGCTTACGCCGAGCTGCTGCGCAAGCTCTTCCGTGTTTAGCTTTTGTCCCATATGGATTTTACCGTCCATAATCCAGTCCATCAGCTGTTCCATTACCAGGTCGGGCAAACGCTGGTGTTGAATTTTTAAAGATTCATTCTCCATGATCCTGCTCTCCATCTGTTATGAATTCCTGCTTCATCCGGTGGTTACATGTAAAATATAACATCATCTAGCATTTATTGACTATTATATTATAATCCAAACTTTTTTGCAATCAATTCCAAATAGGCTACCTGTGCCGTTTCTTCAACCAGCTCTGCGGTATGCTCAGCGCTGATTGGGTCTTTGGCGACAGCCACAACGCCGTGGTCCGCCAGCAGAAACGCGGGCAGCTCGGGGCTTTCATCGAATATTTCTTTTACCATGGGAAAATCCTCTATCCGGACCATAGGTGAGGGGATATCCAGCGTAGGGATATCCGCGCACATTTTGAGCTTGGCGTGCCAGGTCACACGCGGCAATGCTTTACGGGTGGATGCCCAGCCGATTGCATAAGGCGAATGCACATGCACCACTGCGCCCACATGAGGGCAAATGCGGTAGATGTAACCATGCAGCAGTGCCTCGCGGGTTGGCTTGCCGTCCCCCTCTACCAGGTTGCCGTCAAAATCAGTGATGACAAAGCCGTCAGCGGTGCTGTCTTCAAACGAGCTTCCGCTTGCCTTTACAATCATCAAATTCTCATCCGGTACGCGGGCGCTCACGTTGCCTCCGCTACCTGTCTGAATCCCCCTGCGGTAGGCTCTTTTGCACGCAAGCACCAGCTCTTCTTTCAGCTTTAATAAATCCGACATCCTAAATCCCCCTCAATTTCACTTTATTTATATAAGCGACTTAAATGATTTTTTACGAGCAAAAAATAGCGGCATGACAGCTTGAATAATCTCGCTGAAGCTGGCTGCATTCCATGCGCTTCTTCCGATAAACAGCCCGTCGATGTTGGGCATTTGAATCAGCTCTTCGGCATTGTCGCGGTTCACACTGCCACCGTATAATATCGGAATATCAGAGCCGACTTCATAGCCGAACAACTCAACCAGAGTTTGCCGGATAACGGCATGCTTTTCGTCGGCGTATTCTTTGGTGGCGGGCACGCCGTTTACCCCAATGGCCCACACCGGCTCATAAGCGACCCACAAATTTTTCGCCTGCTCGGGGATAACGCCGTGCAGCCCTATTTTGAGCTGCATACAAAGAATTTCGTCGGAGACACCCAGCTCCTTTTGCTCTGCGGTTTCACCGATGCAAAGAAGGGGGGTAAAGCCATGGCGCAGTGCACACAGCACCTTTTTATTCTCTTGCAGGTCGGTTTCGCCCAACACATGCCTGCGCTCGCTGTGCCCGATTTCAACAATTTTAACGCCGACCTCTTTCAGCATCAGCGGAGAAATTTCACCGGTAAACTGGCCCTCATCCTCCCAACCCATGTTCTGCGCACCAAGACTGATTTTAACCGCAGGGATACACCTGCGCGCGGCGTCCAGTGTGGTAAACGACGGGATTACAAATAGCTCGAGCCGGCTGCGCGGAACTTCTGCGGTAAAGGCGTTGAGTCCCATCAAATAATCTACAGTATCCGCAATGGTTTTGTACATTTTCGTATTGGTTCCAAGGTAGATTTTATCCAAGCGCGCCATTATATCGTCTCCCCTGCTTATTTGAAGTTTTCGCTTTCAATTTTAACCATTTCCTCTACCTTTGGGGTGGAACTGCCATCCTTAAACTTAAGCGTAATCCACTCGCCCACAATTTTTTTTGCAAGCTCATGGCCGATAACGCGCTCGCCCATACACAACACATTGCCATTGTTGCTGAGGATTGAGCGCTCAGCGGAAAAACTGTCGTGGCAAACCGCGGCGCGGATACCTTTGAATTTGTTTGCAGTCATCGCCATGCCAATGCCGGTGCCACACACCAGAATGCCGCGCTTGGTATAGCCGCTTTCTATAATTTTATCACAGACTTTTTTTGCAACATTAGGGTACATGGTGGGGTCTTCCGGTGAATCGCATCCCATGTTTTCAACAGCGACGCCCTTGCTCTCTAAAAAAGAAACCAGCATTTCTTTCATTGCCACCGCCGCATTGTCACAGCCAATTACAATTGTTTTCATAAAAAACTCCCTTTCTTCTTGGTCTATATTCTACTTCCAAAATTGCAAAGCAGCTTGCAGCCCTTCGCAGGTTTTCGCCGCGGTCTCCAGAGGTACACCCTGCGCCGTCGCGTTTACTGCCGCCATAGCGGTTTGTGCGCCCACTGCCGTGCCCATGGGGTGCCCTTGTATCGCCCCGCCAATGCCGATAATGATATCCTTGCCCAAGTCTTGTTGTACACCTGCCTGGTTAATTGGAGTAACCCCGCCTCCTACGGTGGTGACGACCGGCCTGAGGCCCGCTAAGGGGAGGTTTTGTGCCTGTACTGTTTTGTAAAAGTCGAACATCGCTTCGGGGTCGCTACGGTTGGGGTACATGGTCATTACCGCATGGGCGCCCGCCAAACGCGGCAAAAGCCCAATGAAGACAGGGTTTGCAACACCTCCCTGCGCCCAGTTCATTACCCCAACGCCCGCATAATGCGCCATAATAAACAGCCTGTCGCCAAACTCCTCACAGATTTCGGCAAGCAAATCCAACCCGCCGAACACAAAGTTTACAAGGCATGCCCTCGCACCTGCGTCAATCGCCGCTTTCGCGTTTTCCCGCATTTGCTTTGGCGAACCCGAAATGTTGGGCATATATACTGTGCGCTTTCCGGTGAGCTCATAGGCGCTGTCGGTAGCCTTGTTGTAGGCTGCGACCCGCTGTACGACCGGGTTGTAGCAGGGCGAACCCAGCAGCTCGTCATCTTTTATGAGGTCAACGCCGCCTTTGGCAACCTCATAAAACAGCTTGGCACCCTCGGTTGGTGTAAAACCCGTGCAGGGCTTGATCATATTGAGCACCAATGGGCGGTCGTACACGCCCGTCAGTTTGCGCAGTTCGTCAATTCCCTGCTTGGGGCCCGCAAAAGCGCCTGCAGCATTGCCGCACAATTCAAGATTTACCAGCTTGGTGCGCAGCGCGGTAGAAACGTCGTTACCCACCAGCGCGGTCATCATCATAGTAAAGCTGCCCGCAAAATTTGCCTGCGGAAATGCAAGCCGCAGCACAAATACCGTCTGCTCTGAGGCATCAGCACAGGGCACCGCTTCCAGCGAAATAATTCTACCCTGATAGCGCTCCACCATATTGGCTGAAATGCCGGGCACCGCAACCCAGGTGCCAATGGTTTGCCCTACTGCAAAGCCGCCCGCCTTGTTTAAGATTGTGATGTAGTCGGTGCCGTAGATAAGATAGGTTGCAATGATATAGTCCCCGCTGAGGTGCTCCGGTCGGTCGTACGGGTAAGAAAAATAGCCTAGCATAATACTCCTCCTAGTAAACGTAGCTTTGGTCAAGCCTGCCTCTTCGTTTTAGTTCGTCCACCATGGCATGCGCCGCACGAACACCCCAGTCTTCCTCGTTCAGATTTCCCTCTATTATCTCAACATGCACATTTTCGTTCACATTCTCTGTAATCGTTTTGATCAGAACATCATCTACTTCTTTATAGTAGAGGTTTTCGCCGGGCTTGGTGTTCTTGCGCATTCCGTTGGTGGGAATAATAAGCTTGACGCCCTCACTCGCCCGATTGAGCCTCTGAGCGAATAGCTTGCCGATTTCAGCCGCTTCATCCGGCAGAATTTTAATGTGCGCCAGCGTGGCGTTGTGCATATTGTAAACGCGCTCCTCCATCCTCGGGGGGAACTCGGATTTCGCAAAATCTATAAAATCCAGCCCACCGGTCGAGACCACCATTGGTACGCCTTGCTCGATGGGTTTAATCAGACGCTGCGCCGTGCCGTATGAGAAACCTCCCCCAAAATATTCCGAAGTGATCTCATGGGTGGTGAGGTCGAGAATTCCGTCGAGAATTCCTCCCTGTGCGAGCTGTTCCATAATAGCGCCGCCTACTCCTGTGGAATGGAATCCAATTGCTTCAATACCGATGCGTTCCAGCTCCTCCACCGCTGCGCACACCCCCGTATTGGTAACGCCCATTAACGTAATTCCCACCACCGGCTTGTCACCCTTTTGCAGCGGCCTGCCCGCGTATTGTACCAAGCCGCATGCACAGGCACAGGCGTTGGCTATGACGGTGCGTGTAATGCTGTTGAGCCCCGTAAAATCAGAGATCGAAGGTATCACCACAATGTCCTTATCCCCCACCACCGGGCCAAACGGCTTTTGCCCGCAGGCAATGGTGGTCGCCATCACCTTGGGGAACCCGATGGGCAACAGCTTCATAGCAGAGGTTGCCACGGTGGTGTTCTGCACCCCGCCAACCGAGAGTACACCGTCTATTTTCTGCTCTTTGTAAAGCCCCAGTACCGTCGCCTTCACTGCATCAGTGATGAGTATCATCAACTCACCCTTGGTGCGGTCTTTCACCTCGTCCCACTTAAAGCCAACGCTTTGTACGACCTCTTCTCTTGAGATATCCGCTTCGTAAGACCTGCCAAATCCAATTGCCATATCAACCACAAGTGCCTTAACTTCTGCTTTTTTTAGACACTCTCTGATATAAGCAACCTCCTTGTACTTGGTATCGCAACTGGCAATGACTGCTATCGTTTTCATAGGCATAACGGAGAGACAAAGCGTACGATATACACTTTCTGCGAAGGCAGTCGGGTAAACCTGCCTTCGCAGCCGTGTATCGCAAGGTCACAGTCTCCCCATGACCCTCCTTATAAAGTTATTTTGCCGCACCGATGATTGGATTTTCTTTGATACGATCCAGCATGGTTTCATCGTGGCAGAGCAGCAGGTGGTCTGCATCCTTGGCTCTTGCTTTCTGGTAAGCGATGCTCTTCCAGCTTTCCACAATGTTGTAGAAGCGTCCGGGAGGTGTAATGTCGTAGTGCATCTCAGGGACGGGGTTCAGGTTACCGAGCACAAAGATGGAATCGCCGACGCAGATGTAGCTGTCGCCGTCCGCGCAATCCACCTCGACAGACATATGCCCCGGAGAATGCCCAAAAGATTCAAATACGCGCACGCCGGGCATAATTTCGGTTTCGCCCTCAACTGTTTTCATCTCAAGATCTGCAACGGGCGATTTTACGCCCAGAATGGGAGCCTCGTAGGATTTGTAGTACAGCGGTATTGGGTTGTTAGCAAAATCCCACTCTCTTTTATGGGCGATGAAGGTGGCATTGATAAATTTTTCAGCATAGAACACATGATCCCAGTGAAGGTGGGTAAACACCACAATATCAACATCCGAGCATTTATAGCCTGCCGACGCAAGCATACTCTCAATATCCTGCCCGGGGTCCTGCCATGAACCCGGATGATGGTACTCGTTTGCTCTCTCGGTCCAAGCCATACCGGTATCAACCAGCAGCAGCTTTTCACCGCCCTCTACCAGGTAGGTAAGCACAGGAAGCGCAACCTTTTCGTTGGGTACATCCTTTAAAAACGGTGCTGCCGAGTGATGATAATGGTATTGAAACGGATTAGTGGGCACAAAGCCGGTATTGAGCGGCCTGATCGTTAAGTTTGACATATAATCATTCCTCTTCCTTTGATTTTTACAATATAAATAAAAAAATTGTAAATAGGTTTATTCAATTTTGCCGTAGTCCCTGCCCGCACTTACAAAGGCATGCAGGTTTTTTTGGGGGGTGTTCAGAGCTATCTCACAGCCTGAACCCAAAAGGAGTCTACCTGTATCTCCGGCTTTTTCCAGCAATTCCTTTACCTTCTGCCGTATCTCGCCGGTTGTGCCAAATGCCAGCAGGGTGGGGTCGAGGTTGCCTCGGAATATTTTTTCGGGTGAGGTTTTCGTCATCAGCTGGTTGATGTCGCAGACATGGTCAAAATCGATGACATCGGCGCCGTTTTGGCTAATGAGATCTACAATCGGCTCAATATTGCCGCAAATGTGCGTAATCGCTTTTGCGCCGCACTCTTGGATGGCCCCAACCAGCTGCTTTTCGTAGGGTAGGGCAAATTCTTCGTAGTGCGCACGCGATATCACGGTAGAGGACGCAGTGGCATGACCGTAGGCAATTCCGTCGGCACCTGCCGCAATCAGTTCCTTGGCGTACGCAATGGAAACATCGGTACAGCGCTGCAACAGCTGATGCACCGTGTCAGAGTCGGTGAGCAGACCGATTAGCAGCTCGTTTAGCGGCACAACCTGGCTCGCTACATTCAATGGGCCGTTGGTCCAGGCGATGATATACGCTTCCTGACCAATCTGCTGCTTTACCAGTTCCGTCGCACGAATGACGGTTCTCATTGGCTCGGTAGTTCTTGGGTTGGGCACCTCTACCCGCTCGAAATCTTCTATCGTTTCCATCAGATAGTGCTTAATTTCAGACGGAGCGTTTTCGGGGCGATGGTATTCGCTGCCCAGCGCCATACCTTCGCTGGCAATATCGGTATGTAGCGCAACACCGTCCCATCCAAAGGTACGGTAGGCGGTAATGCAGGCCTTTGCCATGCATTCAGGGTCTGTCATATAATCGATTACCCGCATGTCATCACAGACTATGGTGTTGGCAAAGGCAATCTTTGGAAAAATCGGCACGGTATCGGGCTTTTGCCCGCCGAGTACCGCTATTACTCTTTCGCGTGAATTCATGAGTGTACCTCCTTAAGCAGTGGCTGTCTTTTTCTTTACTTTTTCCCCTTTGGAGCGGGAGATTGAGTCAATCAACACCATAGTGATAATTACAACACCAACCACCATCGGCTGCGCTGAAGAAGATATTCCCAGCAGGTTCATAATATTTACGATTACCGTCAGCAAAATTGCACCAATTACCGTACCGGCTACGCCGCCCTCGCCGCCCAGCATAGAGGTTCCGCCAATTACCACTGCGGCTACCGTTTGCAGACCGTAAGCGTCGCCCATTGCGGCTTCGGCCGCATTCAGCCGCGCAGTCATCAGAAGCCCGCCGACTGCCGCCGACATAGAGCAGAGCATAAACGCGCCAAACACCGTTTTGTTGACATTGATTGCGGAATATCGAGCAGCCTCGGGGTTAGAGCCGTAGGAATAGATATCGCGCCCCCAGGTCGTCTTTTGAAGCAATATGTAGGCAAGCGCCACCACAAGCAGAGCAATAATTACAATTACCGGTACGGGGCCTACATATCCTGTACCGAACCATGTAAAGCCATCGGGCAGCCCAAAAATCACCGAACCGCTCATAACTATAATGGAAAGCCCCTTTACCACCCAGTTGGTGGCGTAGGTAGCAACAAAGGACGGCAGCCCAACCATTGAAACAAGAAAACCGTTGACCAGCCCCACTGCAGCCCCAATTGCAAGGCCGATGGGTAAAATTAGCGCTGTGGGTACGCCCATTTTTAAAAACTGAGCACATACACACCCAATAAACGCCGCCGTGGCGCCAACCGACAAGTCCATACCGCCGGTGATGAGCACTGCTGTCAAGCCGGTGCTTAAAATCAGCAGGGTGCTTGCCTGGCGCAGAACGGTAATGATATTGTCAAAGGTTCTAAAATCGGCCGATACCAGTGAGGATACCAGAATCAACCCGATCAGGCCGATAAAACTGAAAAAGGATCTTGAGCTTTTTACCTGTTTCCATACTTTATTCATCCTTTTCCCCCCTAATCATTTCTCATACGGCGTACCATTGCATCAATTACAATTGCCAGCAGTACGATAATACCGATGATTGCGTTTTGGTACATTGCCGATACGCCCGATACATTGAGCCCGTTGCGTAAAACAGTCAGTAGTAAAACACCCGAGATTGTACCTGCTATACCGCCCTTACCTTCACGCAGCGAGGTGCCGCCGAGCAGGGTTGCCGCCACGGCTTCAAACTCCCAGCCTGTGCCGACAATCGGTTGCCCCGATTCCACACGGCAGGCGGTGAGCAGCCCACAGATGCCCGCCAAAAAGCCGGCATAGGCGTAGGTTTTTACGTAGCATTTGACTGTATTGACACCTGCAAGCGTCAATGCCTCCTGGTTGCCGCCTAGGCCGAAGATATTTATGCCAAACTTGGTGCGGTAAAGTAAAACCCAGGTTAGGCCAAACATGGCCGCGGCAATCCATACGGGCAACGGAATGAAAAGTATGACCGTTTCTGTGACAAAACGGAAGATATAGTGTGAGAAATAAATGGATGAACCCGCCGTGAGCAGCAGCGAAATGCTACCTAGGATATTCTGCATGCCAAACGTTGCAATGAAAGGCGGAATTTTACCCTTTGCAACCAGCAAGCCGTTGATGACACCCACTAAAACGGTTGCAGCTACCGCCATAACGGCAGATAGGTAAATGTTAACCCCCGCCTTGGCAAGAAACACCCACAGCACCGTAACCAAACTCACCTGTGCGCCCAGAGAAAGGTCGGTTCCCTGCGTCAGAACAATCAGCGTTTGTGCGAATGCGAGAATCATGAGTGCAACCGACTGCACCAAAATATTTCTGAGGTTGCTCAGTGCAAAGTAGTTGGGTGTGGTAATGCTGAATACCGTGACCAGCACCAAAAGCATCCACACAACGGGAGGAAGATTTTTAATCCTCGTAGCTAAGGTTGGCTTTACCGTTTTTATGCTACTTTCCACTTGCAACACCTCCTACACCCAGCATCATAGCTCCGATTGCTTCGGCGTTAAAATCGCCGTTGCCTCTGCGGCATTCGTTGATAATCTGCCCGTCGTACATCACGTAGATACGGTCGCTCATACCGATTACTTCAGGTAGCTCGGAGGAAATCATCAAAATGGCCTTACCCTCAACCGCCAGCTTGTCCATCAGCGCGTAAATTTCCATTTTCGCGCCTACATCAATGCCGCGTGTCGGTTCATCAAAAATAAGAATATCGGGTTCGTTGCTGAGCCACTTTGCCAAAACAACCTTTTGCTGATTGCCGCCGCTGAGAAAGCGGCATGCCTTGTAGACATCGGGTGCCGCAATACGCAGCTGCTTTTTGTAGTCTACACAAATGTCGTACATTTTTTTATGGTTGATGAACAGGCTGGGGAAGAACTTTTTCAGGCTTACCGCCACAATGTTCCATGCAATGGAATCTTTGAGTGCAAGCCCCAGGCGTTTGCGGTCTTCACACACAAGCCCAACCTTATTACGAACCATGCGAATGGGGGTAACTTTGCCCTTAAGCTCTTCCTCTTGAACCAGAAGCGTACCTGAGGCAATGGGGTCGATGCCAAAAATCAGCTTGGCAAGCTCTGTTCTACCTGCGCCAACCAGCCCCGCCAGTCCCACAATCTCACCCTTTTTGACATGGATGCTGACATTTTTAACGCGCCCTACTCTATCGCAGAGGTTGCGGGTTTCAAGCGCAGTGCCCTCTCGCTTGTTATCCGACCTTTGGTAAACCTGCGAGATGTCGCGCCCGACCATCATATTAACCAGCTCTTCGCTGGTTTTTTCGTTGATACCAACGGTCTCAATCTTTTTACCATCACGTAAGATCGTGATACGGTCACCGATTCTCGCAAATTCTTGCATTCTGTGAGAAACATATATAATACCAATTCCGGCAGCCTTCAGCTTATGAATCTGCTCAAACAACGAGGATATCTCGCGTTCGGACAGGGTAGCGGTCGGCTCGTCAAAGACCATCACCTTAGGCCGGAAGGAGAGTGCTTTTGCAATTTCAACCATCTGCTGCTCGGCCACGGAAAGCTTTTTCACTACCAATTTCACATTGATATAATCGCAGTTAAGCGTCCCTAGCAGCTCGCAGGCTTCCTTCTCCATCCTTTTAGAATCGATTAGGCCCAGTTTTGTTTTGTATTCGCGATTTAGAAAAATATTCTGTGCTACGTTTAGGTAAGGAACGAGCGTAAATTCCTGATACACTGCCGCAATTCCTTTTTCCAGCGCGTCTTTCGCGCAATTGAAATGGACTTTTTCGCCTTGGAAGATGATTTCCCCCTCTTCCGGTATGTAGGCGCCTAAAAAACATTTTGCGAGGGTGCTTTTGCCCGCGCCGTTTTCGCCCACGAGGATATGTACCTCGCCAGCCCTCAAATTGAAGTCGATGCCATCCAGTGCTTTTACCCCGGGGAAGTACTTGGATATGCTATGTGCGCTTAGAATGGTGTCCATCAATTCACCTCCAGGTATTCGTGAGGAGTCGTTATTTTTCTGCCGGGCGGAGCCGCCTTACCCCACCCGGCTGATAAGAGTAAGCTATTTTACTTCATTCCACCATGCAATGTTTGATCTGTAGTCGTCAACGTTTTCGCCGGTAATCAGCGGGTTGTCCTTTTCGGACGGAAACGGAGTAAAGTACTTCTGAGGCATTGTGCCGTCGTTCAAAAACTGGGCAATATAAGTTGCCGCAAGGTAAGAAGAGCCGAATGGGTCGGTATTGTACGAAATGTACAGGCTGCCATCTTTAATTGCCGAGCTACCGTCCTGGTTGCCGTCGAAACCGGCTACAACTACTTTGCCTTCAAGGCCCGCCGCCTTAATTGCCTGAACCGCACCGATTGCCATTTCATCGTTGCAGCCAATAATGGCGTTTACGGTTTTGTATTTTTGTAGCAGATTCTCCGCAACCTGCATACCCTCGGTTCTTTTAAAGTTCGCGGTTTGAGATGCAACAATTTTGATATCGGGGAAAGCCGACATGGCTTCTTTGATGCCTGCAAGCCTTTCCTGTGCGTTCTGCGCACCCGGAGGCCCCTCGAGGATGATCACTTCACCTTTTCCGCCAATCTTTTCTGCAACTGCTTTGCCGATTACACGACCAGTTTCAGTATAATCTACACCTGTTCTCAAGAATGTGTCGACAGCGGCAGGTGTGCCGATGGTTGCAACCGGGATGTTCTTTTCCATTGCTTTGCGCACGCCCGGCATAATGCCGTTGGTGTCAACCGGAACAAGCACGAAGCCGTCTACACCTTTCTGGATCAGGTCTTCCATAATCTTAACCTGCTCTTCCACTGAGTCGTTGGTGGAAGGCGCCATCACGATCGCTTCAAAGCCCATATCCGCTGCGGCTTTTTCAACTCCGTTCAAACAGCCTACCATGTAAGGGTTGGTAGAGTTTTTGACAATGCAGGCGATGGTGTATTTTTCTTTGGCCTTTACCTCAGTGCTGATTTGGGTGCCGATGCCTTTGGTGGGAAGCGTAACCTCGCCGTCCGCTACCGGTGCGGCCAGTGCTGAGGAAACTTCTGAGCTTGCTGCAGGCGTTGAGGACGCAGGCGCCGCAGATTCGCTGGGTTTTTCGGGGGTGGAGCAAGATGCGAACATTGAAAGGGTCATCGCTACGGTGAGCAATACTACCAGTACCTTTTTCATTTCTTTTTCTTTCCTCCATTTTCTATTTGTCATTCTTAATTGTGCAATTAGGATATTGGATCCAATATCCTAATTGGTTGATTTCATTATAGTCTTTACAATCAATAATGTCAATTAAAACTCAACCTCAAATATTTTTTTGGTTGTTTTGACAGTAAATCAATTTCAAACTTTCAATATGTTACAAAAGGCACATAATTGGTGTATTTTGGAGCCCCATAACCCTTGGGGTAATAACGCCGTTGCTAACACCGAATTCTGTGATAAGGTTATGCAACTAAAACAGTCAAGTTAAATCAACAATTACAGCTGTGATAGTGAAAGAAAAAACAAATCCAGAAAAACCATTATGGTATGTACTAATCCTGCGCCGTAATAGAAAATGCAGGTGGTTGATACCACATCTGCTGTAGAAGAGAATTATCGCCCACCTACAGTTGACTGCTCGGATGTTTGCTCCGCCTCGAATAACTGCTTTTGCTCTTTCAGGTATTCACCCGCATACTGCTCAATCTCTCTTTCTGTAAAATGTTCACAGTAACTTGTTAGACAATATTCGGGATACTGCTCAAGCGATGATCCACAAAATATGGGTCATCAAGCATACCCGTTATTTCCTGTTTCGGAAAATATTTAAAATAATTAGTAAGATAATACTCCGGATAATGCTGCAGTGCTGCTCTGCGAACACTCTCATCCGACAATAACCGTGTACCATCTCAATTTACCAAGTCGTTGAGATTGCTGTGTTCGATACCCTAATGTGAATTTCTCATAAATTTCCCATTTAAAAATTCCACATAGCTTTTCGAGAAACTGAAGCATGGTATTATAGTCAAACTTACCATCAGGGCTAAAATCAGGATACTTTAGCCCTTTGGCTATCGCAGTTGTCAAAATCTCTATTTGATCAACTGATATGTTAATATCATCATTTGTTTTCGGCTTTGAACTAAAGACGGTTGTGATTTGAGATATTATTTCATCATCCAGAAAAGATGAGAACTCATTGAGAACAAAGCTCTTATCATTGGAAGATAAAATATCCTGCAACAGTATTATAGCAAACCGTCACATTAGGGCATAATTATCCGTAGACTGATTATTGGGATATCGTAGTAATTCAATATTACCTGCAATTAAGCTTTCTATAATCTTTTGCTTTTGCATTTTTTAAGCTCTGAAGCTAACGATAATTTTTGTTCTGGAACTTCCTTTTTTAATAATTCTTCAAATTTATCATTATTTGTCCTTTCATCAGCTTTCACCAATATGGCATTGCCATACAGATTATATTCTATCCGTCCGACGCGACCTATAAGATTCCTGAAATCAACAGGGGTCATATTAGAGCGTCCGTTTTTATAACTGGTTATGAAAAGATTATCTGCTGGAAGATTTACCCCTTCTACTAACGTGCTTGTACATAAAATTGTTTTAATATCTCCTGTTTTAAAAAGTTCTTCAATTCGCATTCTAATGTCTGATGGAAGATAACCAATCTGATATGCTACGCCTTTTCCCAAAGAACCATCGTCATTGGCTTTATCAAACACCTTAGACGCTGCTGTTTTACTCATATCATCAAAATAAAGAGTTGCGGCTTTAGTCGTTGTGATGACTGTGATTGTTTGCTGCCCAACCGAGAAGCGCACTATACGGATGACGAGGACAGACCCTATTGCGGTCACTGTTACGAGAATCATCGCAGCGACGCCATTCAAGAATATTCCTATAAGCCTGAGCCGATATTCTACGGCGATGGTTCCTGCTGCTTCGGCGTAGAGCTTGAAATTGATAACGGCGGAAAAGATGACCAAAAGGCTCAGGCACTGCTGGATATCGGCAATCGTCAAGGCAGTTACATCTACATCAAGTCGGATGGCTCCTTAGACGATGGTATGGAAATTGTCACTCACCCGATGGCGTTGGATTTTCATCAAAACAAGATGCCCTGGCAGCAAATTTTGGCTCACGCATTGGAGCTCGGTTATTCTTCACATAAGGCTATCACCTGAGGGCTTCATATCCACGTCAACCGAAATTGCTTTGGTACGCAAATTGAAACTCAGGAGGACTGCATCAGCCGCGTACTGTTTTTTGTGGAGCGCTTTTGGGAGGAATTGTTGCGGTTCAGCCGAAGAACAGCACATCAGGTGAAGCGCTGGGCAGCCCGTTATGGTTACAAAAACAACCCCAAAGCGATTCTGGCGCACGCAAAAGAGGGCTATTCCGGCAGGTACGCCTGCGTCAATATCACCAACTACGCAACCATCGAGTTTCGAATCTTTCGCGGCACACTCAAATACAATACTCTCATCGCCACCTTGCAGCTCGTCAACGAGATTTGTGAGGTGGCTTTTTTATTGTCGGACGAGCAGCTTGCGGCTTTATCGTGGTGTGAATTTGTCGAGCAGTTGGATGTTCACAAATATTCCGAGCTCATCGCCTATCTCAAAGAACGCCGGCTGTATATCAACGAACCTGTGGAAAGCGAGGAGGATGAATAGTGTGCAGTCTGTTTGGAATCATCGACTATGAGGGCTACCTCAACCAACGGCAGAAGAGTCGGATTTTAAAAGTACTATCCAAAGAATGTGAGGTGCGGGGAACCGATGCGACCGGCTTTGCCTATGTATCACAGGGCAAACTGCAAATTCGCAAAGCTCCCCTGCCCGCTCACAAAATGAGCTTTTCGTTCCCCGCTGACGTACATATCATTATGGGGCATACGCGGATGGCAACACAGGGCAACGCAAAAAACATTGCCAACAACCATCCGTTTCGCGGTTATATCGGAGGCAGAGAATTTGCCCTTGCGCATAACGGCGTGATATGGAACGACAGGCCGCTAAGACGGCAGCACAATCTATCCAAAACGGAGATTGAAACGGACAGCTATATTGCCGTGCAGTTGTTGGAACAAAACAAAGCCCTCACTTTCCAAAGCCTTGGTAACATGGCGGAGGAAGTCGAGGGCTCTTTTACGTTTACGGTGCTGGATGAGCAGAGCAGTCTCTATTTTATCAAAGGTGACAGTCCGTTAGCGCTTTATCATTACCCGAACCAAGGCTACTATCTTTACGCCTCCACCGATGACATTTTGCAAAAAGCATTGGCAAAGCTGGGGATGAAGAAAAGCAAGTACGATAAGTTAACCCTGACTTGCGTGCTTTATGAGTTTGCTGGCAATATAGGAGTATTGGAAGCTGATATTGACCTGCTGCTCGGGTATGGCTACACCGAGGGCGAAATCGAGGAGCTGCTCTGCGATCCACCCTCCCTCGAGTATCTTCTGGATGAGATAAAAGGCACCGAACAAAGTGGACGAGATTCTTTCTGGATGTAGCCAAAAGTACACCAACAGACATTTTTCAAACACCTGTGACATACATTTTACCAGTAGAGGAGATGGCGAAATGTAGGTAACCCACACCATACCGCCTTACAGCAGCCCCGAGTGCCGTATTGAGGAACTAAACCCGGTTTACACACAACTCTGCACACAATTTTACAAGCCCGAGCCACGCCGACGGTTTACCACAAAGCCGTCTTATATGCGTTTTGTAAATCCGTTTTCAACTCGGCAGAGGCGGGACGAAAGGCCCTCTGCTTAACGTTTGGCATTTTCATGGCAGGCTGCTTTATCAAGGCAGTCTGCCATTACTCTTTTGAAAAAGGAGGACTTTGATTGGATGCCATCTATACCAGACAATCGTAGAAAAAAAGATAGCCTGTCGATAGAGGGGCAGATTGAGCTTTGTACGCGTGAGTGCCATAGTGAATACACCGTTTATGCGGATAAGGGATACAGTGGAAAGAACACAAACCGCCCCGACTTTGAACGGATGATGGAGGACATTATCGCGGGCAAAATCAGCAAGGTGGTTGTATACCGGCTTGACCGGTTCAGCCGTTCAATATCGGATTTTGGGCAGATCTGGAACATACTGCAAAAGCACAATGTGGAGTTTATCTCAATCAACGAGAAGTTCGATACCTCCACCCCGATGGGCAGAGCGATGCTGCACATTATTATGGTGTTTGCATAGTTGGAGCGCGAGACTACCCTGACGTTATTTTTTATGCTGCCTCCCCTGCACGTCTATATTAAAATTGTCATAGTAGATAATCTCCCCAACAGTCTTAAAACGGTAGCCTTTGTCCTTAAGCCGCACAATAATTTTCGGTAAGGCCTGCACCGTATTCTTCTTTCCCACATGAAACAGCGTAATACTGCCGTTTTGCACGCCGCCTACCATCTTCTTTGTCATCTCATCGGCGGGCGGGTCTTTCCAATCACGGGAGTCACTATCCCATACAAAGTCCAACCCTTGTTAAATTGATTGATTTTTGAGTTTAACCATATTCTATAAGACAATTTTATAATTAGCAATTATAAAAACTGTTCCGCTTAAACTACAAGCAGGATTTGCTTTGCTTCCATATTGTAAATTATGTATAATAATATCTAACCGTAGGACAAATAGACAGATAATGAGCGGAGGAAATGATTTGCAGCACAGAATGAAAACGCACCGGTTGACCAAAGAGCAGGTGAACAATTTACTTTCTCAAACACAAACAGGTTGCCTTGCAACACTAAACACCAATGGCTCCCCTTATGTTACACCCATTCATTTTCTATATCTTGATAACGCAATTTATATTCACGGATTGCCAAAAGGGCAAAAGATTGACAATATTAAAGCAAATTCCAACGTGAGTATGACCGTATACGAAATGGGTGGTTTATTACTTGACCCAGATGTAAGCCCTGTGATACCAACACTAAATATCAAAGTATAATTATGATGGGAACAGCGGTGTTGCTTGAAGGTTTAGAGCAGAAAAAGAGAATTCTTAATGGAATTGTTGGAAAATACACGCCACATCTCACGGACAAGCCCTTGCCAGAAAATATGATAAAGGGTACTGCTGTCATCAAAATAGACATAGTTGACGTTACCGGAAAATACTATGACTAAGTATAAACTATACTAGCGTTAACCCCAAAAGTTAAAAATCATCCATCGAGTCGAGCATTTTTTGGTGCTCAACCTGCGAAGATTAAAGAATTCTTTCAAAAGAATCTGCAACTATTGCAGAAAGTCCAAACATATTTCAATTAATATTAAGTATTCTTCTAAAATGAAAATTTACGAATACTTCTAAGCCCGCATTTTTAATTAATTCTTCATCAATAATGACTCTTGGGTCAATCAAATCCACCTATTCCTTAACATTAAATCGAGCTAGATGAACAACTAATGACCTGTAGTCTGTTTTACCAAGAGAGTCAAGTATAACCCATTATAAAGGGTAAACCTTGCTTACAGGGCGCTACAGCGCTTATTTCTGTAGAATAAGAAGTAAAGATGAAAAGCTTTAGCAACCTGCACCCTTAATCATTGAAATTAATGCTTCGCCTTGTCTTTAGTTTCATTAAATCCTCCCTTTAACGGCATCGTATAGACAAAATGTTCCTGCATATAAAAATTCTTGCCATGCCTCTTTCTTGATAGTTCCTATATTTGGTGGTATAATTTTTATAGGTATTGTTGTGATTCATTTAAAATTGGATGTGCTGTAAAATCCCATTTCATAAAACGTTCAAGTTTTATCCTTTTTGTCTGAATTATGGGTTTAAAACCTTTGCCTTCAGGCGAAACCTTTAGGTTAAGCCTACTGCAGGTTTAAACAAGTCTCTTGTGGAGCACTAGACAAGAGGTGAAAAAGTATATCTACAGGCAGATTGTTACAATATCTCAAGGGAATCTCATCAAGAATTAAACAAGCAATATTGGCGTAGGCAACTATGGACAAGAGGATATTTTGTAGCTAGCAGTGGAAATGTAACAGGTGAGAAATTTTCAGAATACATTCAAAAGCAAGATTTAGAAGCAAGAAAAGTTAGCGACGACTTTGAAATTAGTGACCTTTAGGCGGCTTTATTGGTAGTTCAGTTAATTTTTTTGTGATGCTTGTTTTATCCCTCTTTAGCTAAACTAAGGGCATTTTTTACTAAAGCTATAAAATAAACTTTCCGGCGATGAATTTCGGCGAGCATCTCTATTTATGCGCATTGTTCTAACAGTGCTTTTAACTTTTGCAACCGCTTGATGACCATCATATATAAAATATAAAAGAAAGGATTTGTATAGTGCTTGTTCATTATACAAGGATTTTACTATGGGTAAAATACTTTTTTGTGCCTCTACTGCATCACATATTAACAATTTTCATTTGCCATATATGAAAACTCTCAGCGAAAAAGGGTATGAAATCTCAGTAGCGACAAATAGCGAGGACCGCATTCCTTATGCAAAGAATGTGGTCTCTATTCCTTTTAAAAAAAACATACTGAGCTTTTATAATATAATTTCTATATTTAAACTGAGAAATTTTTTAAAAAAAGAAAAATTTGATAAGGTCAGCACTCACACCGCACTTGCCAGCACGGTTTTACGATTAGCTATTTTATCATTGCCAAAAGAACAACGCCCTAGAGTGTATTACATTGCTCATGGTTTTCTTTTTTACGAAAATGATAGATTTAAAAAATGGGTTTATCTGTTGCCAGAAAAAATATGTGCACCAATTACCGATGTATTGATGGTCATGAATCAGCAAGATTTAGAGATCGCCCAAAAACATCATCTTTATAAAGAGCTGCTTTGCTTAATTAATGGCATAGGGTTTGACTCTTCTCGATTCCAGCCTTTTTCTCCAGAGAAACGAGCCAAAGGCCGCCAAGTATTAGGTTTCTCCCCATCGGAATTTTTGTTTATTTATGCCGCGGAGTTTTCAAAACGCAAAAATCATGAACTATTGATTCATTCTTTTGCTAAAATTTCTTCAAAAATTCCTCAAGCACATTTACTTTTAGCTGGTAGTGGTATTTTACAAAAACAATGCGCTAAGCTGGTAAGAAAATTACATATGGAGAAGCGTATCCATTTTTTAGGATATGTTAAACAAATGCAAGACATTTATCCACTTTGTGACGCTGCCGTTTCCTCTAGCAAAATAGAGGGTCTGCCCTTTAATATTATGGAGGCAATGGCCTGCCAGCTTCCTGTTCTAATAAGTAATACAAAAGGTCACCTTGATTTAGTCGGAAATAAAACAGAGTTCTTATTCCATTCGGAACAAGAACTCCAGGAAAAACTCATCAAAAATGCCATCTCACCACAGGGTAAGATTGATTGGTTTCATACACTTGAAAAATGCTCTTTACATAATGTTATGCCACAAGTTCTAGAGAAATATATGAACAACATTTCAGCATCTCATCCCGATAATAAGACCCTGTAAAAAGTTTAAAATTGGATCATTGCAACATATTCGAAGCTACAATACTTTGGCTCACTTCCAGCGCTCTCTTTAGTGCCTGATCCATATTATAATACTCAAAGTCCGCCAGCCTGCCGCAAAGAATTAGATTCGGAATTTGCGCAGCCATGGCCCGATAGGTTTCATATTGCCGCTTACTTTCTTCCGTTAGTACCGGATAATATGGCTCATTAACCTGCTCAGGGTGATAGGGCAACGGATACTCCACTGTGTAGGAAGTGCCTTGGACGTCCTGTGGCGGCAGCTTCTTATACTCAGTAATCCTCGTATAACCCTGTATCTGGGGATATGCTACTACTGGGACTGCTTGCAAGCTTTCCTGATCCTCATATTTCCAATCAAACCGCAAAGAGCGGTATGGAAGCCTACCATGACAGCAGCCAAACAACTCGTCCAGCGCACCTGTATAAACTACAGGAATAGAAAGTGATTGCCCATCATGTAACAATTCTGTTCCAGCGGGAGAAACGGCGAGAGATTGAAGCGCGTCACGCCCCAATTCAACAGAGATATTGGGGCAATCCAGTAATTTTTGAAAGAAGTATTCAAAACTGTGTGATGGCATTACCTGATACGGATCGTCAAAATACCCTTCCTCATAGGAAAAACGCAAAGGTACCCTTTTCAGAACACTCGAATCAATCTCCGATGGGGAGATGCCCCATTGCTTTGCAGTGTAAGGTGCGTAATCGTTTTGGAATAGAAATTCCGCATAGCCACGGATGTCCGGGTCCGAGTGCTGTAAAACCTCTACTACAGTAGCGGTCAACTGCACTGGAAAGGCTTGGAGCAGCTTTTCCTTCAATTGTGCGGCGGCTTCTTTCGAATAGAAGGTGTCAATGGTAGTAAAATTAAAAGGAGTAGGGGTATAAGTATCATCCCAAACTGCGCCGCAGGTTAATTTATATTCTTGCCAATCGGCATAGCGGCACATATAATCATATAAATATCGTTCTTTGGTGTGAAATGTGTGAGGTCCATATTTCTGAACCAGAATTCCATGATGATCCCTATAATCATACATGTTACCTCCGATATGATCCCGACGCTCCCAGATTGTAACCCGATATCCTTTTTCAGCTAACTCCCTAGCAACAACTGCCCCTGACAATCCACATCCTACCACAAGTACTTTTTTTTGCACTCTTTAAAAGCCTCCATATGTTTGTACAAACTCTTTAAAAGTCTGTAAATTTTTATCCTTATCCGCCAATATCAAATTCTCTGCACCACCAATCAGCTCAATAGGCCATTTAACGCCAATTTCCGGGTCATCCCAAAGGATGCCATCATCATACTCACCATAGAACTTTTCGGCACATTTATAAGAAACAATCGATTTTTCCAAAACAAGATAGCCGTGGGCGCAACCAGCAGGTACTAAAATCTGGTTATGCCTTTCACCTACCAAGTCAAAAGCGAGCCACTTTTTAAATGTAGGGCTGTCCTTGCGAAGATCCACCACCACATCATATACATGACCACAAATACACCGCACCAGCTTAGGCTGCTGCTTTACATGCTGAAAATGCAGGGCTCGGATTACTCCCTTGTGTGATGTAGTATAGAATACTTCTTCTAGATTATAAGGAATCCCATTTGCTTCAAAAATTTCTTTGGAGTAGTCCTTTGTAAAACAACCCCGAACATCGTCAGCATTAAATGGTATAACTTCCATCAAACCTGAAATATCCGTTGTATGAAACTCAAATTTCTGAATCATTTTTTACATGCCTCCTGTGATTTCCACCATTCCATTGTACGACGGCAACCCTCAGCAAAACTGATTTCGGCACGAAAACCAGTATCGTGTTCAGTATTTGAACAATCAAATCGTGATAAAGGAAGATTCGTTCCTGTAAAAGGAATATTACCAAAATGAAATGGTAGCTCTGGTGCCACAGCTGCCTGCATTTCTAAAAGAAACTCTTTTAAGGGACGAGCGGAAGAGCTGCCAATTAGATACTCATGAAAAGGTTTTCCTTTTTCTCCAA
The DNA here is from genome assembly GCF_032017025.1 of Hydrogenoanaerobacterium sp. Lineage (NCBI taxonomy): Bacteria > Bacillati > Bacillota > Clostridia > Eubacteriales > Oscillospiraceae > Hydrogenoanaerobacterium > Hydrogenoanaerobacterium sp. The sequence goes on from NZ_DALZQO010000007.1 coordinate 22,354, forward strand.
TCAAACGAAAAGCTCTAGCCACATCGTCTATATAAATAAAATCATAGTTTTGCGTTCCAGCGGTAAATTGAGGAGCTTCTCCGCGCAAACACTTTTGAATTGTAGTATTGATCATACGAGGACTGTGCTCTCCAACTCCATAGGCATTTGTAATCTCAGGCCAAACAAGTTCGATTCCTATGTCAGCAGCTACTGACACACACATAATATGTGCAATTACTTTACCGCCTCCATAAATATAAGCCAATCCAGGACGATTACCCTGGGTATAAGCGGCGGCTATCGTTTCGTGTTCCATTATACTACCTGCACACAAAAAACGACTACATCCGAGCTGTTTTGCTACTCGTAGTGCATCCACCGTCCACTGGGCATTTTGTAACTGTAAAGCTGTATCTGCCCGAGCAGAGCCAGCACTGCCTGCCCATGCAAAATGGAAAAAGAGAGCACTTTCTAAAGAGGGGATTTTTTTTATAAGAGCAGAAAGATCAGATAGTTCACAAGGAAAAAACTTAACTCGTGGATCATTAGGAATATTGTTGTTACATCCTTCACGATCTAATGCATAAAGTTGATAGTCATGTTGAAGGAGTTCTCTCATCACTGCACTACCAACAAAACCATTAGCTCCTGTAATTATCGCTGTCTTCATTTGGAAATTTCACCTCGATATTCTTCAATTTGCTGATCCATAATCAAGGGAATATCGTGATCATTCAGCCATGCTTTTGTCCACTCACAAGTCTTTTCAATTGCCTCTGCAATGTGCCAACGAGGCTGCCAGCCAAAAACTGATTTGATTTTCGAGCAATCTAATTTGAGGAAGTTAGCCTCATGGGGTCCACCGCTCCATCGATTTTCCCAGCTTACACCTTGACCCCACGCAGTGCAAAAAAGATCTACCAAATTGCCAGTAGTAACGCAATCGCACTCGTCCGGCCCAACATTATACCAACTGGCGTACTTCTTGTCCTCATACTGCTTTTGAGCAATCATTAGGTACGCAAATAACGGCTCTAATACATGCTGATAAGGGCGAGTGGAGTGAGGATTACGCAAAATAATAATCTCATTATTCTTAACTGCTCGCACACAATCCGGGATAATTCGGTCATTAGCAAAATCTCCGCCACCAATGACATTTCCCGCTCGAGCAGTGCTGACAGCCACTCCACTCTCTGCAAAAAAGCTATTCACATAGCTATGGGTCACAAGTTCCGAACAAGATTTAGAATTGGAGTAAGGGTCAAAGCCATCTAGATGTTCATTTTCTCGATAGCCCCATTCCCATTCGTTATTTTTATAAACCTTATCGGTTGTTACATTTAACATACTTTTTACAGAATTAGCTAAGCGGACACATTCCAGAAGATTAACCGTCCCCATCACATTGGTTTCATAAGTATAAACGGGATCTTTATAGCTATCTCGCACAATAGGCTGTGCCGCAAGATGTAAAACAATTTCCGGATTAGCATTATCAAATGCTTTTTTGAGCGCGGAAGAATCTCTAATATCGCCGATAACAGAAGTCATTTTTCCTTCAAGCTCAGCAAGGTCAAAAAGATTAGGTTCGGTTGGTGCGGGCAAAGAATAGCCCGTAACAATTGCACCTGCATTTACTAAAATCCGTGAAAGCCAGGCTCCTTTAAATCCGGTATGCCCAGTGACAAAAACTCGTTTGCCTTTATAAAAAGAAAAATCCATCATCGATTCCACACCTTCCAAGGAGCTTTTCCTTTTTCCAATAACTCCTCTAGATACTGCTTATCTCTCAGCGTATCCATACACTGCCAGAAACCATTGTACTGATAAGCAACTAATTGCCCCTCGCCGGATAGTCTTTCCAATGGTTCCCGCTCAAATACAGTTGAATCTCCCGCAATAAAATCTAAAACCTGCGGCTCTAATACCATAAATCCACCGTTGATCCAACCGCCATCTTCTTTATGCTTTTCCGCAAAACGGCTAATGGTATTATCTTTTTCAATTTCCAGAGTACCGAAACGTCCTCCGGGCTGCACCGCTGTCATCGTTGCTAATTTCCCATGCGACTTGTGAAATTCTAATAACTTGCCCAGATCAATGTCACATACACCGTCTCCATATGTCATCATAAATGGCTCATTACCTATATAATCCTTAACACGTTTAATACGGCCTCCCGTCATTGTGTTGAGTCCGGTGTCTACAACAGTCACCTTCCAAGGCTCTGCAACATTGTTATGTATAGTCAGGCTATTTCCATTACAGAAATCAAAGGTTATATCCGAACGGTGGAGGTAATAATCCGCAAAATACTCTTTGATAACATGCTGTTTATATCCTGCACAAATAATAAACTCGTTAACTCCATAATGCGAATAGGACTTCATGATATGCCACATAATTGGCTGACCATCGATTTCAATCATGGGCTTAGGCTTTAAATGACTTTCTTCATTAATTCTGGTGCCAAAACCACCAGCCAGTAATACTACTTTCATTGTTTACATTCCTCTCGCTTTTACTTTTCGCGATTTTCTGCCTGTTCAATAAGTTCTT
>NZ_DALZQO010000007.1:24907-50779 GCF_032017025.1 Hydrogenoanaerobacterium sp.
AAGTTCTTTTGCCATTTCAATCTGTTCTGGGTTGTCAAAATATTGTTTCCAGTGAATGGATTCGCCCATATTATCAGGCATCTCTAAATAGCCGATTCCATATTCAGCAAATACATAGATTTCAAAATTTGCGGGCACACAGCATTCAATGCCTTCATAAATACATTTTTGCAGTGGGAATATATCTTTTTTATTAAAAATTCTACCATTATGCCAGGCAAATCGTGTATGATCTTCATAGTTGTTATCCAGTCCCCAGCAAATCCATTCTGAGGTTTCTTTCGACTGAATACGTTTTATATATAACTCAAATAGTGTATCGAGTACATTCTTAAATTCTTGATTGTCATCAAGGGTTGGGTCTTCGGGGAAAACTGAATGCACATAACATAAATCTCGGCATTGCTGTTGCAGCCCTTGTTTTAAACGTACAACTTTTCTCCAATCATTTAGAGAATTGCCACAGGTTAGGTCATAGTTATCATATAGGAAAATGTCTACAAAACAGTTTAGCTGCAGGTCATTGCGTCTAAAACGGTACGAACGACAGCCAAGTCCAATATAGTAGTACTCCTTAATTTCAAAGGTTTGGCTTTCGCTTAAATAATCAACTACCTTTTGGTAGTCCGAACGCATCATAGCAATATCAATATCATCATCCCAAGGAACACATCCCTGATGACGAACCCCTCCAACCAAGCTACCTCCATGTAGCCAAAATTGAACGTCTAAACTGTCACACATCTCTTTAAATTCTTTTAATAATACTGTATTTGCCTTCTGAACAATTCTTAAGTCACCTTCCGCTACAGGGAAAGAACGCCAGAAATCTAGTTTTTTATCATTCATGTCTGCAGGATAGATAGGAGCATCCATCCAAAAAGTAAGTTTGTCTCTTTGATTAAGTGACTCTATCTTTTTTGAAAGTCTATTAACTTCCCGCCGTATTACAGCAAGTTCTGCACGTTGTTGATCAAACTTCTCTTCCAATCGTAAAATGCATCTATAGGAAGGCACTATCTTTTTTAGAAAAGATTTGGTATTTTCATAAATTATATTTTTTATTGATTTACGTTGCGTATCATTAAATAATACAATTTGGCGCTCACACACCGAGTACTTTCCTTGCATTTGAATCCATCGAATAAAACTACCGTATAAAATTTCACCCAGATAGCCTAGTACCCTCTGTGGATTTCCTTGGTAAATACTCAAATCAATTTCCGATTCAATTTCGAACAGAACACCAAACTCAAACTCACACATCTGGAAAAACAGATCTTTGCGCATCACAAAGCAATTAAAGCCCCTGTGAACATTTGAGTTTACTTCTAGCATAACTGCCTCATAGTATTGAGGGTATTTTTCCTTTACAATACTGATTAGCAAGTCTAAATCCTTAGGCGATATCAACAAGTGGGGATGATTTGTCATCAAATCATATACATTGGTTGCAGGTGGAACGAGTGGAACTGCTTGTGTGTCATACGTAATAGACGTAGTAACATCATACTTTTCAATTTCCCTTTTCATAAAAAAGGGATTATTAAGTTGGTACTTTTTATAATTACGCCATGACATTTTATCGGCAATAGCAAATCGTGTATTACTTTCTGGGAAGAGATGATCCGCAAAAGATAAATATCTACGATAATGGCACAGACCATAATAGTCTGCTTTATAATTTTTCCACATCCAGTACTGAATAGTATACTCACTATAATACGGTTTCTTTTTTGATATATTGTCACCCGTATCATCACGGAGCTTTTTTGCATTCTCCGAAACTTCCCATGCACCACAAAACATGTTATGGTACAGCGGATTAGGAATTACATTACTATCCAAATCTGTGCGATGTGAAACAAATATGGCTACTTTTGACATGATTTATAGTCCTCGCAATTATTTTGTATCTCTGCCACCCCCATGCGTTTTGTTGGTGTAACAAAGTAATATATATTTTTTAACACTTCTCGTCGTCTGGAACCTACCGGCATAATCGGGTCAATCATGGCCCGCAGTCCTCGATTAACTCCACTCAATATATACCGCTTTACCATATCCATAGGTCCTTTTATTCTCTCGGTATTATTAAAAAATACCAGCTGCAGTTCCTTTTTCCCCCACTTCTCATAGGTAGTCACATGATAGATAAAAATACCATATAGCATCTCACCAATAAAAGCTGGTGTTCGCAGCATCGTCTGGGTATACCCCGTGGTATCCAATCTCCGCTCTACTTCGAACATAATAGGAAACTGAAATTCACACAGCCGCTCAAACAACTCTTTTTTCAACACATAACAATTAAATCCCCTATGTAGGTTACCGGAAAAATATTCTCGCGCAGATTTGCTATACCGAGGTGCCATCTCATCAATTAGCTTGAACACCAAATCAAAGGCCGACTTTTCAAAAAAAATGCCCACATAGGCGTTCCACATTTCATATACAGTCTCTTTTTTGCCACAGGGGGTTGAAATTTTCCGAACATCTGCATATTCAGATACCACAATATCATAGTCAGAAATCACCTGTTCCATTGTTGCAGCATTTAACAATCCATATCGCATCTTACTGCGTGGCATTAACGCCGTCCCGTGAACCATATTAAACTCATCTGTCTTAAACTGATGCTGCGCGAACGAAAGATATCTTCGATAATGGCACAGTCCGTAATAATCGGCCTGTGTGTTTTTCCATGCCCAATACTGCACAGTATATTCACAAAAACTCATGCGTTTTTCCGAAATATTGTCGCCTGTATCATCACCCTGCATGGTGATGTTTTTTCGTTCATCATATACCGCCCCACAACGCAGCGGTATATAAATAGGGTTATCAACAACTTCGCTATCTATATCAATTCTGTGTGAAACAAAGATTTTTATATTGCTCATTTTTTACTCCTGATAGATAATCATGGATTCTACCTCCAAGTAATCTACGCATAATTCTACTCAGCGTTTTTTTGCCACCACTTCGTCTTTAACGCTTTCAATACCGGCAAGGGAACTAATCCTACTATCAAAGGCTTGATAACATAAAGGCTATACCGAGGAAGCAACTGCAGTCGATAAAATCGCTGAGCTCTAGTCACCGCTTCGTTTATCCTAACACGATATAGCGTTTTTGTATGAAAACTATGTTGAATATTATAGTCAAACAAAACCTGTTGTATGTTTGCTCCACGAAAACCTTTTTCATATAGTCGAAGAAGAATATCGTAATCTTCACAAGCATTGCACCAGTGCGACTCATTATAGCCGTTAACGGCAACCAGCGCTTCTTTTCTAAAGCATAGCGTTGGATGCACAAAAGGTAAATTAAATAAAAAGTCTTTCACTTGCGGGTATTCCGGAAACCTACGCTCTGTAACTAACCCTGTCGCATCACAACAATTAATGTTACATCCCACAACGTCCACCTGCTCGTTTTTTTCTAAAAAGGCAACCTGTTCCTGTAGGCGATTTGGATGTGAAACATCATCGTCATCCATTCTGGCAATAATATCCCCTTTAGCTAAGGATATACAAAGGTTTAGTTTTTGAGTTAACGTTGTGTGGTCTTTCGAGTGAATAATATGTACTCTGTCGTCTTTAATAGAGTCGAGGTACCCATTTGCCTCAAAAGAAGCATTGTTTTCACATATAATAAACTCAAAGTCTCGATATGTCTGATTCAAAATAGATGCTACTGCAAAGCGCAAATCATTAAGCTTTTCTCTGCTGCAATTTGTCCCCATTACTATCGAAACCATAAATAAACCCAACCTTTTTACAAGCGATACTGATTGCAAACTTCAACGGCAGAACCTATCATTTTAATCTGACCACCATCTAACCAAACTACACGGTTACACATCTCGCGAATTTGGTCAAGCGAATGTGAAACCAGTAGAACAGTCGTACCACCACTCATCATCTCCATCATGCGAGTATAGCTCTTTTTTTGAAATGCTTCATCACCAACGGCAAGGATTTCGTCAACAATCAAAATTTGGGGATTAACCATGGTAGCTACCGAAAAAGCCAGTCTCATTAGCATACCGGATGAATAATTGCGAATGGGAACATCAATAAACTGCCCCAGCTCAGAAAATTCCAGAATTTCCTCGTACTTTGAATTCAAAAATTCTTCGCTATACCCAAGTATTGCACCATTTAAAAAGATATTTTCCCGTCCGGTGAGCTCAAAATCAAACCCGGAACCAAGCTCTAGCATTGGCACAATGTTACCTGCACAGTGTACCGTACCCTCTGTTGGTTTTAAAATACCAGAAATCACTTTTAATAAGGTGCTCTTACCTGAGCCATTTCTTCCAATGATGCCTAAAACTTCTCCATGCTCTACATGAAAGCCAACATTTTTTAACGCCCAGAAATCAGAATAGGTAAATTTTCCAGATAGCTTCTGCGTTACAAATTCCTTTAGAGACATTATTCTATCGTCGCTTAGACGAAATCTCATCGAGACGTTTTCTATTTCTATCATCTTATCTAAAGACATACTAATGCACACTCCTAGAGATACAGGACAAATTTATCCTGAGTTTTCTTGAAAATCCACGACCCAATCAACAATGAAGCTAGCGCAAAAAGTGCACACTGAACATACATAATAGGTTCTGGCGATACACCATCAATGATGATAATACGTGTAAACTTGACAAAGAAATGCATTGGATTAGTCTTTAGAACAAAGCGCATACCTTGGGGAAGAATGGATTCGGGATAAAACAGTGGTGTCATGTACATCCATATCATGCTCAATATCCCCCACAGGAATTGAGTGTCTCGGAAAAAGACCATAGACGACGCAAGTATCATACCTATTCCCAAACAAAAAACAAACAGACAGATTAACTCAAACGGCAGCAGAAAATATGCTTTTGTTGGACGCAAACCTGAAAACAGCACAACTGCCAGTAAAGGAATCAGCGATATAAGCAGATTGATCAAGGAAGACAAAACTCTAGTCAAGGGATATATATATTTAGGAACATAAACCTTCTTGATCAAACTGGCGTTACCAACAATAGAAGCCAGCGTCAACCCGCAGGATTCGGTAAAGAAATTAAACATGATTATACCACTGATAAGGTATACAGGGTAGTTTGGGATATCAAACCGAAACAAATTAGAAAAAACCAAATACTGTATTGTCATCGTAAGCAGTGGATTTAAAAAGCTCCATAGCACGCCCAGCACGGAACGCTTATATTTTGTTTTAAAATCTCGTGCTACCAACTGCTTAATAAGAAACGAATATTTTTGAAGATGGTAAATAGTAACAAGGGGAAGACAGCGTTTTCCCCTCTTTAATTTAAAAGATACCATCAAGAAATACACTAAAATAATGATGGCACCCAGCACAACAAATTTCCAGTAATGAAGACCGGTCCAGATATAATCCTCTCCTTGAACCGAAAAGCATAACATGCCTGAAACAGGTTGCTCATTTAAATGCAATTGAAACCCATCTCCAGGGGCAGTCGTATTCATCAAGGGAGAAAGTGCACTCCCGGTATTGGAATCCGCAGTAATACGAAGCAATAATGGAACCCCGTAAAGCCCCTCTATAGGTTTTTCTGAAGTTATCGTACTAACAAAACCCTCTGTTATATCTGCAGCGAATAGCTCCTGATGCATAAGTTGAATGTTTCCGCTCAAATCAAAAAGGTCAACAAAAACTGTTCCCGTGTTAGCCCTGTTATAGGTTCCCCAAGCAACAGAAATTGATTCTAGGCGTTGAATTTCATTGACAAATATCTGCTCCACCCGACTGCCAGCTACCAACTCTATTGAGCCGGAATTAGCAACTGGCATATTTAAATTTCCTCTAGATTCCCTTAGATGAAGTTGCTCTCCAGCTAAAAAATAAAAAACTACTGATAAAAAAAAATAACTTAACACCATTATAGTGCTAATTTTCTTTAATACATATTGATTTGAGACACTATTTAAACTATTATCACCAACTGCATCCTGCTTATTAGGTTTCATAAAAACACCTGCCACTTCCTGGTATACTGGTATATAGATAAAGCAATTATTTACCTAACTTTTAAATAATATTCTAATGTTTTCGACAACAAAATCACCATTATTTTGCCATTTTAGTTTACCACGATGGCTACATACTGTCAAGTTTCGCACTTATGATGTAAAACGGCTCTTATCTGAAGCTGTTAACACTCATGAGAGCATGTATACCCTGTCCTGCGTCTTGTACAGGTCGGGGTCAGGTCAGCCTGGCTAAGGAAGTAACCGAGATGTGGCATCAAAACACATAGCACCCGAAGGAGTAAAGGTGTTTAACCCCAATTCCGATGTGATCCGCCATGAAAACATTGCAGGAGTTGTTACAAAATAGGGGGTTACTAGAGCACGTTTGAGCAGTCCATTCGCAAGATGTTTTGTAAAAGGTAGGATAGGTAAAAAGTAGCAACTGAAAACGATGTTGATCTGAGAGTAAACAGGTTGAAGAGGAAAAATGATTGGAAGTTTCTAATAGGCACTAAGTTTGACAATCCTTGCTGTATTCTATAAAATAAGAAAAACACTGTCATAAATATGACATCAAATTTTAGGGAGCGGCTAAAATGAAAAGTAGAAAACGATACAAACGACTTATCATGTTCTGCACCTCTTTTATTATTCTCGCAATTGTTTCCGTACTTTGGAGTTTAGTCTGGTATTCTTGCTATGACGATACCATTGGAGTTCCCTTTTTCCGCAAGGGAAATTGGCTTGTTATTGCTGTTTATGCATTGTTATCATTTACATTTACAAATATCTATGGTGGCTATAAAATTGGATTTCTCAAACGCGGTGACGTAATTTATTCCTCTGTTTTATCCTGCCTATTTGTTAATGCAGTAACTTACCTCCAAATTAGTTTAATGGGGCGACATTTTTTATCGGTAACCCCTATGATGATCCTAACATTCGTCGATATTCTTTGCATTTTTATTTGGGCAATTTTAGCACACAAACTGTATCAATATCTGTATCCTCCCCACAAGATGCTTGTTATTTATGGAAGCGATGCAGCTGAAAGTTTGGTTAACAAAATTAATACACGCTCGGATAAGTATGAAATCTCAGAGATGATCAGCATCGAAGAGGGCCTTGATAGGATATTTGAACGAATGTGCGATTATAATTCCATTATAATTTGCGATGTTAAGGCGGAAGCACGCAACCGGATTTTAAAGTATTGTTTTGCCAACTCAATTCGTACGTATTTAACACCAAAAATTTCAGATACCATTGTGCGTGGTGCCGATGAAATCCACTTATTTGATACTCCTCTTTTGCTCTGCCGAAACCTTGGCTTGACCCTTGAACAACGGTTTTTGAAGCGCTGCTTTGATATGTTTTTCGCATCCTGCTTGCTTATTCTCTCCTTGCCGATCATGGCAATAACCGCAGCAGCAATTAAACTTTATGATCGTGGTCCTGTATTTTATAAACAGCTCCGCCTTACCATAAATGGAAAAGTATTTACGCTCTACAAATTTCGAAGCATGATTGTGAATGCTGAAAAACAAAGCGGTGCCCGGCTTGCCAGTGAAAACGATGACCGGATTACTCCAATCGGTCGCTTTATTCGAAAGATACGCCTAGACGAACTCCCTCAATTACTTAATATCTTAAAAGGGGATATGTCCGCTGTAGGTCCTCGACCTGAACGGCCAGAAATTAGCCAACAATATGAAAGAGAGATGCCAGAATTCGGATTCCGGTTAAAAGTTAAAGCTGGGCTTACAGGATATGCTCAAGTGCTAGGTAAATATAATACTACCCCGTATGATAAGCTAAAATTAGACCTCATGTATATTGAACATTACTCTATCCTGTTAGACATTAAATTAATCTTGATGACCATTAAGATTTTATTTATGCCAAGTAGTACAGAAGGAATAGAGGAACCTCCCAGTAATTCATGTAAACAAGGTGAAATTGAACTAGAAGAGAGTCTTCTTAAGAAATAGGAGTACAAGCATAAAAACTAGACTCATATTGATAAGATGAAAAATTTGCACTTCGCTATTAAAAACAGGTAATGTCAAATTGGCATTACCTGTTTTTAATTTATATACTAAAATTTTTAATTCGCTTCATGCAAAAAATCTCTCTTTTCTGGTATAAGGAATAAAAGAAACAGAAAAGAGGTGAAACACATGAACGAACTATTATTTAGCACTGGCAAGGCAATTGTAAAACTAGGCATTTTAACCGCCTGTTCCTGTCTGATGAATTACGCTGTCAAACAAACTTCAAACGACACGCTGGAATTATCAGCTCAGGTAGTCAGGCGGTGCAAGAACGACTACGTCGAACACAAATTAAGCAGAGCAAACTAAAAAAAGCAGCTACGGCACAAATAAGTGCTATAGCTGCTTTTTGCTGCTCAAAGAAAGGAGTCTCACAATGGAGTATATTTTCAGCCCGCAAGAAGATTTTACAGGTGCACAGACTTTTATTGAAAATTTGGAGGACTGTACCGAAGCGCTTGTAGATCAAATCCCAGCCGTGCAATATGTTTTGGATATCATTTCTCCTGAGGATTTGGCAATTATCACGCTGCTGGTAATCGCCAAAGTATCTACCGGAATACTGAGCAAGGATTTTTTCATCCCGCCCCGTCCGTCTATTCCCTATGACTTTTATGACGATTATGAGTAATCTAGTCTTTCCCCTGCCGCAACGCGTAACTGCGAATCACATTGAGAATAAACAGCTTATCATCATTGTTCATTTCAGAAAGATAGCGGTTAATCTCCAGTGTAAGATTATCAAGTTCTGAAGTCAATGATTCGGTCAGTAGCATATCTACCGTTACATTCAGCACATTTGCAATCTTGATGAGTGTTTCAAGGCTGAGAATTTTATCTGCACGTTCAATTTGCCCCATAAAGCTTGTAGATATTTCGGCGCGTTCTGCCAGCTCTGCCTGCGTCATCCGCAGCTTGGAACGCTCTTCTCTGATTCTCTCACCCATACACTTATAGTCCATATCATCACCGCCTATATAAATAGATTATCGCAGTTAATGAGTTTATTAAACAATCTATAAGTGTTTTATATATTGACTATAAGTGTTATAAAGTTTATACTTGTATTAAAAATCTACAACAACTGAGGAGGAACTTTATGGACAAGAGACTTTCGGACGCACTCGGCAACACAATTGGGTACATCAGCGATCTGGCAGGCGGCAGCAAAAGAATTATGGACAAAAGCTTTAAAACAATTGCTTATCTCGAAAAGGACGGTACCTTAAAGGATGCTACATTCAAAATTATTGGACGTGGTATTGAGTCCATCATGGGCTTACTAAAATAGGGGGTCAATTTTATGAAATCTTGGATCGATTATATTCCATACAAAAAGTTTATCGGTATCTTGTTTATGATCATTGGCATTGTGGGTTTTCTGATGTTTTTTCTGGTCTCTACTAATGGAGCAAGCAATTGGCAATACAAACTGGATGATTACCTGTTTAGTGCCAGGCTCACGACATCCAGAATGTCAGAAATACAATCAGTATCGGGTGACAGTATTGCGGAAGCCTTTTATCAGCAAACAGGGTATTATCTGTATGACGATTCGCAGATGCAATACACCATTGGTTACAGCGTCATTGCTACTTTTAAAAATACCTGTTTTATGTTAACACTGCTAAACCTCTTCGTCATTGTATTTGGTATGGCAGTCTATGGTGCGGGAGGCGGAAAGTTCCCCGCCTTTAAGAAGAAGGCGGAGCAAGTTCCAGTACCGACGGCACCTCTTAACCAAGCCTAGCAGCAACTTAAAATTAATACACCACACACCTCATGGGGGCAGTCTTTCGTCTGAAAGGCTGCTCCCTCTTTTTTATATCAGGAGGAATTTTTTATGTTCACAAACGATCGATATCTAACCCAAGGCGTTAGGAGCACCATTCCCGCCTATCTGCAATTTATTCTGTGGCTCGCCGTTGACAGTATGGAAATCGAGAAGGACTATTTGCAGGTATTCAAGCTGGAAGTCCATGGCAAAGAGCAGTACCTGTGCCATTTACAAGAGCATCCAGAGTATCAAAAAGAATATCTGTTTGCTGTCACCCAGCCCATTGAGGCAAAAGTCTTCATCATAGACGACGGCGACCATACCACCATGCTGCTGGCAGATGAATATTGAGGAGGAAAACATTATGGAGAAAACTTTTATTTGCAGCCACTGTGAAACCGGGCACCCCGTCAGCAGCCTGTATGTTATGGAAGAGGAACAACTTTGCCCCGACTGCTGTGACGAATTAACGGCAGTCTGTGAGCATTGCGGCGAGCGCATCTGGAACAGCGATAACGACGGCTTTGAGGATGCTCCGCTTTGCCGACGTTGCTGCGACAACTACTACACCCGTTGTGATGACTGCGATTGTTTGCTGCCCAACCGAGAAGCACACTATACTAATGACGAGGATACACCCTATTGCGGCCACTGTTACGAAAATCATCGCGGTGATGCCATTCAAGAATATTCCTATAAGCCTGAGCCGATATTCTACGGGGATGGTGCCCGATACTTCGGCGTGGAGCTTGAAATTGATAACGGCGGCAAGGATGACCAAAAGGCTCAGGAACTGCTAGATATCGGCAATTGGCAAAGTAATTATATTTACATCAAGTCGGACAGTTCCTTGGACGATGGTATGGAAATTGTCACCCACCCGATGACGCTGGCTTTTCACCAAAGCGACATGCCATGGCAGCAGATTTTGGCTCACGCATTGGAACTCGGTTATTCTTCACATAAGGCCATCACCTGCGGACTGCACATTCACGTCAACCGAAATTGCTTTGGTACGCCAATTGGAACTCAGGAGGACTGCATCAGCCGCGTACTGTTTTTTGTGGAGCGCTTTTGGGAGGAATTGCTACGGTTCAGCCGAAGAACAGCACATCAGGTGAAGCGTTGGGCAGCCCGATATGGCTACAAAAACAACCCCAAAGCGATTCTGGCGCATGCAAAAGAGGGCTATTTCGGCAGATACGCCTGCGTCAATATCACCAACTACGCAACCATCGAGTTTCGAATTTTCCGCGGCACACTCAAATACAATACTCTCATCGCCACCTTGCAGCTCGTCAACGAGATTTGTGAGGTGGCTTTTTTATTGTCGGACGAGCAGCTTGCGGCTTTATCGTGGTGTGAATTTGTCGAGCAGTTGGATGTTCACAAATATTCCGAGCTCATCGCCTATCTCAAAGAACGCCGGCTGTATATCAACGAACCTGTGGAAAGCGAGGAGGATGAATAGTGTGCAGTCTGTTTGGAATCATCGACTATGAGGGCTACCTCAACCAACGGCAGAAGAGTCGGATTTTAAAAGTACTATCCAAAGAATGTGAGGTGCGGGGAACCGATGCGACCGGCTTTGCCTATGTATCACAGGGCAAACTGCAAATTCGCAAAGCTCCCCTGCCCGCTCACAAAATGAGCTTTTCGTTCCCCGCTGACGTACATATCATTATGGGGCATACGCGGATGGCAACACAGGGCAACGCAAAAAACATTGCCAACAACCATCCGTTTCGCGGTTATATCGGAGGCAGAGAATTTGCCCTTGCGCATAACGGCGTGATATGGAACGACAGGCCGCTAAGACGGCAGCACAATCTATCCAAAACGGAGATTGAAACGGACAGCTATATTGCCGTGCAGTTGTTGGAACAAAACAAAGCCCTCACGCTCCAGAGCCTTGGCAACATGGCGGAGGAGGTCGAGGGTTCTTTTACGTTTACGGTGCTTGATGATCAGAACAGTCTCTATTTTATCAAAGGTGACAGTCCGTTAGCGCTCTATCATTACCCGAAGCAAGGCTACTATCTTTACGCCTCCACCGATGACATTCTGCAAAAAACATTGGCAAAGCTGGGGATGAAAAAAAGCAAGTACGATAAGTTAAACCTGATCTGCGGCGATATTTTAAAAATTGATTGTTCGGGCAGACGGGAGCATTCGGAGTCTGACACTTCGAGTTTCATCACAGCAAGTTACCGCTGGTTCGACAGCCTTTATGAGAATAGTTTTTCGCATCATCATAAAAAGCGGCACGGCGATATTTATCTCGACGTGCTTTATGAGTTTGCTGGCAATATAGGGGTATCAGAAGCTGATATTGACCTGCTGTTTGGGTATGGCTACACCGAGGACGAAATCGAGGAGCTACTCTGCGATCCACTCTCCCTCGGGTATCTTCTGGATGAGATAAAAGGCATCGAACAAAGTGGACAAGATTCTTTCTGGATGTAGCCAAAAGTACACCAACAGACATTTTTCAAACACCTGTGACATACATTTTACCAGTAGAGGAGATGACGAAATGAAGGTAACCCACACCATACCGCCTTACAGCAGCCCCGAGTGCCGTGTTGAGGAACTAAACCGTGTCTACACACAACTCTGCGCACAATTTTACAAGCCCGATCCACGCCAACGCTTTACCACAAAGCCGTCTTATATGCATTTTGTAAATCCGTTTTCAACTCGGCAGAGGCAGGACGAAAGGCCGTCTGCTTAACGTTTGGCATTTTGATGGCAGGCTGTTTTATCAGGGCAGCCTGCCATTACTCTTTTGAGAAAGGAGGAACCTAATTGGATGCCATCTATACCAGACAATCGGTAGAAAAAAAAGACAGCCTATCGATAGAGGGGCAGATTGAGCTTTGTGCGCGTGAATGCAGGAGTGAATACACCGTTTATGCGGATAAAGGATACAGTGGAAAGAATACAAACCGCCCCGACTTTGAGCGGATGATGGAAGATATTATCGCAGGTAAAATCAGTAAGGTGGTTGTATATCGGCTTGACCGGTTCAGCCGTTCAATATCGGATTTTGGGCAGATCTGGAACATACTGCAAAAGCACAATGTGGAGTTTATCTCAATCAACGAGAAGTTTGATACCTCCACCCCAATGGGCAGAGCGATGCTGCACATCATTATGGTGTTTGCACAGTTGGAGCGTGAGACGATTGCAGAGCGCATTAAGGACAACTACTATCAGCGTGCCAAGCATGGCTCGTGGCTCGGCGGCCCCGCACCGTTCGGGTTCACCATTGAACGTACATCAGAAAACGGAAAAAGCGTTCCCATTCTTGCTGCCAATGATGATATTGCGGTTGTAAAGCGCATTTTTAAAGAATATGCTCAGCCCGAAATGTCGCTCGGAAAGCTCGCGCGCATGCTGACGAACGAGGGTATCCCCTGTATGCAGCGCAAACATTGGGACAACGTATCGCTTTCCCGCATTTTTCATAACCCCTGTTACGTCTGTGCCTCACCGGATGTATACCTTTATTATAAGCACAAAGGTGTCAACATCTCTGACAGCATTGAAGATTTCACAGAAGATTATGCCGGAATGCTGGTGGGGAAGCGTGACCGCGCTGCGGGCAAATACACCGATATTTCCGACTACCATTTTTCGCTTGCCAACCATAAAGGAGTAATCCCCGCGGAGCTATGGCTGCAGTGCCAGTACAAATTGGACCTCAACCGCCAAATCAAAAACAGCGGGAAAGGTAAATACACCTGGCTTTCCGGGTTGCTGAAATGCGGGAGCTGCGGATATGGGATTAAAATCTCCAACGCCAAGGATAAGCTCTATCTGCGCTGCTCGGGACGCACCAATTACTCGGTTTGCAGTGAAAAATTTGTCTTATCCATCGCTGAGATTGAGGCAGCGGTGGGGGCAGAAATTGAGGCGCTGCTCTCGGGCTGTCGCTTGCAGCAAAGTGCCGTGGTTCCGCCTGCCGATTCGGACAGCCGCGCGACACTTGCACTGATTGAGGATAAAATCGAGCGGCTACTCTCCGCCTTAACTGAGGCAAACCATGTTTCGATGAAGTACATCAATAAGGAACTGGGAAAGCTTGATACACAGAAAAAGGAACTGCTGAAAAGCCTTACCGAGCAGGCTGTGCGCGGAATGAAGCATGAACTCAAAGACATTGTTTTTTCTCAGCTTGATTTTGAAGAGAAAAAGGTGGTCGCGGCACGGCTTATTGAAAAAGTGATTCTTCACGGCGAAGACATTGAAATCGTATGGAAAGTATAAACTTTTAACTATTATTTTGCGTTAGAATACTACTAAGAGAAGCGGCAGCTGCCGCCTTTCTTTTTGCTGCTTTCTATATAGATTTGCACTTAGAGATATATAATTAGCTTGTAAAATCTATATATTCTATTTTTATCCCGCATCATAAAAAGCCATAAAAAGAGCCTGCATTGCGGTAATGCAGGCTCTTTTCCTATCGGACAAAGCGGGTTTTACAGGTACCCTCTTTTCTCTATTCATATGTTCCTGAAAACAGTATATTCTATCCCGCTATAAAAAGCAAATCAGCCCTTAAAAACCGCATTCTGCTGCGGGTTGGACTTTGTATGGGAACGCTCACAGTCCCACTGGATTACACTGTGCCCCAAAGCGTTGGCTGTTTCAACAACGGTGTTGTTGTATGCACCGGAGGGAGCACGGAACAGCTTGGGGCGTACACCCGTAATCTTTTCTATGGCATCATCGCATTTTTGAATCTGCTGCTGGATTTGCTCGCGTGATTGGCTGGTCATATCGGGGTGGGAATAGGAATGGTTGCCCAGCTCATGCCCTGCTTCATACAATGCCTTTACGCTTTCAGGGTATTTTTCCGCCCATTGCCCTACCATAAAAAAAGTGGCTTTTACATCATTTTCTTTTAAAATTTGCAGTATCTGTGGTACATCGGCGTCATCCCATGCGCAATTAAATCCAAGCGCTACCACTTTTTCATCGGTTTCTACGGAATAGATGGGCAGCAGCCGTTTTCCGCCATCTACAAAAATTGCTTTTCCAATGTGATTCGCCACTACAAAGGACGCTATGATACAGATACAAAGTGCTGATATCACAGCAATCAACCCGCGTTTTCCCACTACCCAATAGTTCACAATCAGGCCTCCCCGCATATTTCTGTTACAGCATATGCGTCAGGGCAAAAAAAAAGCCCATGCAGCTGCGCATGAGTCTAATAATTGGTCTGTCCCGTCTGCCGAGCCGGTATTCCGTCCACTCGACAGACTAACAGTTCTATTGATTCCTAACGGAAGTGTACTGATCTGTTTTTGGGTGCTGTGAAAGGTTTCATCTGCTGTATCGTACCATCTCCTCCGTAGTTGATATTACTAGTATAACGGCGAGATATGATATACGCTTTACCAGAATTTGAACAGTTTTTGGACAATGGAAAACATTGTGTGAACAGATTACCTTTTATATTTCGTCTAGCCGAAAGCCTTTCAGCTTCAGTGTGCCGCTGCGGGAATCCTGCAGCAGCTTATATTCCACCGAATCCACCAGTGCGTTCCAACTTGCTTCTATAATGTCGGCAGAAGCTCCAACCGTCGTCCATACCGAGATACCATCGGTCGTTTCAATAAGCACACGTACAATCGACGCCGTTGCTGCGCGCTGCTCGATGACGCGCACTTTAAAGTCGATAAGGCGCGTCTGTGCCAGTGTGGGGTAGAACACCTCAAGCGCCTTACGCAGCGCACGGTCAAGTGCATGCACCGGGCCGTCACCCTCTGCGGCGGTAATTTCGCTCATGCCGGCAACACATATCTTTATCATTGCGGAGGAGCTTTGTTTGTTTATGCTGGATTGCTCACCGATAATGCGAAAGTTCTCCAGCTCAAAGAAAGGCTTGAACATCCCAAGCTTTTTGAGCAGAAAAATTTCGAGGCTCGCCTGCGCCGATTCAAACTGATAACCCCTGTGCTCCAGTTCTTTGAGCGCTTCCATAACCTCCAACGTAACGGGCGATTCCCTCGTAATGGTGGGGTCAATCTGAGCAAGCTTATTTGCCACCGCTGTTCTGCCCGCCACCTCGGACAGCAGGATATTACGATTGTTGCCGACAGATTCGGGCGAAATGCTTTCAAAGCTTTCGCGCAGTTTCTGAACGCCATCCACATGCATGCCGCCCTTGTGTGCAAATGCGCTTTTTCCTACAACGGGGGTATAGCCGGGGAGAATGTAGTTTGCAACTTCTGCAATGTAACGCGCGGTATGGGTAATCAGCTTCACTTTATCGGTAGGGATACAGCTATGCCCCAGCTTTAGCTGCAGAGCGGGAATTACCGTAGAGAGGTTAGTGTTGCCGCAGCGTTCGCCAAAGCCGATGTAGGTACCCTGCACCTGTGTGGCACCGCACTGTATCGCCTGTATGGAATTCGCCACCG
This sequence comes from Hydrogenoanaerobacterium sp., assembly GCF_032017025.1. Taxonomy (NCBI): domain Bacteria; kingdom Bacillati; phylum Bacillota; class Clostridia; order Eubacteriales; family Oscillospiraceae; genus Hydrogenoanaerobacterium; species Hydrogenoanaerobacterium sp. The sequence continues at coordinate 41,184 of NZ_DALZQO010000007.1, forward strand.
CACAACCCATATCGTTGTGGCAGTGGATGCCTACCGCAGTGGCAAAGCGCTCACGCACCAGTGTGGTCATCTCGGCAATTTCATGCGGAAAGCACCCGCCGTTGGTATCGCAAAGTACAAGGCAGGCAGCACCCGCATCTGCCGCCGCTTGCAGAGCTTGCATAGCATATTCAGCATTGCGCTTGTATCCGTCAAAAAAATGCTCCGCATCAAAAAACACGGTTTTACCGTGTGATACAAAGTAATCGATTGTCTCATAAATCATGCTTAGGTTCTCTTCGAGCGTAGTCTGAAGCACCTCAGTGACATGCAAATCCCAGCATTTTCCAAAAATAGAGATGATATCGGTATCCGCGTTGATCAGCGCGGTACAGTTTTTATCCTCCTGTACCGGAATATTTTTGCGGCGTGTTGACCCAAATGCCACCAGCTTTGCATAGCGCAGCTCAAGCATTTTCGCCCGCTCAAAAAACTCCAAATCCTTTGGATTAGAGCCGGGATTCCCCGCTTCGATATAAGAGATACCGAGTTGATCGAGTTTTTTTACAATATTCAGCTTGTCATCCACTGAAAAGTAAATTCCCTCTGCCTGTGCACCGTCGCGCAGGGTGGAATCGAATATCTCAATTCGCCGTTCCATCAAGCCGCCTCCCCAACAAACATAGCTTATTTTCGTTCATTTTATCACACATCCCCTAATTTTACCAGTGCAACTTGCTGCCGCATTTACACAGGCAACCGCGCAAAAAGGGCTGCACATGCAGCCCTTTTTATAGTCAACGCTTGTTAAAACTCGCTGTCACACACGGCGCGGTCACAAACCACTTTATGCACAAACTCTTTTACCTTTACATGCTCAGGGTGGTTTTGGTAAAACGCCAATGCCTCTTTGTTGTCACATTCGGAATACAGACACAAATCGTAGCCGCCCTCGGTGAAATTAAACCCGACCTCTGCCTTGCGCAGCCCGTCTACCTTACCCACAAGAGCCTCCAGCTTTTCTTTCATAAGCTCGCCGTTTTCACGCTTGGTGCGTCCCTCTGCCTCATCCTTGAGATTCCAAAACACAATGTGTCGAACCATATCTATTTACTCCTTGCTGCATTTGTTCTTATCTTTATTGTAATACGGTACTGAAAATCCGTCAACACACCGGTCATTTTATTTTTGCTTATCGCTTAGCTTGCGTAAAAAGAATTTACCCAGTTTTTCGATTTCTATAATGACCACAGGCACAAACGCCAGCCCAAGTGCGGTAAGATACAGCTGCTTGGTAAGCGGAACCAGACCAAACACCACAGCTACCGGGGGAATAAATGTGATGAGTGCAATGAGCAGCAGAGAAACCGCAAACGCCCCAAGCATATAAGGGTTACTGCCAAGCCCTACCACAAACAGCGAATGGGTGGAGCGCACGTTAAATGCATGAAACAGCTGCGAAACCGCCAGCACCAGGAACGCCATGGTCTGTGCTGCTTCCACCGTACCGCCGGTATGGAGACCAAGATAGAAGCCTGTAAGTGTGAGCACCGCAAACATAAGCCCTTGCAGCACCACACGCACACCCAGCCCCTGTGCAAAAATGCTTTCATTTTTCGGTTTTGGGCGGCGGAGCATAACGTCCGATTCCACCGGCTCCATACCCAGAGCCAGCGCGGGCAGGCCGTCGGTCACCAGATTAATCCACAGCAGCTGGATGGCGAGCAGCGGAGATTTCTGCCAGATGATCATCGCAAAGAACACGGCAAACAGCTCACCAATGTTGGAGCCGAGCAGAAACTGCACCGCTTTTTTGATGTTGTCGTAAATTCCCCTGCCCTCTTTCACCGCGCTTACTATCGTTGCAAAATTATCATCGGTGAGGATCATATCTGCTGCGCCCTTTGCAACCTCAGTACCGGTGATACCCATAGCACAGCCGATATCGGCCGCTTTCAGCGCAGGGGCATCGTTGACACCGTCACCGGTCATCGAAACAACCGCACCGGTATTCTGCCATGCCTTAACGATGCGTATTTTATCCTCGGGCGAAACACGCGCATAAACCGAATATTTGCGTATATTTAGGTTAAACTCCTGCTCATTCATGGCAGAAAGCTCCGCGCCCGAAATTGCCTCGCTGCCTTCGGTAAGAATACCAAGCTGGCGCGCGATAGCGCTCGCGGTAACGACATGGTCGCCGGTAATCATAACCGGGCGGATACCTGCCTTTACGCAAGTGGCAACCGCCTCCTTTGCCTCTTCACGCGGCGGGTCGATCATACCGAGTAAGCCCGAGAAGGTAAGCCCGTTTTCGAGTTCCTCACTGGTGGGGTTCTGCGGTACGGCATCAAGCGGCTTTACTGCAACAGCAAGCACGCGCAATGCATCCTCCCCCATCTGTGCGTTGATGGCAAGTGCCTCTGCTTCGTCAAAGTCGACCAGGCGCTGAGACAATACGTCAAATGCTCCCTTGACAATGGCAACGGGTTTGCCGTCAATCATATTTACCGTAGTCATCAGTTTGCGGTCGGAATCAAACGGAAGCTCGGCAACACGCGGACAGTCTGCGTTGATCTTTGCCTTTTCAATTCCATTTTTCTTCGCTGCAACCACAATTGCAACCTCGGTTGGGTCGCCGATGTAGGTCTCCTTGCCGCCATCGGTTTCAATGCTTGCGTCACAGCACAATGTGCCGAGCATCAGCAGGCTTTTGATGCGCTCATTCTCGTCTCCGGTGATTTCCTGCACACCCTCGCCCGCCCATGCCTTTACCAAGGTCATGCGGTTCTGGGTAAGCGTGCCGGTTTTGTCGGAGCAAATAACCGATGCACTGCCTAGCGTTTCCACAGCGGGCAGACTGCGGATGATCGCATTCTTTTTGACCATGCGCTGTACGCCCATAGCAAGCACAATGGCGACGATGGCAGGCAATCCCTCTGGAATTGCTGCAACAGCCAGTGATACCGAGGTCATAAAGATCTCCATCAGCGGCATGCCCGATACAATACCAATCACAAAAATAACAGCGCATACACCCAGCGCCACAATTCCAAGCACCTTGCCAAGCCTAGAAAGCTTATGCTGTAATGGGGTTTGCTCATCCTGCTCGTTATCCAGCAGCTTTGCAATCACACCCATCTCTGTGCCCATACCCGTGGAGGTAATCATCGCTTTCGCCCTGCCGTATACCACCGAAGTACCCGAGTATACCATGTTCACACGGTCACCCAGCGGTGCATTTTCGTCTACCTGTGCGGCAGCGTCCTTTTCTGCCGGAACCGATTCACCCGTGAGTGCCGATTCCTCGCACTTAAGGCTCGCCGATTCGAGCAGGCGCGCATCGGCAGGTACAAAATCGCCCGCCTCAAGCAGAATAATATCGCCTGCAACCACGTTGGCGGCAGGGATCACCTGAATTTTACCGCCGCGTAATGCCTTGGCTGTGGGTGCAGACATATTCTGAAGTGCCTCAAGGGCTTTTTCCGCCTTGCTCTCCTGCACTACGCCAATCACAGCGTTGAGCAGTACAATTCCAAGAATGATAACAGGCTCCAGAAATTCTGTCTTATCATGACCGTTTAAAGCCACAACAAACGACACCACCGCAGCGATGATGAGGATGATGACCATAAAATCTTTGAACTGCTCTGCAAACCGCTGCAAATTTGTCTTTTTCGCCTTACCTTGCAGTCGGTTTTCTCCATGCTGTGCCAGAAGCTGCGCCGCCTTATCCGGCGAGAGCCCTTGCTCTGGGTTGGTACCTAATTTTTTTATAATTTCATCTTTGTTTTCGTTGTGCCAAGCCAATTTTGTGCACCCCTTCACCTTTCTATTCTACCCTACAGTATTTCCAATTTCTACGAAATCATTAACACACTATATCTTAGCAGAACCTAAGGAAATATTTGTGAACAAAGTTGTAAGAATGTAAACAAAGTTTTTCAATTCATCTGTTTTTTACAAAGGTTTAAAAAATTTTGTGCAACTGCCGAGAGGTAGCGGTTTTTAACCGTAACCACCGCTCTTCGCGTGTGAAGTGAAGCATCCTCAATTTGCTTGCAGCACAAGCTTTCATGATTAAAATCTTCAAGCGAAGACAGGGGTACAATTGCCGCACCGATACCCTGTCTCGCCCACATCAGGTTGGTGATGAGCTGGGTGTTGACACAGATATAGTTGGGGGCAAAACCTGCCTGAAAGCACGCATCCGAAATCATCGGCTCAAAACGGCGGATGACGCACAGCGGCACGTCCTTGAGCTGCACTATCGATAGGCTATCCCCCGCACCGTTAAACCAGGCGCTGTTTTTGTGGTACACCGCAACCATTGGGTCCTCTTTGGTGTGCAGCACTTCAAACTGGCTGGAGACTTGAAACGGCGTGCGTACAATGCCTATTTCGATCACTCCGTTTTGCAGCAGGTCGATAATCTCGTTCGAGACAACTTCATGCAGCTCGTAACAAATATCCGGGTTTTGGCGGTGAAAGGCAAGCAGCAGCCCCTCAAAAAAGGTTGCCGCGTTGGACGGTGTCAGCCCCAACCGCAAGGTGCCCGCCGCCCCGCTGACACAGTCGGCAACCTCTTTGTACACAGAGCTTTCCAGTTCACACAGGTGCTGTGCCTTTTTATATAAAATCTGTCCCGTATCGGTGAGCTCCAGCTTGCGTGAACCACGCTTCATCAGTTGAGTGCCAAACTCTTTCTCAAATGCTTTGAGCTGGTTGCTCAGCGCAGGCTGTGCAACATGTATTTTTCTCGATGCCGCGGTAAGGCTGCCTTCCTCCACAATCGCAATAAAATTACGATAATGCTGTAAATCCATGCTCGCTCCTTCTATAACGGTTTGTTATAGTATCTATCAATTATTCATATTTTTATTATAGCTCTATTTATGCTATCATGGCAAGAGCTATAAAATATTCTAAGAGGAAAAGAGACCACAGCATGCAAACAAAAGCAACACCTGAAACAGAAGAAAAAACAACACAATGTAAGTACAGTATGGTATCGGGTAACCCCGCCAAAGCGATTATTACCTTCGCCACCCCCATGATACTGGGCAACATCTTTCAGCAGCTTTACAACACTGCCGACGCAGTAATCGTTGGGCAATTTATCGGTGAAGATGCGCTGGCATCGGTGGGTGTGGCAAATCCCATTATGTCCATCGTCATCTTTTTTATTTTTGGCATCTGTGTGGGCATGTCGGTGCTTATGGCACAGCTATACGGCGCTGCCGACTACAAAGGGTTTAAGGAGGAGGCCTCTACCTCGCTGATTGCGGGGCTTGTATTCACCGTAGCACTTTCTGTATTGTGCTGGTTTCTTTCCAAGCCCATTCTGGTGCTTACAAAAACACCCCCTGAAATTTTAGGCGATGCCGACCGCTACCTCAAAATTATTTTTGTGGGGCTGATTTTCTCATTTTTATACAACTACTATTCTGCGGCACTGCGCGCTATGGGGGATTCAAAAACGCCGTTTTTGTTTTTGTTGCTGTCGTCCGTGCTCAATGTGGTGCTTGACATCTTTTTTATCCAATCACTCCACACCGGGGTTGAGGGTGCTGCAATTGCAACTGTAATTTCACAGGCGGTGTCCTCTATCCTCTGCATCCTTTATGTCTATCGAAAAATCCCTTTGCTGGCACTGAAGCGCAGAGAGTTTATCTTTCAAAAAAGTATTCTCGTTAAAACCATCAATTACAGCTGGATATCGGCAGTGCAGCAAACCTTTTTGTATGTGGGCAGGCTGCTGGTGCAGGGTGCCGTCAACCCTTTCGGCACCAGTGTTATTGCGGCTTACAACGCAGCAACCCGTGTAGAGGGGTTTGTGCTCGCCCCGTTTGACAGTATGTCCGCTTCTATCTCGACCTATTGTGCACAGAATATGGGTGCAGGGCTGAAGCACCGCATTAAAAGCGGATATAAAATCGGTACCGTCATCAACATCATCTACTCTCTGGTCGCCTGCGCGGTGCTGTTCCTGTTTGCTCCGCAGATTATGCAGCTGTTTGTAAACGCAAATGAAGCATCCTCTGTGATCAAGGTAGGCAGCGAGTACTTGCAGATGATGGCATTCTTTTACATTCTCGCGGGCATGACCTACATTATGCAGGGGTTCTTCCGCGGAGTTGGCAGGCTGAAAATTACAATGGTAACGACCGGCTCGCAAATTTTAATTCGTGTTATTCTTTCTTACCTTCTCGTGCCAAAGCTGGGCGTCAGCGGTGTCTGTTACGCAACGCTCATCGGTTGGATTTTTATGGTGCTGTTTGAGGGCACCTGTGCAAAACAGTATTTTAAACAGATGGATGCAGCACAGGTATAAAAAATCCTCCGATGAAAATTCATCGGAGGATAATTTTTTAGATGTTTTCGGGAAGAATCTTATTCACTACGGCACCAACAACTACCGCGAGGAAAAGCCCCGTGAGCGTTACATTTGGCGTAATGGCGACACCGCTGGAAAGGCCGAGACCAATGACCAAAATAAGCGCCACAATAATCAGGTTGCGGCTGTGCGAAAAGTCGAGATTGGATTCTGCCAGAGTTCTCATGCCGATCGAAGCAATCATACCATAAAGCAGGATTGATACGCCGCCAAGCACAGGGGTAGGAATCGTCATGATAATCGCGCCGAACTTACCGAACAGACCAAGGATGATGGCAATAACAGCGGCCAATTTTAAAACAAAGGTGCTGTAATTTTTTGTAGTTGCCAGTACAGCAGTGTTTTCGCCGTAGGTTGTGTTTGGCGGTGCGCCGATGAAGCCGGCGACGAGAGTTGCAACGCCATCTCCGAGAACCGTTCTGTGCAGACCGGGATCTTTAAAGAAGTTTTTGCCTACAACCGAACCGTTAATGGTGATATCGCCAATGTGTTCCATAAAGGTAACGATTGCAACCGGTGCAATGGAAAGAATAACACCCCAATCAAACTTGGGCAATGTAAAGAAGTTGGGTGTGACATAGGGAATGTTGAGCCATGCTGCGTTGCTGATAGCAGAGAAATCGATAAAATGCGTGCCTATTGTTAAATCCAGAATCAGGCACAGAATATAACCGGAGGCAAAGCCCAGCAAAATCGGCACCAGCTTAAAGAAGCCTTTTAAAAAGATGGTGCAAACAATGACTACTGCCAGAGAAAACAGTGCCACCAAAACGGTAGTCCAGTCAATTGCAGCATCGGGTGCCACAATTAGGCCGGCATTGGTTAAAGCAGTTGGAGCAAGCGTTAAGCCGATTACCACAATAACCGGGCCCGTAACAACGGGCGGAAAGAGCTTTACAATATTTTCGCTGCCCACCAAACGTACAAGTGCTGCAAGGATAATGTAAACAACACCGGCTGCCATAATACCACCCTGAGCAAGGGGGATATTAGCAGGATCACCCGCGATAACAGCCCCTACTACACCAAGAAAGGCGAAGCTGGAACCTAAAAAAACCGGCACCTTGTTCCCCGTAATAAAGTGGAACAGCAGTGTGCCGATACCTGCGCCAATGAGCGCCATAGAAGGGTTAAGCCCTGTGATGATTGGTACCAGAACGGTTGCACCAAACATAGCAAACAGATGCTGAAACCCAAGTAAAAAGTTTGTTGCGGTTAATTTTTTCTCCATCCCAAAAAAACCTCCAAAGTTTTTTGTGTTCCATTTTTTGACCCACTTCGAACTATTATAGCACAAATTTGAACAGTTTTAAGATAAAAATTCATATTTCCGACATTTTTCTGCTGTTTTTTGAAAGATTGTAACACCTTACAATTCTATTTTTATATTGTGCCAATTTTCATCCAAAATGCAGATGCAATCTGACCCAAAAAAGGGAGCCTCCTGCAAGAAGGCTCCCTTAGTATGGTTTATTAACCACTATTCCCCAAAAGCGGCAGCTGACAGCGCAGGGGTACGTATGCAATCTTGCAAGGGGGCTGCAAAACGCAGCGCACTCTCGGCGATTTTTATTGAGAGATTTTTTACGCATGCGTTCTCACCGTCTACGCTAACGGCAAATGGCTTTTCCGCGGTAATATCCACCTGCGTGCAGCGACGGTAGATGATATATTGGCGAAGGGCCTCGTTTTCAAGATGCAATCCCTTCTTATAAACATTCACCAAATTTATAAGCTTTAGGCGCGACACTTTTTTGACAATGCAGAGGTCAAGAAGGCCGTCGTTTACCTGCGCAAGCGGAGTTCCCTTGTAGCCCCCGCCGCAAAAAGAGCCATTGCCGATGGCGGTGAGCAAAAACTCCCCTTCAAATGTTTCATCCCCATCCACTGTAATACGCAGCTGACTGTACATTTTATGCAGCAGGCTGTAGAACAGCGAAAGGTTGTATGCCATCTGCCCGCCGACAAGGGGCAGTGTTTTAAACTTTGCCATATGCAAAGCGACATTTGCGTCAAACCCTACATTGCACATGTTCACCCCGTATGCACCGTCCGAAAAATGCAACAAGTCAATCGGCTGTGCGGCGGCATTTGCAAGGGCGCCCAGCTCGTAAAAGCACGAGGTTGGTTCAAAATTGCGCACAAAGTCGTTGCCCGAGCCGCAAGGCACCGATGTAACGCTGGCATGCACAAAACCAGCCGCCCCGTTTACCACCTCATTCAGGGTGCCATCGCCGCCACAAGCGTAAAAACGAAGCTCCTCCGTGTTTTCGCCGCAGGTTTCACGAACAAACCTCACCGCGTCACCCACTGCTTTGGTTATGTAAATTTCATACGCATCGCCCAAATCATAAAATGTCTGCTGAATACGGTTACGCAAACGGTCTGCCGCATTCCGTCTGCCCGCCGTCGGATTAATGATGAAATAATGCTTCATTTAGCCCCCCATGTAGAAAAGGGCAATCTGCCTGCAGGCAGACTGCTCTTCTAACACACCCAATACAAATTTAAAAGCATTTGCCAATGATGCAGCACCTTTTAACAATTAAAGATGCCTTGTCCGCTTTTTCTACAGTATAATAGCTTTTCTGTTTTTTATCAATAGTATTTTTTCGCCAAATTACCGGTGAATCCTTTGGCAGCTCGATATGGTAGTACAAGCTTGCAAATTGTCCGGCAGGCTTTTCGGCGAGCGCGTATGCCGGCATTCTCCATTCCCGGTTAGCGCTGGGCACTGGCGGGGTGTTCATTCCCGCCTCGCTGCCGAGCTTGAGGACAGGTACAGATTGCCCATTGTGCCAATGCCATAGCGCGGCGTATACAGGCCGGTAATATGCATTAAAGCTCCACCGTTTAGGAGAAGTGGGCAATGCTATTGTTTGCTACTGTCAATCGTTTAAACGGCCGTCTTTCGTAAAAAACGTTTTATATCCGAGGGTTACAAACAATACAACGGTAAGTGCAGTACAGCCCAGAATCGCCAGCATAATCCCAATTTGATATTTAATTGCGGTAAGGGGAAAGGTACCGGATAAAATTTGCCCCGTCATCATTCCGGGCAGCGAAACAATCCCCATCGTAAGCATATTATTCATGGTAGGCAAAATCGCACTGTCAAATGCTCCGTTCACAATCTCATGAGATGCACGCGCAGGAGTTGCACCCAGCATCAGCGAATTCTCAACAATTTGGCGCTTCTCTGCCATATCGCTGCACAGCT
>NZ_DALZQO010000007.1:50789-71666 GCF_032017025.1 Hydrogenoanaerobacterium sp.
GCACAGCTTATTCGCGCCGAGCGAAATCCCTGTCATTGAGTTGCCCACAATCATGCCCGAAATAGGGATAAAGTACTGCGGATTAAACCACGGGCGCACCTGCAGCACACCGACAATAAACACTGCAGCAGTGGCAGCAAAGCCAAATACCATGGAAATAGCGACAAGCCGTTTGAGCGGCTGTGACATTGCGGTTTTAACCCGCTTGATGGAATTGAAGATGGCAAAGCCGACCATGATAAAAATCATCAGCAGTGTAAGCCACCAGCTGGGGTTTTGGAACACATACATCAAAATATAGCCCATAACCGTAAGCTGTATGGTCATGCGCGTGGTTGCAATGAGTATTTGCTTTTCGCGTTTAATACCGCGCGCTTTAAAAATTACGAGCAGCACCAGCACGAAAACATAAGCGAGAGAAAGCTGTAAAACAGATAGATCCATCACTGTGTCATTCATAGTTGATACCCCCGTGTTTTGCCCGCCTCTATGCGTATCGTGGAATCACGATAGAGCCCGGCAATCGCCTCAGAATGCGTCACCATAATCAGCTGCTTGCCCCGCTCGCGCACAAAATCGGCGAGATTTTGGATGATGAACTGCTCGGTTTCTTTGTCGAGCGCGGCAGAAGGCTCGTCGAGCAGGTAGGTTTCCGCATCCATCAACAGAACGCGTGCAAGGCAAAGGCGCTGCTTTTCCCCGCCCGAAAGATTCCCGCAGGGCTCATCCAGCGCCTTACTAAGACCCACATGCTCGAGGCTTTCTTGCAATGCCCGCTCTGTTGCGGGCAGCTTTTGTGAAAGCTCTAACCCAATTTGCAGATTATCGCGGATATCACCGCTGTAGATCACAGGTGTTTGCCCTAGCATAACCACACGGCGGCGCAGCTTTACCGCATCCATTTGCGAGATGTCGTCACCATCGTACACAATGGTGCCCTCATCGGGGGCATTCAAACGATTGAGCATGCGAAGGAGTGTAGTTTTGCCGCTGCCCGATGCCCCAACAATACAGGTTATCTGCCGGTCAATCGTCAATTTTGGAATATCCAAAATGCTTTTAAATTTCATCTTGCTGATTTCAAACACTGCTTCACCCCATTTTTCAACTTAGATAAATATATTATCATGCATAGTTAAAAATGCCACCGCTAAACGGCTTTCAACGTTGGCTCTAGAAAAGCTGTAACTGTATTCTATGCAATTACCTCAACAGATATTATAGCACCTTTGCAGTAAAAAACCGAGCCTTGCGGCCCGGTTTTTTGTTAATCTTCTACGGCTTGTAAGTACCGCACACCTTCAATATGAATAAAGCGGATTTTTCGGAAATTATAGCTTGAGAGGGGGCGGCAATCGCAATCGTTGGTATGGGCAGCAATATGGATGTTATCCAGCGTTGGGGTGTCATCGGTAATGGAAACCACTACGGGTGAATGATGAAACTCGTTTCGGTCTATGGCAAGCTGTACCACATCTCCGATCTGAATTTCATTCATCGATACCTCACGTGCGTAGGGGCCTACACCTTCGTTGGTGGTGAGAAAATTATAGAGGTACTGCACGCCTGTCCATGCGGGTGCACGGTCGCTGATGCTGATATAATACCAGCCAAACGTTGGTGTGTAGTTCATAATGCCGCTGCCCGCGAAGATGCATTGGGATGCATAATTGGTGCAGTCACCACCGATATCCTGAAAATTATAGTAGTTCGGGTTGCGAAAATAGGCCCACCGGTGCGCGTAAGCTACTGCCTTATCCCGATCGTATGCAAATTCACGCATTTCGTATCTCATAAAATCGTGTTCCTTTCAAAAGAGTCGCTTACCCATAGAATATGCCGGCAAAACCTGTGGCGTTAATGATTTTTGTGTTGGCGGTAAGCCGACAATCTTTCTCACCGCAATCGCGGAATAACCAGCGCCATATTACGCCCCTAAAATACTCCGCTTGGCGCGTGGGTCCGTGATCGTACTTCTCGCCAGTAAAAAAGCTTCGGAGCGATCCGAAGCCCTTTTATTAGAAATAAAACTTAATAAATTTAATACTGTAAAAATCACACGCAACGATATCGTCGCTTTCATATTCGTTGATTAAAATGTAGTTGGCCCCTACCCCTACCAATCTACCATTTTTCGTTACCATTGTATTTGAGCCAATTAGAAACTCGACCGAAACCTGTCTGCCAATTTGGGTGAGCAGAAAACCATTGAGGTATTGCAGGCTCTCGAAATTGACTGCTGTAGGCTGATTGAACAGGTTAATGGCTGTAAGCCCCGGCAAAGCTGTTGGTGATAAGCCATCCACCGACGGGGACGATATCTGACCGGGCTCGAAAGGGGTGATGTTTGAAGTTGATGGGGGTGGCGCACCAAACGGCACCTGCATGGTGCCTTGCCGTGAACGCGGAACCGGATTCATAATCTGCGGCAGGGCAGATTGTGAGAACGGCTGCATCATCATACTTTGCGGAGCCGCTGTTTGTGTGGGGGCAAACTGCGCTGTGCTCATTGGGAACATGTTCATATCACTTGGCATTGTAGCCGGTGTTGCTGCTGTGGAACAGCCGGGACATGCCGCTTGGCTCGCTGGGGAAAGCCATGGGTTCTGGTTTACCCTGCTCATGCTATCATTCATAGGTACTCTCCTTTAGCTGTTAATTATGTTTTTGCGTAATTTTCTGTAGGGATGTAGAAACAGTGCTGATTTACGCGGTTATGGACTACCCCGACGCCGCCCGGCGGAAAATAAGGGGGACAGGTATCACTATATGGATTGAAGAAAAACAGCGAGTGGTCAACACCCATCATTCTGCCTCCGCCGAGAGCCCAGTCCGCAATATCATAGTGAATCTGCTCAGGCGACATATTCCAGATATTTTGTGCGTTGTAGCGGCCACCCAATGTATCGGTCATGCAGTTAAACTGCCCGTACTGCTCCATAATGTTGCGCACATTGCCTCCATCGCTGATGCGGGCAAACTCCCCGTATGGCACCGTTGCGCGGTTCATAATAACCGTTGCTACGGCACGCATGCCGTCTTCGCCTTCTCCGCCCGCTTCACATTTTATTAGCCTTGCCATCATCTCCCTATTATCAAAGGGCATCGTCATCACCTCTTTAGTGGGTCGGTTTAGCATCTCCGTTCTATTATATGGGTACCACACAGGATGTGCTACAAAGCGAAAATTTTTGCTTGACTTTTACAATTCAACTGATTATACTCAATGTAAACCAATTTGTATTTTACGGTTTACATTGGAGGACATAGCATGACCAAGACACTTACGACGAAAAAAATGATACTCTGCGCATTGTTTGCTGCCCTGACAGCGGTGCTGTCGCAGCTTGCCATCCCTTTTGGCCCTGTGCCCATTAACCTTGCCATGCTCTCGGTATTTATTGCAGGTGGGCTGCTTGGCGCCGGTGTCGCTTTGCTCAGCCAGGCTGTGTATGTGCTGCTTGGGGTGATAGGGTTACCGGTATTTGCCTTGTTAACCGGCGGACCCGGCATCGTTTTTGGCCCCACCGGCGGATACATTGTGGGGTATATTGCCGCGGCTTGGCTGGTTGGCTTTATTTCATCAAAAACGAGTAAAAAGTACTGGCAGCTGGTGCTTGCAATGGCGGCGGGATTAATACTTTGCTATGCGCTTGGCACAGCATGGTTTATGTTTGTAACAAAGAATGGGCTGATACAATCGCTTCTGCTATGTGTTGTTCCATTTCTGATTGGGGATGCATTAAAGATTGCTGCAGCGGCATTTCTGGTAACGAGATTGCAGCGTTTTGTACTGTAACCCTATGGTGAATTTAAAACAGCCAATTGTTTTGCGCCCCCACCATGGGCTTTGCCTGCAGCACTTTGAAGGCAAGGGCTACAGCCGCAATTTTGTAGAAAATATGGGTGCTGTACTGACACAGCTTACAGAAAACCCTGCTCTTATGGTACAGCTGCGCTGTTCCACCGATGTTCTATGCAGCTGCTGCCCTCACAATCAAAACAGCCGGTGTGAATCGGGGCAAAAGGTAGCACAGTACGATAGCACCTGCCTTGCCCTTTGCGGTTTGCAGGAGGGCGATATTTTACCTTGGGGCAAGTTCCGGCAGCTTGTTCAAAAGAATATTCTTCAACGCGGCAGACTTTGCGAGGTGTGCCGAAACTGTGAATGGCTGACCATTTGCAGCAAAAAGAAATAGAAAAAGGCTTTGGCAACGGAGGGGATCTCCATCGCCAAAGCCTTTTTCTGCTTAGAGGTAAATTTTATACAGTACATACAGCGCCACTTGCAGTATGAATAGCGCAGGTATTCCGAATTTGAATTTAAAGCGCCGCGTTTTGTGGTGAAACAGCATCATGGATACATAGCAGCCCACCGACCCGCCAATTGCCGCCACAATCATCAGCGTACTTTCGGGGATGCGGCGCTGCCGTGCCTTTGCCAAAAATTTGTCATAGCCAAATAGAACAAAACCTACCACGTTACTAATTGCCAGATATTCCAGAAAATAATTCATATATACTAACTTTCTTTATGTAGATTCTTTTTGATGCAGCGTTCTGCTTACTTGTGGGTATTGCTTTGCCTGTCTTTAATCGCCTCACGAAGCTTTTCTATGGTGTTCTCGTAGCGCAGCGATTTCAAATGGGGGAATGCGTCAATCAAACGGCGATGCAGCAGCTTGTCGCTTCGTATCAGCTCTGCCACGCGTGCCTTGAGCCGTTCAATGTGCTCGGCGGCTGCAGCACGCTTTTGTTCAAGCTCCGCTCGGTACTCCTCCAAATCGGCCACTCCGCGCAGTTTTTCCAGTTTATTTTCAAGCTTGTTCTCAAGGTTTTTCTGAAGCAGCTGTTTATAGCTCTCGGTGCGCTCGCGCAGCTCCTCCGCCACAACATGCAGCTGCTGCAGCTTGCCGGAAAGCTGCAATGTAGTACGCGCCGAAATAACGGTATCCACCATAAACAGTACCAAGAGAATACTACCGAGGGCATATTCCGCCGCTGTCGGTATCCGCTGAGCCATGCGTACCATCGGCGGATGGATCACGAGTATCACAAAAGTGGAAAGCAAGCCAAACAAAATTGAATTCAGCAGGCAGACCCTGCCTTGAATATTGAACTTATAGTGCGAGTAATCCCACCACTTCATGTGAAACAGCCGTTCAAGCACCACGCTGGTGATGTACTCGAGCGCGCTGGTCACCACCATACCGAGCAGAAACACAAACACTGCGCTGCCTGCAAACGGGCGGAGTACCCAAATTACCAGCAGTGCGCCAAAACCGTAAACGGGACATACCGGGCCTGTAAGAAAACCGCGGTTGATAAATTTTTTAGCGGGTATGGAACAATAGATGCACTCACACACCCACCCGAGAAAACTGTAGATTGAAAAATATAGAATTACCTCAGAAAAACAATACAAAACTATACTCCCCTATCCTTTTAAAACCGCAAGCATTAGGTAAACCATGCCAAGCTATGCTTGCTCTGCCGGTGCGCGCTGCCCGTCGGTCGCGTTTGCAAGCATCATTTTAATGCGGTTTTGCTGGTTGATTTCACTTGCACCGGGGTCGTAGTCAATGGCGACAATGTTCGCATCAGGGTGCTTTGCTTTGATTTCATTGATCATGCCCTTGCCTACAATATGGTTGGGTAGGCAGCCGAACGGCTGGGTACACACAATATTTTTAACACCCTGCTCAATCAGTTCGGCCATCTCAACGGTGAGCAGCCAGCCTTCCCCCATCTTTACGCCGCGGCTGATGTACTGTTCTGCCAGTTTGTTGGTTTTTTCAAAGGACATCGGCGGGTCGAACACGCCATGCTTTTGAATCATGGCAATCATATCGCGCTGCTTATTGATTAAGTAACGATATGCAATTTTATACGCCTGATAAGGAAGCCGCTTGCCCCCGTAGAGGTGCCTGTCTTCCATGCCGTTGTAGATGCAGTAAAGGCAGAAATCGATCAGCCCCGGTACAACTGCCTCGGCACCCTCGGACAGCAGAAAATCTTCAAGGTGGTTGTTACCCATGGGGGAGTATTTGACATAGATTTCCCCCACAATGCCCACGCGTACTTTTTTCTCGCCGGTTTTGGGAATCGAGGCAAAATCAGCAAGAATATCCGGATACATCGCCTTTATCTTTTTGTAGCTGACGAGTTTGGCATCCCCCCAGCTTTCTAAAATAATATTCTCCCACTTGCGCACCATCGCCTCGGTATCGCCCTTATTTTGCTCGTAGGGCTTGCACTGGTTGCTGAGCAGCATTAAGAAATCGCCAAGCACCACTGCATACACCAGACGCATAACCATTGGCAAGGTGAGCTTAAAACCGGAACTATGATCTAGGCCTGAAAAGTTCAGCGAAATAACCGGAACATTGCCAAAACCACTTTTTTGCAGCGCCTTTCGCAAAAGAAAAATATAGTTGGAAGCACGGCAGCCGCCGCCCGTCTGTGTAATCATCAGCGCCACCTTGTCGGGGTCGTACTCCCCACTTTTCAGCGCGTCTATCATCTGCCCTATAACAAGCAATGCGGGGTAGCAGGTATCGTTATGTACATATTTCAGCCCTTCGTTTACTATATTGCGGCTGTCGTTGGTGAGCAGCTGGGTCTTATAGCCGTACTGCTGCAAGATTTTTTCCATAAACGTGAAGTGGATGGGAAGCATCATCGGCAAGAGAATGGTATGGGTCTTTTTCATCTCCTCGGTGAAAACGGGGTATGATGATTTGTTTTTATACACCAACGTCTCCTCCTTTCGCTTTGCTGCGGCGTTCATCAATCGCACCGAGCAGGCTGCGAATGCGGATTTTGACTGCGCCAAGGTTATTGATCTCATCAATTTTAAGCTGCGTGTACAGCTTGCCACCGCGCTCCAGAATGTCGCGTACCTCGTCGGTGGTAATGGCGTCGATTCCGCAGCCAAACGAAACCAACTGCACCAGCTCGGTATCGCTGTGCAGGGTGCAGTATTTGGCAGCGTTGTATAAGCGTGTATGGTAGGTCCATTGGTTGAGTACATTCACCCTCTGCGGCAATACCAAATCCGACACGCAATCCTCAGAAAGCACCACAATGCCAAACGAACTGATTAGGCTGTCGATGCCGTGGTTAATTTCGGGGTCGATGTGATAAGGCCTGCCCGCAAGCACCACCATTTGCAGCTTGTTCCTGCGCGCATATTCTATTGCCTTTGCACCCTCTATTTTAAGGTCGCTCTGCCATTTATAGTAGTTGTCGTATGCTTTTTCTGCGGCATTTTTGATCTCGCTGCGGGTGATACCGGCGTAGTGTTTACTGAAATATTGGTACGCCTTTTTCTCAAAATCTTTCCGCCTGTGCAGCCCGAAGTAGGGGTACAAAAATGTTATCTCCTGCAGCTTTGTAATGTTCGCACGCATTAGCTCGGGGTAGTACGCCACAACGGGGCAGTTGTAGTGGTTGTCACCTTTGCCCTCATCAAAGTTGTAGGTGAGGCAGGGGTAAAAGATGGTATCTACGCCCTTTTCGAGCAGGCTTTCTATGTGCCCGTGCATCAGCTTGGCGGGGTAGCAGGCAGTGTCGGACGGAATGGAGTAGCGCCCTTTGTTGTAAAGCTCTATTGAGGAAATATCCGAAAGTATCACCTCAAAGCCGAGATAGGTGAGAAATTCATGCCAAAACGGAATATTCTCAAACATATTCAGCCCCAATGGAATGCCAATTTTGCCCCGCTTGCCCTCCACCGGCTGCAAGGCCTTAATGCGGTTCAATTTATAGGTATAGAGGTTTGGCAGCTCGGCAGATTTTTTAATGCCGAGAGGCCGCTCACACTTGTTGCCCGATATGTATTTTTTGCCGTCGGTAAACGTATTGATGGTAAGGTTGCAGCGGTTGGTGCACAGCCCGCATTGCGCGGCTTTGGAGGTATGTGCAAATACTGCCAATTTATCCGGCTTCATTGTGGTGGATTTATTGAGATTCATATCCCTGCCGTACAATGCAGCACCGTAAGCACCCATCAGCCCCGCAATGGTTGGGCGAATCACCTGCCTGCCAAGCTCTTTTTCAAAGCTGCGCAGCACTGCATCGTTGTAAAATGTGCCGCCCTGCACCACTATGTTTTCGCCAAGTTCGTCGGCACTATGCGCACGAATTACCTTGTAGATCGCGTTTTTCACAACACTGATGGAGAGTCCGGCGGAGATATCGTCCACACCCGCACCCTCTTTTTGCGCCTGCTTGACCGATGAGTTCATAAACACCGTACAGCGAGAGCCGAGATCAACCGGATATTGTGAAAAAATACCGTGCTTTGAGAATTCTTCTATCTCATAGCCCATGCTGCGCGCAAAGGTTTCGATGAATGAGCCGCAGCCTGAGGAGCATGCCTCGTTGAGCATAATAGAATCGACTGAATCGTTTTTGACCTGAAAGCACTTGATATCCTGCCCTCCGATGTCGAGGATAAAATCAACCTCGGGGCAGAAGAATTTTGCCGCTTTAAAATGCGCCATGGTCTCTACGATACCTGCATCGATGTCAAATGCGCTTTTGATGAGTTCCTCACCGTAGCCGGTGACAACACTTGCGCGAATAAACACGCGGTCGGCACAAAGCTGCCATATCGCCATGAGCTGTTCTTTGATGATATCGACCGGATTGCCACGGTTCGAACTGTAGTAGCTGTATAAAATTTCAGCCTGTTCGGTGATGAGCACCACCTTTGTGGTGGTACTGCCGCAGTCAATGCCAAGGTAAGCGTTGCCATGGTAATCTTCAATGGAAACCTGCGGGGTGGTTGCCGCCGCATGGCGATTGGTAAAGGCAATGTAATCGTCCTCATCCGAGAACAAAGGCTCTAGGTAGCGTGAGCTGCGTATCTCATTGGTGGAATCCTCTACGCGGGTGAGCAGTTCATCAAAGGTAAGCTGCTCCGTGCTTTTGCCTGAAAACACCGCTGAACCAATGGCAACCGAGAACTGACCCAGGTCGGGAAAAAGCGCATTTTCTTCGGTGAGATGAAGCGTTTCGATAAAACGCTTTTGTAAACCCTTAAAGAAGAACAGCGGGCCGCCGAGAAACGCAATACGCCCCTCAATTTTTCTGCCCTGTGCCAGCCCCGTAATGGTCTGATCCACCACCGCCTGAAAGATAGACGCTGCAATGTCGGCTTTCGCCGCACCCTGATTGAGCAGCGGCTGAATGTCGGATTTTGCAAACACACCGCAGCGCGATGCAATGGGGTAAAGGCGATGCGCCTGCAGGCTGAGCCGATCAAGCTCGTCCGTTGTAACATCCAGCAGTGTGGCCATCTGGTCAATAAACGCACCCGTACCACCGGCACAGGTGCCGTTCATGCGTTCCTCCAAACCTCCGGTCAAAAAGAGAATTTTTGCATCCTCACCGCCGAGTTCTATGACGATATCAATCTGCTCACCGGAGTGGCGCACCGCTTCGCCTGTTGCAAAAACCTCCTGTATAAACTCAAGGTTGGCCGCCTTTGCAACACCAAAGCCTGCCGAACCGGAGATTGCAACTGTAAAGCTACGTCCGCCAATCATGCTTTTTGCGCTTTTTAAAATTTCGGCAGTTTTCTGGCGCACCTGTGAAAAATGACGCTCATAGTGCTTAAAAATTATTTTACTATCATCCATCACCACAACCTTAGCGGTTGTGGAGCCAATATCAATTCCTACATGCAGGCTCATATGTACACCTTCTTTTTTATTCCTTTAGCCAGTTTATTACTTAAAAGTATATGTAAAAGGGGCGTTTTTCAGCCCCTTTTCTCGTTGTGCAATTTGCTTTTTAAAACAACAGAATAGCTTATTTTACGTTCCATAGCGGCAAAAATCAATGCTTTCTAGCTTTTTTAACATATTTTTAACAACATGGCTTTGCCAAGTTATAATACTTATTATAACACTAGGTGAACAGTTGTTCTATTCATACTCTTGCCAAATAACGCATAGTCTTGTCGAATTTTAGGTGCACATTGCTTACAGTATACTATAATTTTTCCAGGTAATCCAGCGTAGAGCCACGCTGCAGCGGCAGTTGTACCCACTGCCGGTCGTATGCCGAACGGTAGATGGCAAGCACCAGCTCAAGCGCGCGTCTGCCCGCTTCCAGCGGGATAGAAGGCTCAACCTTATCTGTAATTGCGTTGATTACATCCTGATAAAGCGGTGTATGACCAAAACCGTACACACCCTTCGGCGCTTCACGGTACGACTGTTTTACCTCATCGGCACTGTCAAGCCCATCGCCGAAACGCCACTCCTCCAACAGATTGACACTTTTGCCGCCCGCCTTAGCAGTACCCTGCTCACCAAAAATGGCAAGCGTTTCTTCCAGATTCTCAGGAAAAATATTGGTGGTGCCCTCGATAATTCCAAAGCTGCCATTTGCAAAACGCACCAGCGCAAGCCCCATATCCTCCGCCTCGATGAATGGGTGTGCTTGGTTGGCGGTAACCGCGCACACTGCGCTCACCTCATCCCCCATCATCCAGCGCAGCAGGTCGATGTTGTGAATACACTGGTTCATCAAGGCACCGCCGTCCTGTTCAAAGGTGCCTCGCCACGGTGCCTGCTTGTAATAGTCAAGCCCTCTGTTCCACCTTACATTGGCGACGCCGTAGTAGAGCCTGCCAAAACGATTGCTTTTTACAGCGTCGTGCAGCTTTTGAATCGACTTATTAAAACGGTTCTGATGGCAGGCACACGCCACCACACCTTTTTCTTTTGCAGCACAAATCAGCTTGTCGGCATCCTCGAGCGAAAGTGCCACCGGTTTTTCAATAATTACATTGCAGCCGCTGTTAATGCAGTCGAGCGCTATGGCGGCATGCATACCGCTTGGGGTTGCAATCGCCACAAGGTCGAGCTTTTCTTTTTGCAGCATTTCTCGGTAATCGCGGTAGCAGTGCACTTCTTTTAACCCAAACTGATCGATTAATTTTTGCATATTTTCATTTTGAGTATCGCACAAGGCGGTAATATCCAGCCCGTTGTTTTGTGCCGCCGCAATGTGGTTGGGCGAAATTCTTCCACAGCCTATCAATGCGTAGGTCATTCTGCTTCTCCCCTTATTTTTATAGTAAGTGCCGCCCTGCTACAATCTCTCGATGCTTTCTCGGTTTGCAACGTTTTTGGTTGCGTTTTTGGTGTCGAACACGAGGTTCGCATGGTCGGCGATCATATTATAATCCACCGCGCTGTGTGCACAGCAGATGACTACGAGGTCAAATTCTGCTACCGTATCCGCATCCAGTTTTTCCATACCATAACGCACCTGCCCCTTGTATTGGTATTTGGGTATGTGCGGGTCGTAATACGCAACCTTTGCACTTTCGTTGCCAAGCTGCTCAATTACCTTGAGTGCGGGGCTTTCGCGGTAGTCGTCGATGTCCTGCTTGTACGCAATGCCCAGCACCAGAATATGCGCGCCGCTGAGGGTTTGCCCATGCCGGTTGAGAATGCGGCTGCAGCGTTCCACCACATACTGCGGCATATAGCGGTTGATTTCACCCGCTGTTTCAATCAGCTTGGTGTGATAATCGAACTCACGCGCTTTCCATGTCAAATAGTAAGGGTCAAGCGGAATGCAGTGCCCACCCAGCCCGGGGCCCGGGTAAAACGGCTGGAAGCCATAAGGTTTGGTCGCCGCGGCATCGATGACCTCCCACACGTCAATTTTCATCTTGTCGCAGATGATTGCCATTTCGTTGGCGAGCCCGATATTGATGTTGCGGTAGGTGTTCTCGAGAATCTTTTCCATCTCTGCCACCTTGGGTGAAGATACCTCGAGCACGTCTCCCTCCAGCACAGCGCGGTACATTGCAGCAATCACCTGTGTTGCATCTGCACCCACGCCGCCAACCACCTTAGGGGTGTTTTTGGTTTTGTATTTTACATTGCCGGGGTCGACACGCTCGGGTGAAAAACCAAGGTAAAAATCTTTGCCGCAGGTAAGCCCCGAGCCCTCCTCCAAAATCGGCAGCAGCAGTTCTTCGGTGGTGCCGGGGTAAGTGGTGGATTCGAGCACCACAATGCCGCCCTTTTTTAGGTACGAAGCCACCGCAATGGCACTGTTACGCACATAGCTGATGTCGGGCTGTTGGTGGTCATCCAGCGGGGTTGGCACACAAATGGCAACGAAATCTGCCTGCGCCACCAGTGAAAAATCGCTGGTGGCGCGCAGCATACCCTGTTCTACAAGGGCTTTGAGGTCGCTGTCCACCACATCGCCAATGTAGTTGTGCCCACTGTTCACCATGTCCACCTTTTCTGGCTGCACATCAAACCCAATGGTGCGAAACCCTGCTTTTGCCTTTTCTACAGCAAGCGGCAGCCCCACATAGCCTAGCCCCACTACGCCGACTATTATTTGCTTTTCTGCGATTTTACTCAGCAGCTGTTTCTTTATATCCATCTATTATTTCTCCTTCACCAGTTCGCCCTGTTTTTCATAGGTTGTTCCACAGGCGGTGCACATTGTGGTCTCCCGCTCAAATATTAGTTTCTCTCCGCAGCGGCACACATAACCTACCACGCGGGCGGGGGCACCCACCGCCAGCGCAAAGTCGGGCAGACTGCGTGTTACCACAGCACCCGCACCTACCAAGGCATAGCACCCTATCTTGTTGCCGCAAATAATGGTTGCATTAGCACCGATGGATGCGCCCCGCCGAATGAGCGTTTGGCGGTATTCATCTTTACGTGGTACAAAGCTGCGCGGATTGATTACATTGGTAAACACGCAGGAGGGCCCAAGAAACACATCGTCTTCACACACAACCCCGGTATAAACCGAAACATTGTTTTGAATACGTACACCATCGCCCAAAATCACCTGCGGGGATATGACTACGTTCTGACCAAGGCTGCAGTTTTCACCAATTACTGCACCCTGCATGACATGTGAAAAGTGCCAAATTTTTGTACCCGCCCCAATGCTGCATGGCTCATCGATATAAGCCGACTCATGTGCATCCCATAGTTTTCCTGTTTTTAAATCAGGTAAACTGCCGTGATTCTCTTGTGTACTCATTCGCATGCACCCCGCAGTGTTTGTGCAATATATTCGACCTCTTCGTCGGTAAGCTCGGGGAACATGGGGATGGCAAACGTGCGCTTTGCAAGAGCCTCTGCCACAGGCAGTGTGCCCTGCCCACTGTCAAGCTTCTCATAGGCACGCTGTAAATGCAGCGGTACAGGGTAGTAAATGCCTGTGGCAATGCCTTTTTCAGCAAGGTGCTTTACAATTTCGTTTCGGCGCTCACTTTGCAGCACATACATATGGTAGGCATGACGTATATGGCCGGGGCTTAGAGGCAGCGTTAACGGCAGCCCCCGCAGCGCACTGTCGTAAAACCCGGCAATGATGTTGCGCCGCACCGTGTTTTGGTCGAGATAAGCGAGCTGGATGCGCAGTATTGCCGCCTGAAGCTCGTCGAGCCTGGAGTTGCCCCCAATGAGATAGTTGTGATACTTTGCAGGCTGATAAACGGTATCTCCGACTGTGTGTGAGGTAATAGGTTCATCGGTGTGGTGGATGTAGTTGTAGGCACGGTGACCGTTTTCGCCGCTGCCATGCGTTGCCAAGGCGCGGCAGATACACGCAAGGCGCGACGAGTTTGTAACGATGATGCCACCATCGCCCGCGCAGGAAAGGTTTTTGGTTGGGAAGAACGAGAAGCAGGCGATATCCCCCAACGCTCCCGCTTTTTTGTCCATATACACAGCGCCCGCCGCCTGGCAGGCATCCTCAATTACATATAGGCGGTGACGCTTGGCAATGCGGTGTATCACATCCATTTCGGCAGGCAGGCCAAAGATGTGCACCGGCATAATAGCTTTGGTTTTGGGGGTTATTTTTGCCTCCAGCTTGCTTTCGTCAATGTTGCAGGTGTCGGGGCGCACATCCACAAACACCGGCACCGCTCCCACGGCAGAGATCGCCTCCGCTGTGGCAAAAAAGGTGAACGGGCTTGTCAGTACCTCATCACCGTCCCCAATCCCCAGAGCTTTGAGCGCAATAATCAAAGCATCGGTACCGTTCGCCACCGAAACCGCGTTCCCTACACTGAGATAAGCGGCAAACTCGCGTTCAAACGCTTTTACATTTTCGCCCTGTATATAATGTCCGCTTTCCAGTACATCCAGCACCGCTTTATTTGCCAGTGGTTTGATAACGGCATAACGGCGCGCAAGATCAATTAACGGAATATTCATAGTATCACCTCATTGAATGAGAAAAGTTGCTATTATCATTGCCGTAAAGACAAAAAAAATGCCCCCTGCGCAAGAGCGCAAAAGACATTTTTCTATCATCAATCGAATCATTTGAATTGCTGTTCCATTTTGGTATACGAAATGCAGGCTTTTCTGTATATTATTTCCGGAATTTTTTACTCTTTAAAAAGTATGTCATACCCACAACCAGCACAATAAGGTTAAGCCCAATACCTACCATCACCACAATTGTATTGTTAAGGCTGCTGCCCAAAACTGAAATCCAGTTGCAGGCGGAAAGGACAAACATCAGTATTGAAAAAAAGCGCATTGATGTCTCTTCGTTATACTTTGCACGCACAGCTTCATCCTTGCCCAAAACCCAGTCTGTGCACTTACCCATGCGGAATGCAACACCCAGCGCCAAAAATGCGAGCGCAAGCAATAAATCCCATGTATTATCCATTTCTACGTCCCCTGTCTTTCTTAATAATATAGGTATACGCAGCATTCAGCCTTTAAGCTGAATATCTTTTTTATTATATCATAAATTATTTCAAATGAAAAGAAATCTGTTGCATGGACGTATTAATTAAATACCAGAAAACAGCGCAAACACCTGCTTTTTTTGTGCTATAATAAGAGTAAAATTTTAGAAAAAACGGTGATATAAATGAAAACAGCAATTATTACAGGTGCATCCTCCGGCATAGGCAGAGAGTTCGTTCAGCAAATTTCCGCTAAAGCCCGTGGCATAGACGAGCTTTGGGTGATCGCTCGGCGCGAAAATCGGCTTGTACAGCTGCAAAAGGAGCTTAAAATACCGGTGCGTATTTTTATTTACGACCTTGCATTGCCGCAGAGCATTGCTGATTTTAAGCTGCAGCTTACAACGCTAAAGCCGGATGTAACCCTGCTGGTAAACTGTGCGGGCTACGGAAAATTCGGCAGCTATGCCGAAATCAGCGATGAGCAGGCGCTGGGAATGATCGACCTGAACTGCCGCGCGCTGGTGGCAATGACAAGCGCAGTGCTGCCTTATATGAAACGAGGTGCAAGCATTTTGCAGATGGCATCCACATCGTCGTTTCAGCCGCTACCCGATATGGCAGTATATGCCGCAGGCAAGGCGTTTGTGGTAAGCTATTCGCGCGCACTGCATGCTGAGCTGAAACCACGCGGTATCACCTGCACCGCAGTGTGTGCAGGCTGGATGAAAACCGAGTTTTTTGAAACGGCCAAATCCACCGCCAACCCGCAGGCAGTGAACAACTTTGCGTTTATCCAAGACCCCGCCGAGGTTGTGGCAAAAGCCCTGCGCGACACCTGCCGGCACAAGGATATCTCGGTATGCGGCGGCTTTAACAAGCTGCACAGGCTCACAGCAAAACTGCTGCCGAACAGGCTGGTTATGAGCGTTTGGATGAAAGCAAAGCAGAAAGAGCGGTAACAAACGCTTCATCCTGCTCGCGGGTGCGCTTGGTGCTACCTTTTAACCTGCCGCCCGCATTGCGAATTTTCTTCGCGGTATGCCGCGCCAGTAACAGAGAATCGATGTTGTCGTTGGTATAGACCATACCGTTTTGGCTGAGCGGCACCGCGCCCTTTGCAAGGCACATTGCGGCAAGCCCGTAGTCCTGCGTAATGACAAGGTCACCCTTTTGCACCATATTTACCAGAACAAAATCCACACTGTCTGCCCCCTTAGAAACGGTGATGGTGCGGGCGTCGTCACGCTCAAACACATGTGAGGTATCACACAGGATAATGACCTCCGTCCCATGCTGCTGCGCAAGGTGAATGGCCTCGTCTACCACAGGGCAGCCATCTGCATCAATCAGAATTTTCATTTGTTTTCTCCAAATCCAAACCTTTTACTTTTATTATATCTGATTCCTTTACTTTTTAACAGAATTTACTGGGCTTACAGCCAAGACCACGCCTTATAAAAAATGTTGGATAAGAGCGCTGGTGCAAATCTTGTAAATCTGTAATAAAAAAACCAATATACCTGTAAAAATTTATTCGGTGATGCCGAGCTTCAATTTCCAAAGCAAAATTCGGATGACAGACTCATTGATTCTATCCTCCGATATCCTGCCGTTTTCAACACTTTTGACTACAGCGGGTATCTGCTCCTCAAAGTTAGTACAGCAAAGCAGATCGTTTCCTGCTTCCACCGCGAGAACTGCCGCTTCTTCGGCGTTTACATAATTTCGGATAGCGTTCATACTTAACTCATCCGTCACAATAACACCGTCAAACTTTAAATCTTCTCTTAAAATGCGATGAACTTCTGCCGACAAAGAGGCTGGGTATGCTGCATCGATAGACGACACAATATTATGTGAAACCAGTACAGAACCCGCTCCGGCATTGATTCCGGCAATAAAGGGTTTAAAGTCGCTGTTTAAAAAGCTTTCATAGCTCCGCTTATCGTAGGCGATACCGGTATGGGTATCGCTGTTGTTGCCATAGCCCGGAAAATGCTTTAGCACGCTTCCCATATTATGATCATTCATTGTTTTAACAACGGTTTCAACGTATTGGGCAGTTAATTCAGGGCTTTGGCCAAAAGAACGATTGTAAATATAATCGCTGCGATTTGTAGATACATCACACACCGGTGCGAAATTAACGTTGATTCCGAGGGATTTGAGCAAATCGGATTTTTCCTCGGTGTCTTGGGCAATCAGGTCAAATCCATTTTTTTGATACAGCCGCTGGGGCGACTCGAACGGAACAGCTCGGAACTGCGGGTACAAGCTTACGCGGTTTACCGTGCCCCCCTCTTCATCTACGCCGATGAGCATTGGTATCTTACTGGAATTTTGATAGCTTTGGATGTTCGCCTTGACTTCGTCGCCGTTTTTTTCTTCAAAATCTCTTGCAAAAAGAATATACCCGCCAAGCTGATACTGTTTTGCCAGCTCGGCAGCCTTATCCTCGGGGCAGCGCGCAATAAACATTTGAGCTACCTTTTCCTCCAGGCTCAGGGTGCTGAGTATCTCTTGTGCGCGCTCCAAATCGGTTCTATCGGGGATAACGATTTCAACCAGTTGTGCCGTTTGGTTTTGTTGGCTGTCATCCAATTCCCCTGAATAGGTTAGCGTAACACTCCGATTTAAGGCCAGCCCCTGGTCGCCTTGGACTGTTGTTTCATCGCTTTTTACAAAGGTGTAAAGCTTATCGTCTGCACGGACGGTAACCGTGTTCATTGTCGCATCTTCCAGTGTTCCGCTTATTTGCTGCAAAGCAAGTGTGTCTTGTTTGCTGTCGCCACCACCCGCTGAATCGCTGATACTCGCAGGGTTAAAGCTGCAAGCGCATAGCCCCAAACACAAGCACAGCATCGGCAGCAGCAACTTAAATCTCAATTTCTTTTTCATTGAATCACCCATTTAAAATAATATAGAATCGGTTCTATCATTAAGCCCCAATACGGAGCGAATTGATTATTTGTTTTATTCCAACTGCAAAAGCTCAAACGAACCCGCAGGCTACCATTACGGTAAGCTGCGGGTTCACTGATTCAACAATCCTTAAACGCACTGTACTCCGCGGCTTGGCGGTACAGCGTTTCTGTATTTATTAATTATCTTTGTTGCGCTTGCCTGTCAGCTCGCAAATTTCCAGCTTAACAATGGCAACCGCAGGCAAATATTTCTGTATCACTTCTGCTCGCCGTGCAACAGCCGATGGAGTCAATGCATCGCACAGCTGATTGAGTTTCTTTTCCTTTTCAGCCAAATCGGTAACAAAAGTTGCTATACCGCTCACCATCACACTCTCGTAATGGGTGGTAAACCGTTCTTCAACAACGGCCTCTTGCCCGATGACCACAAAGGCAACGCGATTGTTTGCTTGTATATTGTCTGTTTTGCGCCCTTTGAGAGCGCAGTGAAAATAGATGGCATTTTCTTCTTCGATATAAAAATAGTTGATTGGCACACCGTAGGGCATCCCATCCTCAGAGGAGGTCGAAAGCACTCCGTACTTTCCGTTTTTTAAAATTTCAACAGCATCTTCTCTTGGCATTCTTCTGCTCGGCTTCATTCGATACAGACACTCCCCTCTGTTATTTGAAAAACGGCATTTATTTTTATTCTTTTGCTACATTATAGCACACGCAACAAAAAGAAGAAAGCAAGATCACCAAAAATGATCTCGCTTTCTTTTCGCTTGTTTATCGTAGCTGATACCGTTCGTTTTGAAACAAGGCTTTATCTGCTGTAAAAGCTATCTACCGCCTCAAAGAACGCATCGATGTTTTCCCATTTCGAGGTAGGGGGAATATCGCAGCCGGATGAAATGACGAAATTCGGGTATTTGCAGCAGGCTTCCATTACAGAGAGCGTTGCATTGCGGATTGATTCCACTGTGCCGTTCTTGATCTGACCGGCCGGGTCCACATTACCCATGGCAATCGTATCTGCCGGGATATGGGTCATCATTTCTTCCATGTCGATGGCATTTCCGAAGTGGTAAGCAGCAGAGCCTGTAGCGAGAATGGAATCGATCATTTTAATGGTACCATTTCCGCAATTGTGATAAATAATAATAAAATTGTCGTCCTGTACGGCATCAACGATCCGTTTGACATACGGGCCGGAAAATTCCTCAGCAAGAGCAGGGGAAAGAAGACCGGATAATGGCTCTGCCATCACGATACCGTTGGCACCTGTCGCCTTGTACGCTTTGCAGTATTCCGTGAGAAACGTAGTTACCTTATCGAGGATGGTATGAACCATGTCTGGCTCCTCATAGCAGTAAATCATTGCCTCGGTCACGTCCATCAGTCGCCCAGCCAGCGAGAATGGCCCAATGACGCCTGCGAGAACCGGACGGTCTTCAATCATTTTTACCGCTTTCTCAACCGCTTCAATGTAAATTCCGGTGCGGCCCGAGCCAACCTCTGGTATCTTCAGCGCGTTTGCATCCTCCTCCGACGAGACAATGCTGCCAATGACCGTGGGCACCTCATCATCGGAAAAGCGGATTTCAGAACCAAAGCTTTCTGCCTCTACGGATAAATCCATTAGACTAACCGAAGCCGCCGAAGCCACGCGGTCTGCCACGAGCTTCATACCTTTTGATTGGACGTCGCTGCTGGAGATAAGCTCCCTTACCGTAATGCCCATAAGTTGAACTGCCGGAAAGGACAAAACAGGCATCGCTTTTTTGACGGGCGCGTTCAGCATTTCATCCAGCCATTTTTTCATATTTCTTTGCATCGTAAATTCTCCTCCGTTATCCAAGTTTCAGTTTTTCTCTTACTAAAAGAATAACAAAAAATAAAAAAGGAAGATATAAAACTATCATGATAATTAGTAGAATTTCATCTTCTACCAGCTAAATAAAAATAATTGCGCCCAAGCTGTAGAATACTCTCCGGCTTTTTTATGCATATTTACTCACAAAATTTTAGGGCTGCATTGTTTAACCTTCCCCAGCCGTCACCAAAAGGCAAAAGCAGCAGTTTGCTATTTTGCGCCGACAATGGTAAAATATGAAGCGAAAATGTAAGATAGGCATGCAGGAAGTTTTCACTATAACCCAAAACACTGCAAAAAGAGACAAAACATTCCATTCCTCTACTTTCGTTTTTAAAATACAACTTTGGGAGTTATACTTGTGGACAAAAAGAATGCATTTATAAAAGGCCTAAAAGATGGTGTACCCATCTGCCTCGGGTATCTTTCGGTCTCGTTCACCTTTGGTATGATGTGTACGGAGAACGGCCTACCGTTTTGGATTGCACTGCTGATTTCGATGACGAACCTAACCTCAGCGGGGCAATTTGCGGGAACTGCTCTGATTTTATCGGGTGGCGGTTACCTCGAAATTGCCGTCACCACCTTTATCATTAATATCCGGTATATGCTCATGTCTCTGTCACTATCGCAAAAAGCCGCTCCTGATATGACGACGCTGCAGCGCGGCACACTTTCTTTCGTTGTAACCGATGAAATTTTTGCAGTGGCTATGCAGGAAAAAGGGCTGATCACCGCCGCCTATCTTGCCGGGCTGGGCTTTACGCCATACTGGGGCTGGGCGCTGGGCACCTTGTTTGGTGCAACCGCAACCAGCTTGCTGCCAATGGCATTGCGCAGTGCTTTGGGTATTGCCATTTATGGTATGTTTATTGCCATAATCGTACCCCCCGCGCGCCAAGTAAAGCCTGTCGCCCTTGTCATTGCTGTCTCGGTGGTTTTAAGCTGTATCCTCAAATGGGTACCGTTTTTCAGCAAGCTGTCAAGCGGTTGGAAAATTATCATCTGTGCAGTGGTCGCTTCGGCTTATGCCGCTCTACGCTACCCTGTGGATAGTAACGACGAGGAGGCAGTGAACCCATGAATTACACCAGAATTTTAACAGCGGTTTTGATTATGGCGCTTGTCACCTATATCCCGCGCATGATCCCCCTTACTTTTATGAAACGAAAAATTGAAAACCGCTTTATCAAGTCTTTTCTGCAGTACGTTCCCTACGCGGTACTCGCCGCCATGACCTTCCCCGAGATTTTATTTTCAACGGCGAATTTGGCGTCGGCTGTTGCAGGCTTGCTCACTGCGTTAGCCCTTGCCTATTGGGGCAAGGGGCTGCTTCCCGTTGCACTCGGTTCTACCGCGGCGGTGTTTCTGGC
>NZ_DALZQO010000007.1:71676-126700 GCF_032017025.1 Hydrogenoanaerobacterium sp.
CTGGCAGAGCAAATTATCCGATTATTCAACTAAAAAACAGGAACGCAAATGCGTTCCTGTTTTTTACTCAGTCAAATTGCCTATTCTTCTATCTTGGTAAAACGACGGTAGGTTTTGCCGTCGCGCTCAACGGTTTCGTTCCACATACTCGCAGGACGCACCCAAATGCCCCGCTCGCCATACAGTGCCTGATACACCACATATTCCTCCAGCGTTTCGGAGTGGCGTGCCGTATAAAGTACGCGGTACTCGTTGCCTTTAAAGTGGCGGTAGCGCCCTGCCGGAATCTCATACTGCATGTTTTCCATCCCCCTAAAAAATACCCAATTCTACCGGGCAATGATCACTGCCCAACACCTGTGGGTGAATTTTCGCATCCCGAATCTCATCTTTAAGCTGCTGGGATACTAAAAAATAGTCGATCCGCCAGCCTGTGTTGTTGGCGCGCGCATTGAACATGTACGACCACCAAGTGTATGCATCCGTCCGCTCAGGGTTCAGGCTGCGAAAAGAATCAACAAAGCCTGCGTCGAGCAGCTCGGTCATCTTTTCGCGTTCCTCATCGGAAAACCCGGCATTTCCGCGGTTGGATTTTGCATTTTTAATATCAATTTCATTGTGCGCCACGTTGAGATCACCGCAGATAATCACCGGCTTTTCCTTGTCCAGTTTGCACACATAAGCGCGGAAATCGTCCTCCCACTGCATGCGGTAGTCCAGGCGGGTAAGCCCGCGCTGCGCATTGGGTGTATACACATTGACAAGATAAAAGCGCTCAAACTCCAGTGTAATCACCCGCCCCTCCTGCCCGTGCTCCTCAATTCCGATGCCGTAGCTTACCGAAAGCGGGGGTATGCGCGTAAATACAGCCGTGCCGGAATAGCCTTTTTTCACCGCGCTGTTCCAATACTGGGTATAACCATCAAAAACAAAATCAGCCTGATCCTGCTGCATCTTGGTTTCTTGAACGCAAAAAATATCCGCATCTATCTCTTTAAAAAAATCTGAAAAGCCCTTGCCCATGCAGGCGCGTAAGCCATTAACATTCCATGAAATCAACTTCATTAATAGTATTCCTCCTTTTATACAGCGAACGCGAGTTTTTATTCACTCGCTTTCGCAGCAGTTTTTTGCACTCTACTATTTTATTCTATTATAACCCATACCGCTAAAAAAAGAAAGGATACCTTTTCGGTATCCTTTCTTTTTTAATCATGCTTAATTGCCTCTAGTGCACTGATTTTTACTGCCCTGTTTGCAGGCGTAAAGCCCGATACCAGACCAATTAAAATACCAAAAATTACTGCCACGGCAACAAGCCACGGGGGGATGAGCGAAACCTTCCCGCCGCCCATACCCATCATACCGCCCATGCCCATGCCGAAACCGCCGCCCATACCGCTATTGCCCCCGGCAATGCCGAGTGCCATCTTTATGGTTTCCCAGTTGTTGATGACCCAGCTGATGCCAAAGCTGAAAATGGTGCCGGCGATACCGCCCATCAGGCCGATAATACCCGACTCGGTAAGGAACATTGTACGAATATTTGGTACCTCACAGCCCAGCACTTTCATAATACCGATTTCGCGGGTGCGCTCGTAAATGGACATGACCATAGTATTGGTGATGCCGATGGCCGCAACAATGAGGGAGATAAGCCCAAGCCCGCCAAGCACCATGCTCTGCTGCTTGATCTGCTGCTGCATTGGCTTACGGATGCTCTCCATACTGTTCGTGCTGAAGCCAAGCGTTTCGGAGATATAACTTTCGACGCTCTCGACATATTTAATGTCGGTGGTTTTTACCACGGCACTTTGATAGCCCTTTTCGTTATTCTGGCTTTCTTTGATTTTGTTTAGCTTTTTATATTCCGCAACCATACGGTTCATTTCGTCAATTGGCATAAAGATAGAATCCTGCGTCTCCCAGCCTTTGCTGTAATCGGCGACCAATACACCCTGTACTTGTACCTCATACTCAACAAGCTTGGTTTTTTCCTCGTCGCTTCTGCCCAGACGAAGCATGATTTCATCCTTCATCACATTGACATAAGGGTCGGGGATTTTACCATTCTGATCGGGATACGGATAAACCCAGCCATCTCTTTTTTTGGTGTTGTAAAACTGGTAAGCTGCCTGCTCGCCCATAACAATGGGGATTTTTTTGCCGTTGCCGCTGGTGAGGAAGCCGCCTTCCTTCATGGTATAACCCAGCTTTTCCATTGCTTCCGGGTAGATGCCCATCACCTGTCCGCTGAACTGAAACTTATCGCCCACCCAAAACTCCATTGCGCTCCAGTCGGCACGAGCCAGCGGGGTGGCAACCTCCACACCTTCCATCTCTGAAATCTGTTTGAGCACCTTGTCATCCAGCACAGGGGCATCTTTACCACCGCCGCCGCGGTTGTAAATATCAATCTTGGTGAGGTCACCCATCTGTGCCAGAGCGTCCTCCTGAATCTTGGTCATGCCAAGGCCAAGAGACACTGTAACAATAATGGCACAGGTGCCAATCACCACGCCCAGCACGGTGAGCACCGTACGCATTTTACGACGAAAGAGATTGCGGAAGCACATTGAGATTAAATCAAATGTCTTCATCGTCTTCCTCTTCCCTCTTCATTTTCACTTTTTTAACAATAATAATACCCGTCAGCCCCGCTACCATAAGCCCGCCGATAACTGCCATAACAATGGTAGCTACATTCGGCCCTGTTTCTCCCGGCATTGGCAGAGGCATATCGGTGGGGTCCTCACCCGGGAACATGCCGCCCATATCCATAACAGTTGCAGAGAACGGACGCTCCACTGATTTTTCATTGCCCTTTGCATCCTCATAAGTAACAATCACCTTGCCGTTAATGGTGCCGGAATCGTTTGCGGTGAAGGTAAAGTCAATCGTGCCGGAATCGCCCGCTTTTATGTTACCCACCGTCTGGCTCTGACTGATTCCGGGGACATCGCTTTCGAGGTGAGCCGAAAGGTTCGCAATCTCGGTTTTGCCCTTATTGACATATTCGATGCTCATGTAAGTGTTATCGCCCGGCCACAGCTGATCGGGTACACTCAGTTCACCAATGCTGAAACGGTCAAGCTGTGTTACGGGAATCGCCAAAGTTTCGGTTCTCTCACCGGTTTTTCTGACTTTATCGAGTATGTATTCATACGTAAATTTCACCGTGACCTGCTGCGGCTTGGGCTCAATGGCACTGCTCGCAGCAATCTGTAAGGTTTTCGTCTGCGATTCGCCCTTGCCCAGCTTTTCGATATAGGTGGAGTTGGAGCCGTTTGCAATCGAAAGATCGGTGCTCGTGGTAATCTCCATAATGATGTTCTCGAGGTTAAAATCTTTGCTGGTGTTTTCGAATTTAATGGTTAAAGGGAAATTATTGCCCGCCATAACATCCTGCCCGCCGTAGTTATAGGAGGTTACAATGATGTTGGGGGTGGCAAGCAGGTAGCTGTCTTCATCTGACTCGGAGCCGCTTGTGACAACCGCCTCGGGAATTTTTACTACAACCGTGCCGTTGCTTTCGCCGTAAGAGCGGTCGCTTGAGTCGGAAGTGTTTTTAGAGTAAGTGTAACCGACATCCAAGCTCATTGTTCTGCCCTTGCCGTTAAACTTCACATAGGCCTCAATATCCAATTCCACATATCCGCTGGAACTGCCACCTTGAGTTACACTGCTTTCGGGAAACCCGTCCGAGCCGACAATGGTATCAAAATAGCCACCACTGGAAGCCACAAAACCACCAGTTACATTTGAAATATCACTCTCGTTTACGCTTTTATCGAGTACGGTAAACACAACCTGATAGCGGTAGCCCTCTTTTACAGTTTTTACCGGGTCTCCGCTTGGTACACCATCGCTGCCCACCCTATAAAATTGCGGTTTGCTGATAACACGGAACGACCCTGAAGAAACAGGCAGTTCATCGTCATCCTTACTGGATGAACTGCTGCTATTGCTGTCGGTGGTTGCCGCAAATGCAAGCTGCGAGAACAGCATGCCGAATGTGGTAAGCAGCATAAGAGCTGCAAGGCAGATACAAATAATTCTTGTTGATGTTTTCATGGTTTTACTCCTTTTCCTCCTGCGCTGCGGTGTTAGTTGCTAATTGCGCTGCAAGCTCTTGGGCGGCTGCATCTTCGGCAGCGGCCTCTCGTGCCGCGTGAACACCTTTGAATGCTATCGATTCATTCCGAACATCCGACACAACCTTGCCGTCAATCAGCGTTAAAATGCGGTCGGCATATTCTGCTATTTCCGGATCATGCGTGACGATAATCAGTGTTTGGTTGTTATCTCGCGACATCTGCACCATCAGCTCCATAACCTCAATGGTGGTTTTGGTATCGAGGTTTCCGGTCGGCTCGTCCGCAAACACAATGCGGGGTTTACTTACAAACGCGCGCGCAATGCCAACACGCTGCTGCTGTCCGCCCGACATTTGCGAGGGCTTGTGCTCGTAACGGTTACCCAATCCCACATTCTTGAGCATAAGCTTAGCGGCTTTGTTGCGCACCCCTTTGCTCACTCCGCGAAACATAAGCGGCATGCTTACATTTTCAAGCGCCGTAAGCGCCGACAACAGGTTGTAGGACTGAAACACAAACCCCACGTATTTTTGTCGAAACTTCGCAAGGGCCGCTTCATCCATTTTGGCAATGTCGCGCTTTCCAATCAGCACCTGCCCATGCGTAGGCTTTTCAAGCCCTGCCAGCATGTTCAGCAGCGTAGATTTACCGGAGCCCGACGTGCCAAGAATGCAGCAGATTTCACCTTCGCCGATTGTCACGTTGATATTCTCCAAAGCGACAACTTTTTCACTGCCCAGCTTATACACCTTACGAAGATTGTTTACCGTAATCATTGCTTTTTTCAATGGTAATCCCTCTTCAATCTCATGATTTATGCATAAACCTGCACTTTACACAATTCGTGCTGCAAACCGTGCGTGGCAGGTTTTCCTTTAACATAGTATGTTTTTTACAGGGAATTATTGCACAGGCTAAAAGAAAAGTTATACTGTACTTTTTCCTTAATCCAGAATTTATCTTACCATATTGAAACAGAGGGCGCAACCAAAGTGCGACGCTATTCGCCTTTTTTACCACCGTAAATTGTAAACTTTCTAATAACATGCTTGCGCAGCCGTATTAAGAGGTTTTGTGTGCTGAAAGAAGAATTATGCAATGACGGCATCTCATTGCTGGTAAAAACCCCCTTTGTACTTAGTTTGTTCATTATAATTTTACATGTCACCTTTTGACAATAATTTATCTATTCGGTATAATTACTTTGTTTAGGGCAACTCAAAGAAAGCGGTGTATAATTTTATGGACCATCCAACCATTGAACAAACCACGTCTGAGACAGCCACTGTGCCAACAGCGGAAATCGAAACGACGAAACCAAAAAAGCAAAAGAAGCCGAAGAATAAGAAAAAGAAGAAAAAAGTTATCATTTGGTCGGTGGTTTTGCTGCTTGTTGCAGGGTATATCGGTTACAGCATTTATGCGGTATCCAACTACATACCCTCGGTCAAGGCGGGGGAAGTCTCCTACCAGAGCATCAACTCCTACTTGAGCACCACGGCAACCATCAGCTCCTCCGACAGTAAGGCTTACTTTGCCCCCCCGCAAAGCAAGGCAATCGATGTAAATTTTAAGGTTGGCGATGTTGTAAAAGCAGGCGATATGATTGCCTCATTTGACCTGACCGATCTCGAAAACCAAATTCGTCTGTCGCAAATTTCTTACGCCGACGCTAAGCTCAGCCACGAAAACGCTAAAATTAACTTTGACGAAGTCAATAACGGCGAAGCTGATCGTCAGGAAGAGATTGATGAGCTCACCTTGGAAATTCAGCAATACAACAGCCGTATTCGTAAGCTAAGAGAGAATAACGGCGGTTACCCCACGCCTGGAGAAGAAGGGTATGAAGCGTACACCCGTTACCAGCAAAAGCTGACACAGGCAGAGATTGAGCGCGACGCGCTTGACGCACAAAAAACCTCCGAGGCAGATCTTTCCAAGGCGAAAAACGCACTCACCTCCGCTGCAAACGCTATGGAAAGTGCTTCTATTAATATCGCCTCACTGCAAAAATATCAGAAGGATAAAGGCATTATCGCCGAATTCGACGGCATTGTCACCGAACTAAACCTTGTGGCGGGCGGTATGGCTACCAACACCACCACTGCATGTGTCATTCAAACCACCGATAATTTGAAGGCCGATTTTAAAATTGGTAAATACGATGTCGGAACCGTTAAGCTTGGGCAAACCGTAACATTATCGCTCGGCGACCTGAAATATGAAGGTAAGGTTACTAAAATTGGCGCTGCGGCGATAAAAGGCATGAACGCCAGCGGTAACGCTACTTCGGCTCAGGTTCCCGCCGAGATTACCATCAGCAACCCTGATTCGAATCTGATCATCGGACTGGATTTTGATGCAGAAATCGAAACCTTCTCCAACGGCAATGCACTTGCAGTACCTGTTGAAGCTGTTTTGACCGACCGCAACGGCGACTTCTGCTACAAGCTGATTGCCAGTGAAAAATCCGGAGTGTATACCTATGAAAAAATCTATATCACCACAGGCAACGCCTCCGACGTTTATATTGAAGTTTTGAGCGGTATCAACGAG
The DNA here is from genome assembly GCF_032017025.1 of Hydrogenoanaerobacterium sp. NCBI lineage: Bacteria > Bacillati > Bacillota > Clostridia > Eubacteriales > Oscillospiraceae > Hydrogenoanaerobacterium > Hydrogenoanaerobacterium sp. The sequence continues at coordinate 78,330 of NZ_DALZQO010000007.1, forward strand.
GGCGATCAGGTTGTTCTTAACCCGCCCACAACGATTGAAATGCTGCCCGTTGTTAAAGTAGACGCGCCCGAACAGGCAGTCTCCGCTACCGAATCAACAGCTTCGGCTGCGTAAGGGAGTGGTGAACAATGAATATAATAGATAACCTGAAGATGGCGATATTCAGCATCCGAAGCAATAAAATGCGTTCGTTTCTCACCATGCTTGGCATCATCATCGGTATCAGCTCCGTTATTATGATTCTCGGTGTGGGCGGCGGAGCAAAAGCCTATATGATGGGCTCGATGGAACAGCTTGGCAACTCCACCGTCACCATATCCGTCAACAGCAAGAACGCGACTGATTCGGATTACCTGAGCCTTGACGATATTGAAGCCATCAAGCAAAAGGTAGACCATGTGAAGTATATTTCGCCGCAATGGAACGTATTTGGCTCTGTCAGTTTTAAAACCAAAGAAAATGATGCGATGATTTATGGCGGCAGCAACGACTTTATTTACCTTGCACAAACCGATATGGTTTCGGGCCGCTTCTTCAGCGAGGAGGATTACCTCTCTGCCCGCAATGTAGTCGTTATTGATGAAATGGCTGCGATGAAATTTTTTGGCAATACTAATATAGCGGGTATGACAATTGACGTAAACCTTTTTGGTGAGCGCGCCAAGTTGAAGATTGTCGGTGTCGCAAAAAGCCAGACCGGGGGCTTTTATATGGATGGAATGCCGTTCTTTTTGTATATGCCGGTTACCACTATGATGAACATTGGCAGCATGGAGGAGTCTCTCAGCTCGGTTTACGTTATGGCGGATGACCCCGCGTTTACGGAATCTATGGGTAACTCAGCCAGAAATGTTCTGGAAGCACGTCACAGCAACCGCGGCCGAGATGTTTACCAGGTGCAGAGCTTGATGGGTCAGGTGGATATGATTAACAATATGCTCAATATCATCACCGGCTTTATCAGTGCCGTGGCGGCAATTTCGCTGCTGGTAGGCGGTATCGGCGTTATGAATATCATGCTGGTTGCGGTTACCGAACGTACCCGCGAAATTGGCATACGCAAGTCGCTTGGGGCTAAAACGGGCTCCATTATGTTCCAGTTTTTAACCGAATCGGCTATTCTTTCACTTATCGGCGGTGCCATCGGTTTGATTTTGGGCATTTTGGGTGCACATGGTATCTCCAGTATTGTCAGCGGCTTGGCGGGCGGCAAAATTGTGCCTGCCATTACAATGGGGCACATTACGCTTGCACTCGGTTTTTCGTGCTCGGTGGGTCTCTTCTTTGGCATCTATCCCGCGAAAAAAGCCGCTAAGCTCAACCCAATCGACGCATTGCGTCATGAATAAAGGCAGATATCTGCCTGTTAACAATCAATCTACTAAATGGAGGATTATTCAAAAATGACCGTCAGAAGCATTACCCCGGCCGACCGCGAGCTCTACATCGAGCTTTCAAAAGAGTTTTACTCTGGTGAGGCTACCTTGCACCCCGCGAACCTCGACCATATAAACCGCACCTTTGATGAATGTGTAAAAGGTTCGCCTTATGCGAAAGCGTTTATTATTGAGGAAGACGGCAAAACCGCAGGCTTTGCGTTGTTTAGCTTTACATGGAGCAATGAAAGCGGCGGATTGGTGCTGTGGCTGGAGGAGCTGTGTGTGCTCCCCGCGTTTCGCGGACTTCGTCTGGGCACCCAGTTTATGGACTGGATGATGGAGGAGTACAAGGACATTTCGCGTATCCGCCTTGAAGTTTGCCGCTGCAATGACGGCGCACGCCGCCTGTATGAGCGTTTCGGCTTTAAGCTGCTCGACTATGAGCAGCTGGTGTGGGATAAAGAGGATCACTAGCCGTTTCTTATCTACAGGCAATCGGGATATTATCTCTAAAATTTACGCCGCACTCTTGCCGTTAGGCACAGGGCGCGGCGTTATTTTTTGCAGCCATTGGAATTTAAAACGCATTATGTTAAAATAATAGAATCGAAACAATTTGGAAGGAATCCGATAATGTTATTAAAAAACGAAATTGTAAACATAGAAATTACCGATATCACCGATGAGGGCAACGGCGTTGGCAAGGTAGATGGCTTTACAGTGTTTGTGCCCGGCACCGCTGTTGGGGACAAGCTGCGCGCACGCCTTGTAAAACTGCAAAAAAACTTTGGCTATGGCATTGTGGAGGAGCTGCTCTCCCCTTCGCCCGACCGTATCGACCCCGATTGCAGCGTATACCGCCAGTGCGGAGGCTGCTCGCTGCGCCATATCTCCTATGAGGCGGAGCTTGCCATAAAAGAGAACTGGGTGGTGCAGCATCTGCGCCGCATCGGCGGTATCACCGCACCTGTTCTACCAATTATCGGCTCCCCGCGGCAAAACGGCTACCGCAATAAAACACAATGCCCCATCCGAGATGACGGACAGGGCGTGCGCCTTGGCATGTTCGGAAAACGCAGTCACCGCGTTATTCAGTGCACAGACTGCAAACTACAGCCTGCACATTTTGAGCAGATTCTGCAAACTGTGCAGGATTTCTGCAAAGAACAGCATATTTCTATCTACAACGAGCAAAATCACACAGGGTTATTACGACATGTATATATCCGAGAAGCTCAGGCGACCGGAGAAACCATGGTTTGCCTTGTTGTAAACGGCAATGAATTGCCTCACAGTGATATCTTGATAAAACGCCTGACTGCCTGCTGCCCTTCGGTAAAATCCATTGTGCTCAACAGCAATACAGCTAAAACCAATATTATCCTTGGAAAGACCTGTAAGACCCTGTGGGGGAAAGACCACATCACCGATATTCTGTGCGGCGTAAAAATTGATATCTCTCCCCTTTCGTTTTATCAGGTAAACCGCGAGGGCGCAGAGCAGCTTTACAGTATTGCCGCGGAGTTTGCAGGGCTGACCGGAAACGAGCTGCTGCTCGACCTTTATTGCGGTGCGGGTACCATTGGGCTTTCGATGGCACACAAGGTACGCGAGCTGATTGGCGTAGAGATTATCCCCGCAGCAATTGAAAACGCAAAGCAGAATGCAAAAAACAACGGCATTACCAACGCACATTTTATCTGCGATGACGCAAAGGGTGCCGCAGCTATGTTGAAGCAGCAGGGGCTTACCCCCGATGTAATTGTACTTGATCCACCCCGCAAAGGTTGTGAGCCTGAGGTGCTGCAGCTGGTGGCAGATATGTGCCCACAGCGCATTGTAATGGTTTCGTGCAACAGCGCTACCCTGGCGCGCGACTTGGCTGTGCTGCAAACTTTGGGCTACCAGACTGTTAATGCACAACCTGTCGATATGTTCCCGCGTACGAGCCACGTTGAAACGTGCGTACTTTTGTCCCACAAAAATTCGTAAACATCTCCACCGTCCTTATACACCGGAAAATTGAATAAAATGGACTTTAGGGGTAGCTCTGAGTCATCACATGGGAAAATCTCTATTTCTTTGATTAACGAAGAAATTAGGGATTTTTTCTCTTCATCGCTTATTTTGTCATACACCTTTTCAAAGTTTGCCAACAAGGTGTAGATGTTCTCTAAGGTAATGGCATCCTGCTCAACAGCCTTGCGGCGGAGCTTTACATCTTCGATTTTTTCTTCAAGCTCAACGATAACATCGTACAGTCCATCAAGGCGGAGGGTCATATCATGGAGCTTGCGTTCTCTAAAACGGGTATCCTCCGGCAAGCTGTCAATTTCATTTTCAAGGCGAGTTTTATTTAAATCTACTTCTCTAAGTTTACCTTCGTAATTTTTCAGCTCTCTATCAAGAGTAGAGGTGTCAATCTGTTTCCCTATCTTTGATTTTATTTCGGTTGCAAAATCCTCATTCTTAATCAGCTCTCTGATTGCTCCAATGACAAGCGGCTCAATATCGGTCTTTTTGAGCATCGCTTTGTAGTCACAGCTTTTTCCTCTGGCGGTGCGAGCTTTACTGCATACATAATAGTAAATTTCTTTATATGTACCATCTTTGTTTGTCCATGCATGTTTATTGGTATACATCGGTCCGCCACATTTAGGGCATTTTAAGATGCCGCTTAACAAATGTGTTCTGTCCCGACCAATTTTAGATGGAGATTTCACACCTGTTATTTCTCTTTTTTCATGTGCCTTGTTCCATAGCTCCTCATTGATGATAGCATCGTGTTGACCGTCTGCAAGAATGTAATCATCTTGGTGTACTTGGCGGTATTCATTTTTAGTGCCTTTGACCTTTTCCCTTATGCGTCTGCCAAAAGCGATTTTTCCATAGTATACAGGATTGTCGATTATCATTCTGACGAAATGGGTACTCCATTGCATTAACGTACCGTTATCCCGTTTAACTTTTTGAATTCCCTGCAAATTAAGGTAATTGGCAATTTTATAAAACCCCACATTCCCATTCACATATTTATCAAAAATAATGCGTACAGCTTCAGCTTCATCTTCTTGGATAAAAAGCTGCTTATCTTTGAGAAAGTAACCGTAGGGAGCAAAACCACCATTCCAACCACCTTGACGAGCTTTTTCTTTTCGCCCGTTCATAGTCTGCTCAATGATATTTTCACGCTCTATTTCAGCAACAGCAGACAGCACGGAGATTAAAAGTTTTCCACTTGTCTGTGATGAGTCAATTCCTTCCTCAATGCAAATCAAATTCACACCAAAGGATTGAATTTGCTCCAAAGAATTAAGAATGTCGGCGGCATTTCGTCCAAAACGAGAGAGCTTGTAAACTAAAACATAATCAATGCCTAAACCATTTTCAATATCACCAAGCATCTGCTTAAAGGCAGGTCTGCCCTCAATGGACTTGCCGGATTTGCCTGCATCTTCATAAATACTTACGATTTCCATTTCTTCTCTATCTGCAAATCGCTTTAAGCTGTTTTTTTGTCCGTCCAAGCTGAAGCCGTCAACCTGCATTTCGGTACTTACACGAGGGTAAAGTACACATTTTTTTCCACTCCTATTCATAGTCATTCCTCCAATATATTATTGGAAAACATCAAGGCGCAAATGTTTTTAGTTAGCACGCTTTATTTCGCCTAAAACTTCAGCACCGTGTTTTTCAATAATTGGTTATTACATTTTTTCGGTGTTCATCATCAAGTGAGACAGCTTTTTGCTTGAATAATGAAAGGTCGAACAACTCCCTGTCGTAATAAATTCCTATATCTATGTCGGAATCATTATTTGCAGTACCTGTCGCGTGGGAACCACCTAAAACAATGGCGTCAATACCGACAACTCCGGAAAAGGAGTGAACTACTTGTGTAAGTATGTTTTCTATTTTATCTTTATTAGTCATATAATTCTCTCCATTCTATTGCTCTTCAAAGTGTAACAAAATTTTTTGTACGGATTGTTCGGGGGACTGTTTCGAGGTATCCAGCCAAAAGCCGATTTTTGGAGTCTCCCTCATGAAATCCGCATACAAAGCCTCTACCGTAAAGCCAGTATAACCGATCTTTCCCCGCATTTTTTCACGTTTTTTTACAGTTTCCACATTTGGGCAGAGTACTATTATTTGAACAGGATAGTCCTTCAACATATCCAATATTCGGGATAGTTCTTCTCCGTAGTAGTTATCCTGCAAAACAACGGAAAATCCGTAGTTATAATAGGTTATTGCCGTATCTGCGGATAGGCGATATCGCAGGTGCAACTGTCGGAGAGCTTCATCAGACGGTAATGTGGACATATCGGCTCGTCCTGATACAATCATTTGGCGAAACACATCACCACGCAGGTGTACTCCCTTTTCCATTTTCGAGGCAAGCAGTCCCGCAATTGTTGATTTTCCAGATGCCATAACGCCAGTGATTAAATATATAGCTCTTTCCAACGTAGAGCACCTCCTCATTAATAATTTTTCACATTAAAGCTCTTTTTTGTTACAAAAAAAGTATCTTTCTGTAGTTTTGCAGTTTTCATAACAAACCTTTAAATTTAGCCATTTATATTCTGCAATAGAATCTACTAATCCAAGCATTCTAAATAAAAAGTGTAAAACTATTGTATAAGATTTTTTACATCTTCTTGAATTGATGGTAACATAACTATGAATTTATATCAATGTAGCAAACACTACAGTAGTATTTTTTACATAAAGAGAGGTCGCACAAAAGGCGACCTCCCCAAAATTATCTGCTATAAACAATTTTTTTAATTGTATGTTCAGAAAGAAAATAGGTATCTGCCAACATTTCAATAGAAATACCGGAAGCAAAGTCTTGGCGTATTTTATCATTACGCTTTTCAATTTTCTCTCTATAACCAGAAAGTTCTCCCCAATTTTTACGCTGGCCTTTTTTCGATGGGACGTATATATAGCTACTTTGAACATGTTTTTGTAGTTCTTCAACTAAATAATCGGGAAGAACTGAAAAAGCATTAATATACTTCATGCGGCATTACTCCTTGATCTTAATAGTCAAGTTGCAAAGCCAGCATATATAAGTACCTATTTACTCCATGCAAGCGGCACTTAAAAGAACTGGCTTTGCATGGAGTATAACATGGGCTTCCGTGCTTTTATTCACACTCATAAATTCTCACCACCTTATACCAAAAGGCCTAATTATGAAGCCTTTCTTTTTATTATATTTTAGTGTTAAATCTCACACAAGTAAAGTCAGTTAAATATAAATTGTGAATCTTATATCTAATATATATGTAAACAGTTATTGAAAGTTAGTTTTTTAATATTCAATGGATTTTCGACTGTGATATAGATAAGTTAGCTCTCTTAATATTCATTCGTTTTCTGGAGTTGCACTAATCGGCGGCAAGCAGGGCATACGGGTGACCACCGTATGTTTTTGCTTGTTGGGGAGTATCCCCAATCCCCACTGAACACACAATAAATTGTGTGGCTACGCTCCCTTTGGGAGCTAATGAAATCACAGGGTAGCTAACGCTGATCCTGTGATTTTTCTTTTGCCTTTTGCACCTGTTCCAGTCCTAAAAGGTGGTCGATATTCGCCTTTGCGGTCAGAATATCCTGCATTTCTTTTTTCGCTGAATGATACTTACTGTAAGCCTTGTTTTTCTCGGAATACAAGGCATCGCATTCAGCTTGTAGAGATTTAATTGTAGGCAGCTTTTTTGTATTAAGTGCATCAAAAGCAGCCTTTGCAGCTTTGTGTAAAGTAAGCTCGGCACGGTGCTCCTCGTAAAACTTTTTGGAGTAACGTGCCTTGCGATATTGGGCATAAACATCTTTGGTCTTTGCGTAGTTGAAGATGTGTTTTTTGAGAGATTGTATTTCTGCAATACGCTTTTCATCGGTCTTAATTTGTGCGTTAATATCGTCAAAGGTAGCAGTGCATTTCTTTGCTTTCTGCTCTAAATCAGAATAGGCAAGGAGCTTGTGTTCCTGCAAAAAATTGACCGTCTGAGCCATCTGTTTTAGGTTGAAAATCTTTGCCCATTGCTCATAGCCTTTGCCCTTACCTTGCTGCAATTTTGCCTGTATGTCCACAAGCAGATTGACCGATTTTTCTTTCCATTTCGGTTGTTTGGCGGTTGATTTTTTAACCTCTCTTTGTGGAACTTTACCCTCAATGATTGCCTTGATTTCATCTCCTGAATAGCCCTCACCAAGAGAACGCAATCGGATAAATTTTTTCTGCTCTGCACCCTTAAAAGCATAATACTTACCGACTTTAATTTCATAGCCTGCCGACTTCATAAGTTGTAAAAACTTATCAAAGGTTTTTGGCTTTTGGGCAAGCACTTCATCTATTGTTTGCCTTAGTTTATCAGAGTGTGAGAGGGGCTTATTATCGCCAAGCCATTTGCCGTAATGTCCTTTAGAGCGTTTAGGCTTTTCAATGATTGAAAGGTTATTTTCAAGACAAATTCGGTCAGATATTTTGGCAATCGCCCGACCGCTGCCAAGAAAATCCCGAAACTTTTTCTTGCAGTCAAGAGTAGTTGAATTGAAGATAATGTGATTATGAATATGGGCTTTGTCTACATGGGTAGTAACGATAAAGGCATGGTTGCCTTTGGTGAAGCTCATACCAAGTTCATAGCCGATTTTATTTGCAAGCTCCGGCGAGATTTCTCCCGGCTTAAAGGCTTGCCGTATCTGATAGGCAATGACATTGCTTGCTTGTTTTCTGCCTGTAATATCATCATATTGCCGCTTAGAGAGCATAAATTCTGCTTGCACTGTTCGTGGGTCGCACTGGTAAGAGGATAGCAGTTCTCCGTCATTTGTTTTGTCGGGATTTTTCGCATAATCGGTGCGGTCAGCAAGACAATCTGCGATGGATTTCCCTTTGTTTTGGTGCATGGAAATTAAGCGTGTGGTAGCGATAATAATACCTCCTTGTGTTGAATTTCGTGTTTGAATTTGGTATAATTAACATGGATAATTATAAGTTTGGAGGTGCATTCGATGAGTAGAAATGCAACCCCTTCATCTTTTGGTTGGGATTTTCAAGTTAATGCAGCGATTGTTTTGATGCTTGAAAATGTTAGAGCAATTAAAAGTGTTCGAGTTGAGGGCAAAAAAGAAGATATTGAGCTTCTTTTGGAAAATGAAAAAAATATATATGCACAAGCAAAATCCGTAATGAGAATTGATGATTACAGAAATGTGCGAAGCAAATTAAATGCGGGGTTAGCAACCCTAAATGACGATGCAGCACATCGAGACTATCATAAGCTCATCTATGTTACGAACTCGCCTAATCCTTTTAACCTTGATAATACAATGAGTGCTTTTTATGGGCATTCACGCTTATCTTATGCTGATTTGCCACAGTCTTGTAAAGACATAATTGACCTTGAAATTGCGAACAAGCCTTTACAATATATTGATACATCAAATTTAGAAATTCACGTTATCCCATTTTTTACAGATGATTTTCAGCAACGATACCATGTGATTAAAGATAGTGTTGATAAGTTCCTTTTTGAGCTTAACAACAATACTCGGGGGATGGCAGATGAATTGTTGGAAATATGGCAGCATGAATTTTTTCAAAATTGTACTCAAGGCGATTTAGACTTAGTTATAAAGAAGAAAGACCTTATGTGGTCAATAATTGTTTTACAATCGCAGCTTCACCCTGAGAATACGCTCTTAGAAGAATATGATGATGGTGAAGTGGAAGAAATTATTCGCTCTTACCGCTATTTAATCAATAACCGCTGCGAAAAATTCGAGTTTATATCTCAAGTTTTGTTTGACTTTCAAAACTTTAAGTCTGATGAAAAAGGCAATAAGAAAGTCGCTGAATTCATTGCCGCAAAATGTGATGATTACAAATGTGTTTTTGAGCTAAATGAAATCTGCGAAGAAGTCCAGGATATAGTAGTTAAAATTATACTTCAAAAAATTATAACAAACAGGTTTTTAGTAAATGACATCGCAAAGAAGGTGAATTTATGATATTTCATTCTCTTAAAATAACTGAAGGTCTATTTGAAAGATACATTGACCTTTCAGATAAATCCAACTTAATATATAGCAAGAAAAATAGCACGGGAAAAACCACTTTGATGCGTTTTCTGCTGTACTCTTTGGGCTACCCCGTACCAAGTACTAAGAATATACGCTTTGAAAAATGCGTAACAGAAACTACAATAACTTGTTCTATGGGTAAAATTACTATTTTACGAAATGACGAGTATTTGGAAGTTGGTTTTGAAAACGGTAGTAAAGAACACTTTGTTCTTCCCACTGACCAGAATGCTTTTCATGCAAAAGTATATGGCACTGAAAATAATGACCTGCTAAATAATATTTTGGGCGTATTTTATGTTGACCAAGAAAAGGGTTGGACATTACTGAACCGAGGAATAATTATCGGAAAAATACGTTTTAATATTGAGCAGCTAGTTCGAGGCTTATCTGATAGAAGCTGTGATGACCTAACTAAAGAGCTGCGTTCAGTAGAGCAACAATTAAGTAAATACAAGCAAATGTTTAGTGTCGCTGAATATCAGCAAGAGATAAACGAAGCTGAAAATAATATTGTCTTTGAGACTAAAGATGAAGAAGAACAAAAGCTTCTCGAAATGCTAAACTCTGAAATTTCATCATTGGAAACAGAACTCAAGCGTGTTAACGCTGTTATCGCTGAAAATAATTCATTTAAAAATTTTATCGAAAAAATGAAGATTGCAGTTAAAGGCTCTGATGGAAATCCAATTCCGGTCAATCGGGATACCATTATTGGTTTCGATTTTTCTGTAGAGTTTTTGTTGGCAAAGAGAAAAATGATTTCGTCTAAGATTTCCACCTTGAAAAGCAAAGCTGAAAAATATGAACGAAAACAGACTGAGCAGTTACAACTGGTTAAAACGGAAACGCTTATCGAAAGCTTTGACCGGAATATTTCCAAAATCGAAGTTGACCAAATGGCGGTATCCAGAGTGATTTCGAGTTTAGAAAAGGAAAAAAGCAAATTGAAAAAGCAAATTACCCTTTTAACCAAGCATAACAATGATGTTGTTACAAGAATCCACAATACTATCATGAAGTATGCAAAGGAATTAGATTTTGAACAATATATTATACCTTCATCAGACTACATTTTTACAGATGATTTGAAGTCTTTGTCTGGAACCATACTGCACAAAATTGTCTTTTCTTTTAAACTTGCCTATATAGTTGAAGTTCAAAAAAAATTAAATATGACTTTACCAATCATTCTTGACTCACCAAGTGGGAGAGAAATTACGAAGGAAAATGTTAAAGCTATGATTGATATTTTAAATCGTGACTTTTCGGATAACCAAATTATAATTGCATCAATTTTTCAATATGATATTGACAACATAAATGTTATTGAGATAGAAGACCGACTTATCAATGAGTTGCGTCAACAGTAATAAATAGGATAACAAAAAAGAGTTGCCATATGGCAACTCTTTTTTGTTAATATTGTTATTTTTCTAAATTAACTAACATATTGTCCAGTTTTTCGCTTAAGAATTCTGCGGGCAAATTGTCATCAATAGCTTTTCGTTCAATCATCTCAATCAAATCTTCATTTGTTAGGCTGATAATCAGTTTCCCGTTTTCACGTAAAGTTCCTCGAATAGCCTTATCCGCATTTTTATCGGAACCTTTTGTTGAAATAATAATTGCAATACCTCGTAAAGCTTTCAAATAAAGATATTTTTCAGTTGTAAATATCTCTTTCTGGGTTATCTGCTCAGTATAATTTTTGAACTCAAAAATTATATATTTTGTTCCAAAATGTTTTTCTGCCATTGTCCAAAACTCTTTGTTAGTGCCATCTTTGATTTTACAAATCAAGTCAAATCTAAACAAATCGTCATTTGATTTTTGCTGTTCTTTCCATAATGCTAAGTCGCTATCAAAAAGGTACTTTATAACATCCGTACACAGCTTTTCGTATAGTGTATTTTCTTTTAAACTTGGTTCCCATTTCTTAATTCTCTCAATTAAATCTTCATGTAAAGCTTTTTGAGGTGGCAATTTGTTCAAGTTGTATTTTTTTAATTCTGTGGACTCTTGCGGAAGTAAGTCATCAGTAGAAAAACTTAGAACTGATAAAAGCCTGCTTCTTAAAACTTCATCATTGTCAACAAGATAAAGCAGATTTTGAATATCCACAATAAATAATGTAGGGTATTCTTTTAAGCGTACACGGATGCGCTCATCAACTACATTCCCTGATACAATGACCGGAATGAAATCAGATTCTTTTGCAGAGTGACATACCTTTTCAGCTGCTGATAAAACAGCATTATTATTTGCTTTAATATCTCTAAATAATTTAACCTCAACAGCCAGTTTGATTTCACCTTTTATGACGTCTATATCGTGATATTTTCCATCAGTAAGCGTAGCAGTAAATCCATAAGAGCGAAAAATATCAGCAATGATACTTTCAAATTCATATCCCAATCTGGCACTGTTTGAATATCCCATTTCTATCCTCCAGTCATTTTTTGTTTTATTATACCGCATATCATCCAAAACTTCTATCCTCCCTTTACAAACAAAAACAAAAGCCCCGCTACAAAACAAGGGTCAAGATGAACGGCTTCGCCGCCCTTGCTTTAATAGTGGCACTCCTGCTATGTGGCAATTAAGGGGGGCGATAGCACACAAATGCTATCGCCCATCTTTGTAGTATTAAATAGATTTCAGCCGTTGGTTTAGTCCGTCCACAGCACCGACAAGCCAAGTTGCAAACATTGGTATTCCGTATGGGCTGATGAGGTAGGCGGCAAGCAGTGCCTTTAATCCTTCCTCGACTTCCCCCAATAGCACCATTATGGCAAGCCCGATAATTTCAAGGTTTTCAAACTCGGTCTTTTGCTTGTTCAGCTCGTCCCATTTCTCTTGCAAAAGCACCATTTTGTCCTCGATTTTATTCATATCGGACAATACCTTTTTTAGTTTTGCGTTCAAATAGTTTCCTCCTTAATTCATAAGTCCATAGCCCATAAAGTTGGTGCGGTTATCCACCATTGTCAGCAGAATACCGTCTATAGTTAGCTTGGGGTTTATCTGCTTACGTACCTTGTTTATGGTCTGTAAAAGCTGTTCCAATCCCTTTGCAGGTAGATACTGAGCCTGCACAGGAATAATTACGCTGTCTGCCGCCGCAAGTGCATTGACAGTGAGCATACCGAGAGAGGGCATACAATCTAAAAGAATAAAGTCATATTGTTTTTTGACCGTATCAAGATACTGCTTTAGAACAGTTTCACGGCTCATGGCATTTACGAGGGAGACTTCCATACCTGACAGTTCTATATTGGCGGGCATCAAGTCCACGCCCTCATGGTGGCTCAAAACACCTTTCTTGTGTTGGGTAGGGGTGTCGGTTATCATTTTACCCATTACAGTGGCAAGGGTGGTATCCAGCTTGTCAGGCTGAGCGTATCCTAAACTGATTGATAAGCTGCCCTGTGGGTCAGTATCTATCAGCAGGACTTTCTTGCCCTCAAGTGCCAATCCGATGCCTAAGTTGGCACAGGTGGTTGTTTTGCCTACGCCACCTTTTTGGTTGGCGATGGCGATTGTCTTTGCGTTCAATTTTGTTCCTCCTTTCGATTTTGGGGTATAAAAAAACCGCTTACCTTAATTGGTAAACGGTTTGATTAGTGTTTTATTATTAATCTCCTGTATTTGTTGGAAAGTAGAAGGGGTTAAATCCAGTCTTTTCATCAGTAACTAAATCTTCCACATGATCTGGATTTATGTTTAATTTCTCATTATCTTCGTCATCAAAGATAAATGTCTGCATATTTTCTTTTCCAATTAGTTTATATGCCTCATCAAGAACAAGTCCAATAGCCTTTGAATTTTTTTCATCAAATGGTTTTGAAATATGATCTATAACTAGAATTGGTACTAAGGGATATTTTCCATTGCTGAGCATTAAATTCATAAACGAAAGATATCCACATAATTGAATTAACGTGTGTCTCGCCATACTACCAATATAAAAATTGACTTTTTTGTTTGAATTAATGTTCTCGGTATCATCGGATAGTACCATTGGTTGAAGTATGTTACCTTTTTTAAGATACTTAATTTCAAATCCTGTTTGATGTATATCGTCGGACACCACTGTTGAGATGTCTTTTGCAGCACAATAAAGGTCAGTGACGAATCGGGACATCTCATTAATTTTCTTCATATCATCAGAATTTTGAAGAACCTTAATTTCCTCTTTTATTTCCTTAATTCTTCTTCGGAGATTATTTAAGTCCTCCTCGTTATTTGTAATTACCACCGATAAATAGTCTTCTATAAGTGCAATAGATTTTACCTTTTGTTCAACTGTGTAACATTTGAATTTCGAATCATTTCTTCTGATTTCAATTTTAATCTGTTCAAGTTGCTTTCTTAATTCCTTAACTGTGTTATCAGTAATGATATAATTACTGAAAAATATGGTGCTGTCGATATCTTCAATTAATTTTTGCATTGGGGATATTAAGTAGTCAAATTCAGTATTATCGGACACGAGTTCTTGCAGTTTGGATAACAGTTTTTTTCTACTATTACTGTCTTTTTCAAATTGCTTTGCATCAGAAATACTGTTTTCGTGCACTTTAATTTGTTCAAAAATATTATTATACATAACTTCAAGGTCAGCAATATTTCGTTTGTCTCCTTTGTTATCAGGATGCTGCATTTCTCTTACAGAGTTGATAAATCTTTTTATGTCCTCGGCATTTCTACCAGTATAAGTAACACTACCCCCAAGCTTTAACAAATTTGAATTAACCTGATTGATAATAAAATCATAACGCTGACGACTTACTTCCAATTCTTTTAGCTGAGGGCAAAAATTTTATCTAAGTGATTATTAAAAATAAAATTCAAAATAGGATTAAGCTTCACAGAATATTTGATATCGCTGCACTTGTCTAAAAAATCTTGTATTTTCCCTTGACCATTTTCACCGAAAAAATTAAACATTGTAAAAGTTCTATAAGTTAAATCCTCATTGGTAAAATTTCTTATTTCTTTTAATAGACTTTCATCTTGACAAAACATTGAATTAAGTTTGTCTTTATATGTTCTCAAGTCAATTGATTCACTAATATCCTCATTGACATATGAGAAATAATTTTGATTTGGATTCATGGTTCTTGTTAATAAAAACCCAATACCATTATACTCGAGTTCCATAGTTGCCTTATGCAATGAATCTTTATACCAACGTTTTTTTGAAATATCTAATGAAGAACCAAACATAAAATCAATAAAAGAATAAAACTCAGTTTTCCCAGAATCGTTTTTCCCTTTAAAATAATTTATTCCTTCAGAAAACTGATATGTGAATTGCTGATCTTGGATACTAAACAAAGTAAGTTGTCTTATTTTAAACATTGTAAGTCACCTCCTTCATAAACTGTATATCAGTCATTGTTTTACTCTCTCTAATCACTTTGTTCAAAAAGTTGCTTTCAACAAATGTTGTATCGCTCTGAATGTTTGTGTCAGAGAGAGTTATCATATCATTTTCTAAAGTAATTACATTTTGTGTTGCTAACAAATGGATAGCCTTAAAAATATAAATTAAACTATCGCAATATCTGTCAAAATCACCGGATAAAAGAGAAATACCTTTGTAGATTACATCTTGCGTATTTTTTGCTGTATATATATTTCCCCCTAAAAACTTATTTTGTTTTATAATATATGTAAACGTAACTAATTTGCAAACACTCAATTGATTATGGTTTTTTAACAATTGACATATTATGCTACTGAAAATACTTAACTGAAGTACTTCGGCTTGTTCTCTAATGCTTTTCATTTTCCTCATCCTCCCAAGAAATTTGTTTTTCATCAATATCATCTTTAGTTAGATAAATGGCAGATCCAAATTTAATCTGCTCGTTATCAGCATTAGAATTACTTTTATCTTTTGTTGTACTTAGGCGATTGTAAGGGGTGTCTTTACTCTGGTTTTGTAAATCTAATTTAGCATCCTCAAAGTTTTCAAAAGTTGTTTCTAAAATATCTTCAACTTTTTTCATTCTGTTATTTTCCAGATACTTTATTGCTGTTGCATGGTAGTATAAGCCATAAGATAAATGCCTTTTAATAACAGGCTCTGATAAGTTACAAGCTTTTAATTGAACAAATTCCCTTGAAGTTGAGATTTTGCTTTCATCTAAGTCAATTGGATTGATTTTTTTAAAGTCAGCATATGATGGAGCGGTTAATTCGGCTGTAAAGCGATTGGATATTTCTTCTACAATCGCTATGAAATGTTCAAAATTCATTTTGTAAGGTACCTTTTTGTTAATGGCACCTAAAATTTCATAGGTTACGTGTTGTAAAAACCCCTCTAGCCTTTGATAAAATAAATTGGGTTTGCCGATTTTCTAAAATGTATACAAGCAGCCTGCTGAATTGATAGGTCTATATCCTCAATATTTTTAAATTGGTATTTTGTTTGTATAGACTGATAAGCGGCTTCAAAATCATCAAAACGTCCATCATAGGCATTTTTCACTTTAGAAATAATTGCATCAGATCGACTTTTAGATGCTGATATTTCTTCAAAGAGAAGATTAGCATCCTTTTTAAATATTGCTTCAGAATTCTGGTAGATTTTATCTGTGAATAGCACATATTGATTAATTGTGTGTTCTGAATTTTCAAGTAATAGCCAATTGAGTATTATTTTTTGTGCAGTAGAATCATCTACAGTCGTATGCTTAACCTGTATTGCTAAATTAGTAGTTTGAGCAATGGACTTGCATATAAAATTCGAGCTTAATTTATCAATCTGATCCGGCTTAATAGACTTTAAATTAACATCTTCGATAGTTTCAAATTCTAATGACATATTTTCATGCAAATCAAAGGCATATAATGCAAAGACTTTGATTTGATATGCAAATTCAGCTAAACTATTTATTCCACTTGAATCCATTTGATAATTCATTACAAGCACCTCTCTTTCATAAGATTTTATATTTTTGCTGCCCTGAAGTAGTTTTTTCAATAATTTCTACTCTGGTATCAGCATTTTTTATATAATTTAGAAAAAGAGTTCCTAAAAGAAGGTCTATCACTGCGAGATATACGATTCCACTCATAACCTTTAAAAAGGTCACGAACTAAAAATACCTCTCCTGGTTTTAAATTGATTATTTCGTTTTTAGCTATTTCTAAAAGTTGATTTGCAGTAGACATGATATACCTCCTATCAAATAACAATATAAACAATGTTGTTATTATTGTATATCTTTTCCACTTTAAATTCAACACACCAATGTAATTTTCAATAAAATATGTATATAAGTTTATCTTTAATTATCAATTATGACAAAATACAATTAGCTAAAAGCAAGTATCATCTGACAAATATAAAGAGGATTATGCACTTTGCGCATCCTTAATTGAAAAGAAAACTGAATAAAAATTGCCTCTTTTGAAATAAGAAGCAATTTTTATATCCATATTTAGTTTGGAATTACTTCAAAATACGTTAGCGCATCTTTGATAGCATTTACTTGAATAGGAGTGGGGTGTTTTCGTGGTTGCTTTAGTGTTTCAACAGCATTGGGAGCATCGTACATTTGCAAACCTAATCCACGTTTTACTTCGGCAATATATGCCGTGTGGACTTTGAATCTATATTTTTCAAGGATATATTCTTGAAGCATTTTGTAAGTAGTTCGTGGTTTTGGCTTGTATGCTTCTGCCCTTTGAGCTATATTATTAAGGGTAAGCTTATTATGAATAGTGTCGATATCATCTAATGGTATCAATCCATCGCCGTGTCCAAAGCTTACGGTTACGTTAATGTAGCTGTCTGGAGCTTTGTGGGTTTTTGGTAATACCGTTGAGTGCGTGGTATTGATGACAAGGGTGGAAACATAGGTGTAAAAACGCCTTGTAACAAGTTTTTTAGGTTTTACCGATAGAAAACTATTGCTTGAAAATTCATCAATTTCGATTCTAAAAAATCAAGGCAAGCGTTTTTCCTTGTGATAGAACGGTTTAGATGCCGCTGCTTCGTCAAATCAGAATAAATATTTTTTGAAAAAGCCGTGGTTAAGAGCGTAGGTTGGGTGTTAGAGTAAAAGGGGCAGATAGAAATACAACTGATCCCTTACAGGATTGTATGTCTGTTTTTGAAAAAAGGTTTTAAAGAAGTTACCCTATTGTAAAAAATAAAATACGATAAGGAGCGATTGAGATGTCACGTACAAGAACGGTAGAAATGATTTTTGCAGGGCCGCCTACACACTGGGTTGGAAATGGGTTTGAGGTTAGCAATTATTTTCCGTCAGGAAAAAACCTGCTTGAACGATTTACTCCATTCATTCTTTTGGATTACAATGCCCCGCGGGAGTTTCCTCCGAGCGAAACTCCGAAAGGTGTTGGGCAACATCCACACAGGGGCTTTGAAACGGTCACTTTTGCTTTTGAGGGTGCCGTTGAGCACCATGACAACAAAGGAAACCATGGCATCATCTATCCGGGTGATGTGCAGTGGATGACGGCTGCATCAGGGATCATGCACAAAGAGTATCATGAAAAGGAATTTAGCAAAAACGGCGGGATTTTCCACATGATTCAGCTTTGGGTAAATCTCCCCAAGAAACATAAAATGGACGATCCCGGATATCAGGCAATCACTAAGGAACAAATGGGGAAAGTGGCACTTCCTGATGGAAAGGGAACTGTAACGGTTGTAGCAGGAGCCTACGATGGGGTTAAAGGGCCGGCAAAGTCGTTCACTCCTATGAATATTTATATTATTGACCTGCAAAAAGGTGGAACGATCACACTGAATGAGCCGGGAAACTTTAACATGGGTATGTTGATTCTCGGCGGAGAAGCAAAAGTAAACGGCGAGGCATGCAAGACAAAGGACTTCATTCTCTTGAAAAATGAGGAAGGTGAAGTAGTGATTCATGCCGAAAGCGATGATGTCAAGATCTTCGTTTTAAGCGGAGAACCAATTGATGAACCAATCGCCGCAGGCGGACCATTTGTGATGAACACAAGAGAAGAACTAATGCAGGCAAACGAGGACTTCAACAACGGGAAATTCGGGACACATGATTTTTAATAAGTTATGTATAACACTTTCTTATTCACGCGCCTATTCAAGTATAACCTGTCAGCAAATCGTTGTTTTCTCTACAAGCAAACAAAACCTCCGGTTAAACCGGAGGTTTTGTTATTTTTTATTTGCGGTGCGAAGCTCTTTGCGGTACTGGCTGGGGGGCTGCCCTGCCGCTTTCACAAAGGCTTGTGAAAAATATGATGGTGAAGAAAAACCAACAATCTGAGCAATTTGCGAAACAGAATGGTTGGTGGTTGAAAGCAGCATCTTGCTCTCGTCAATACGTTTTTTGAGCAGATAGTTTATGGGAGAAACTCCAAAACTCTTGGAAAACGAATGTGCAAGATAATATTTGTTGGTATGCGTCAGCTTTGCGAGGTCATCAAGAGATATGTTCTCTTTAAAATTGGCATCTATATATCTTTTTGCAATACTGCATTCGCGGTCGGATTTTTGTGTACCAACCGCAGCAAAAGAAAAATGGGATTGGCGCACCATGTTAACCAGAAGAACCTCGAATAAATTCTGGCAGACAATCTGGCTGTACTCCGTTTCGGCTGCAAGCTCCGTAAGCAAAATGTTTAGATAGAATAAAAAATCTTTTCTGTGGCTCTTATAGTTTTGAACGCTAAACGTACCTATGTCCTGTTTGTCCCCAAATAAAAAAGACAGCCCGCTTACGCCAATTACAATGTATTCAAGAGGCGCAGCATTAAGGCTCATTTCTGTATGCAGCACATTGGGGTTAACAATTATAAAATCATCTGCCCGAACCTCAAAACTCTTGTTTTCTACCAAAAAGCTGCCCGTACCGTTGATTACATAAAAAAGCTCCGCAAAAGGATGTATGTGGGGGATGCTGTTCCAATCGCCTTCATATTTTGAAGAACTTACATACATAAGGTTTGCATTAATGCGCTCAACATCGCCTTCTTTAAAATCGTATCTTAGGTTACTCAAACCACTCATCCCCTTAAATAATTTTATATTTATTGCTCAATAAGCAGTACTCAACAGTCTATCATCCAACCGTTTAAAACAAATACGGCTAAATTTTTTGCAAAAAATAAGGACTATTTATTAAATTCGGATAT
This sequence comes from Hydrogenoanaerobacterium sp., assembly GCF_032017025.1. NCBI lineage: Bacteria > Bacillati > Bacillota > Clostridia > Eubacteriales > Oscillospiraceae > Hydrogenoanaerobacterium > Hydrogenoanaerobacterium sp. Next base: position 97,979 of record NZ_DALZQO010000007.1, read on the forward strand.
ACAATATCAATAAAATTTCACATTTCAATTTATTACATATTAACTTAAATTTTTATAAAAAGCAAGATATCTAAATTATCAAGCAACAATTAGATTGATTCAGCGGCCGTATCAGCTATACTTGATTATAACGAAGGGGTTTTACCACCTTCTGCAAGAATGATTATTTTAAACATGGGAGGGTTTCGTATGAAAAAACTCGTCGCTATCTTATTAACTTTAGCGCTAACTCTTACTGCCTTTACAGCCTGTGGCAAAGCTCCGGCATCATCTGCCGCACCGGATGGTTCTGCATCACCGTCGGAAAGCATTGCTCCTGCAGCCCAGACTTTAAAGGTTGCCGCCATTGAAACAGCTTATGGCTCAGACATGTGGAAGGAAGTTGCCGCTGCCTTTGAAGCTGCAAATCCCGGCGTTACCGTAGAACTGGTAACAGACAAAAAGCTTGAGGATGTCATCGGGCCAAGCATGAAATCGGGTGATTACCCGGATGTGGTACACCTCGCAACCGGCAGACCGGATGCCCTTACCGAGACACTGATCAAAGAGAACGGCCTTTCGGACATTACAGATGTACTTGATATGACCGTACCCGGAGAAGGCAAAAAGGTAAAAGAAAAAATTGCCGGCGGCTTTACCGATTCTTCTTTGACCAACCCGTACAACGACGGTAAAACCTATATGGCGCCAATGTTCTACAGCCCATGCGGACTTTTCTATAATTCCGGCCTGTTTGAGCAAAAGGGCTGGTCAGTTCCAAAAACATGGGATGAAATGTGGGCACTTGGCGACAAAGCAAAGGCAGAGGGTATTGCCCTGTTCAGCTACCCAACAGCAGGCTACTTTGATGCTTTCTTCTATTCCCTTCTTTACGAAGTAGGCGGCCCCGATTTCTTCACCAAGGCTACCCGCTATGACGAGGGCATTTGGGAAACACCGGAAGCACAAGCAGCGTTTGACATTGTGGCCAAACTGGCTACCTACACAGAGAAATCTGTACCCGCAAACGCAAACAACGATAACTTTACCAAGAACCAGCAGCTGATTCTTGACAATAAGGCACTCTTTATGCCAAATGGCACTTGGGTAGTTGGCGAAATGAAGGATGCACCCCGCGCTGACGGCTTTAAATGGGGATTCACCGCTCTTCCCGCTGTAAAAGAAGGCGGAGATGCATACTCCTACACATGGTTCGAGCAGTGCTGGATTCCAGAAGCTGCTCAGAACAAAGACCTTGCAAAACAATTTGTAGCATTTCTGTATACCGATACAGCTGCTGTTATCTTTGCAAAGGCAGGCGCTATTCAGCCAATCGTCGGTTTTGCCAATACACTGGAGGGCGACAACAAGCTGTTCTACAGCATTTACGACAATGGCGCCAAGGCAGCCCTTGGTGCATTTGCAGCAACAGAGCCTGTTGAAGGTGTAAACTTTGCCGATACGGTATTTACCGCTGTTAACTCTCTTGTAAACGGATCTAAAACTCAACAGGAGTGGGTTGATGGAATCATCAAAGACAGCAACACTCTGCGTGGAGCTCTTAAGTAAAGCAATCAAAGAGTAATCATTTAATTCCCTTTAACGGTGGGTAGGTTATACCGAAAGCCCGGCAAGCAGATAGGTTAGCTTGCCGGAGAAGCGGCCAAGCCGCACTTTAAAAACTGTTTTGTTTTTAAAGTGGTATTTCCGACCACCGTTAATTTTGAAAAGCCACAGGAGGTGCCCGTATGGACAAACAAAAAGGCCGCGGAAGATTTATTCTGCTTTGCGTTTCACCCGCGGTTGTGCTGTTTACCATTTTTATGGTGATACCAACTATCAATATATTCAGAATGTCATTTTACAAATGGGGCGGCTACTCCGCCAAAAAGACCTTTGTTGGGTTTGATAATTTTATAAAGCTGTTTCAAGACCAAAAGTTTTTGCAGTCTTTTCAAAACTCAATACTGCTTATTGTTATTGTGACGCTAATAACAATAAGTTTAGCATTGGTGTTCGCTGGTATTTTGTCAAGAGAGAAAATCCGGGGACAAAACTTTTTCCGTATTGTGTTTTACATACCTAATATTTTATCTGTTGTTGTAATATCAGCTATTTTTAGCGCTATTTACGACCCGGCAAACGGTATGCTCAACTCTTTGCTCGCCCTATTCCGCGGTGAAACTTATGAGCCTGTATATTGGCTGGGTGACCCCAAAATTGTTATATTCAGCCTTGTCGGTGCTCTGGTGTGGCAGGCAGTCGGCTACTATATGGTGATGTATATGGCGAGCATGTCCAGCGTCCCCGAAAGCCTGTATGAATGTGCCAACCTTGAGGGCGCGGGGAGAATAAAACAGTTTTTTTCAATCACCATACCGCTTATCTGGACGAATATTCGAACCACACTTACCTTCTTTATCATCAGCAGCATCAATATGAGCTTTCTTTTGGTAAAGGCTATGACAAGCGGCGGGCCGGATGGTGCCACAGAAGTATTCCTAAGCTATATGTACAGGCAAGCATACACAAACTCAACCTACGGGTACGGTATGGCTGTGGGCGTGGTGGTATTCCTGTTTTCGTTTGCCCTTTCGGCAATTGTAAACCTTGTGACCAAACGCGAAACGATTGAATTTTAAAAGGAGGGCAACTATGGTAAGCACAAAAGGTAACAAAACCGACATCCTATATAAAATCTTTATCTATGTAGCCCTCATCACCCTCGCGGTATCTATTATTATACCGGTTGCCTGGGTGTTCATGGCTTCGGTAAAACAAAACAGCGAATTCTACGGTAACCCTTGGGTGTTGCCTCAGGGGCTGCATGTTCAAAACTTTATCGATGCATGGGGCAAGGCTCGCATGGGTGAATATATGCTCAACTCGGTGCTTGCAACCGGCTTGGGGCTGATTATACTGCTTGCTGTCGCCCTGCCTGCCGCATATGTACTAAGCCGCTTTCAATTTACCGGTAAAAAGTTTTTAAACACCATGTTTATGGGTGGGCTATTTATCAACGTCAGTTACATTGTGGTGCCAATCTTTTTAATGTTTGTAGATGGTGATAAGCTTGCGCGAAGCATTTTCGGCAACGGGTTTCTACTCAACAATATTTTTATGCTGTCGGTTGTTTATGCTTCCACTGCGCTTCCGTTTACAATTTATCTGCTTTCGGGGTACTTTTCCACTCTACCGAAAGCCTATGAGGAGGCAGCCTATGTTGATGGAGCCGGCTACTTTTCCACTATGATAAAAATAATACTTCCAATGGCAAAGCCCAGCATCATAACTGTTTTACTTTTTAATTTTCTGTCTTTTTGGAACGAGTACATCATTGCTATGACATTGCTGAGCGACCCCAAAGGCGCAAAAACCCTTCCGGTAGGATTAATGAACCTTATGAAGGCGCAAAATGCCGCAGCACAGTACGGACAAATGTACGCGGGGCTTGTGCTCGTCATGCTCCCCACATTGATTTTATATATCTGTGTTCAGAAAAAACTGACGCAGGGCATGACTTTAGGCGGCCTCAAGGGCTAACCGCAAGCTGACAGGAGGATTTGATCGATGGAGTATATGAGAAAAAAACTGTTGGTTCTGGCAGGATTGGTTGCTCTGGTTTTTTTTACATGGCTTGTGATTATCGGCCATAGAGCAATCGGTTACTCCGGCCTTGGGTTAATGACCGCGGGACTGGCAGGGATCTTAGCCTTGTTATTTATTTATAACAGACAATATACTAAGTAAGTGGTGATATTATGAATTCAGAGCAAAAGACGAAATCATCCGGCCGCGTTACCATCCCCACCGACGTGGACGTAGTACCCGAAACCCTAGAGATTATGAAAATTTGGGGCGCGGATGCATTACGTGACTGTGACGGCACGGACTTTCCGCAAGAGCTGAAACAAGCAAACGCAAAAATATACAAAACCTACTATACAACAAGAAAAGACAATGAATGGGCAAAGGCTAATCTCGATGAAGTACAGCAGATGTACATCATGACGAATTTTTACACTGCCGTCTCAGGTACACTCAGCATCCACCTGATGGCAGGCATCTACCCCGAAATGCTTAAGGTCAACTCTGCCGACGACATCACCCGCTGGTGGGAGGTAATCGACCGGACTACAGGAGAAGTTGTGCCCATCAGCAATTGGAGTTACTGCGAGGAGACAGGCGACGTAACCATTAAAAACGCTGTACCTTTCCACGACTACACCGTGAGCTTTTTGGCCTATATTATGTGGGACCCTGTCCATATGTACAATGCGGTAGTAAACGACTGGCAGGGTATTGAAAAACAGATTACCTTTGATGTACGGCAGCCAAAAACCAAGGAGTTTTCAAAGGAGCGTCTGCGTAAATTCTGCCGTGAAAACCCGCATGTTGATGTGATTCGCTACACCACCTTTTTTCACCAGTTTACCCTGATATTCGATGAGCTGGCAAGAGAAAAGTTTGTGGACTGGTACGGTTATTCCGCCAGTGTAAGCCCCTATATTTTGGCACAGTTTGAACAAGAGGTGGGTTACGGGTTCCGGCCCGAATATATCATCGACCAAGGTTATATGAACAACCAATATCGCGTGCCCAGCAAGCAATTTAAAGACTTTCAAGCTTTTCAGCGCCGCGAGGTTGCCAAGCTTGCAAAAGAGCTGGTGGATATTACCCATGAAGAGGGTAAAGAAGCGATGATGTTCCTGGGCGACCACTGGATTGGTACAGAACCGTTTATGGAGGAGTTTTCCACAATTGGGCTGGATTCCGTTGTGGGCAGCGTGGGCAACGGCTCTACCCTGCGCCTAATCAGTGATATTCCCGGTGTGAAATATACCGAGGGGCGCTTTTTGCCTTACTTTTTCCCCGATGTTTTTCACAAGGGCGGCGACCCCGTAAAGGAAGCCCGATTCAATTGGGTGACCGCAAGACGCGCAATTTTGCGCAATCCTATCGACCGTATCGGTTATGGCGGCTACCTCAAGCTCGCGCTGGATTTCCCCGACTTTGTCGAGTATGTGACAAGCGTATGCGATGAGTTCCGCACTCTGTATGAAAATGCGGCGGGTGCCACCCCCTACTGTGTGAAGAAGGTAGCGGTGCTCAACTGCTGGGGAAAAATGCGCGCTTGGGGCGCACATATGGTGCACCATGCCCTTTACCAAAAGCAAAACTACTCCTATGCAGGAGTGATCGAGGCTCTTTCTGGTGCCCCGTTTGATGTGCAATTCATCAGCTTTGACGATATTCTGGATTTTCCCCAAATGCTGAAAGACTTTGATATCATTATCAATGTCGGCGATGCTTACACTGCGCATTCGGGCGGCGACTACTGGAAAGACAAACGAATTGCAAGTGCGGTGAAGGAGTTTATTCATAACGGAGGCGGCTTCATCGGTATTGGTGAGCCCACAGCTTGCCAGCATCAAGGCAGATACTTTCAACTTGCAGGCGTAATGGGTGTGGAAAAAGAAAGAGGCTTTAACCTCAATCAAGATAAATACAACTGGCATGAGCATGACCACTTTATCATTGACGACTGCAAGGGCGTCATCGATTTTGGCGAGGGGCAAAAGAATATCTTCGCACTGGAGGGCGCAACTGTAATCCGTCAAAACCACAAGGAAGTTCAAATGGCGGTCAACAGCTTTGGCAGCGGCAGGTGTGTGTACATCAGCGGCCTACCCTATAGCTTTGAGAACAGCCGCCTGCTTTACAGGGCAATTATGTGGGCGTCGGGCGATGAACAAAACTTGAAGAAGTGGTTCTCGACAAACTATAACGTTGAAGTTCATGCCTATGTCAAAAACGGCAAGTATTGTGTTGTCAATAACACCTATGAACCGCAGTCCACCACTGTTTACAAAGGCGACGGCACCTGTTTTGACCTTGATTTGGCTGCCAATGAAATTATTTGGTACGAGATCTAAGAAATATAGTTTGCTTTTCTTTCTCTTTTCCTTAAAACAACCGGGGATTCCTACCATATGGTGGGAATCCCCGGTTGTACTTCTATCTATCGGCTTATCGTTGCTGCATCTTTACCGCGCAGCGCGCATCCCCCCGCGCCCTCATGGTACAAATGGCTTTCCTGCCGTATTTTTTGAAAGAGCGGTGAACAAAACGCTTTTAATAGCGGCTCGTTTATCACATTCCGGTCTGAGCAGGCGGCAAAGGGACAGGGCTCCAAAGCACCGGACGCACTGATGTGCGCAAACCCGCGCCCCGCCGCAAGGCACCCGTCATACGTGCTTTCATCACCGGGAAAAGCAATGAGCAGCGCTTTCCCCCGTGCAGATGCCTGATGGCAAAAGGCTTGCAGCTTTTGCTTGCTTTGCTGTGTCAACACAAGCAACTGCGTGGTTGTTTCCATGGGGACATACTCAACAAAAATAGACAGGCGGCAACCCAATTGCAAATAGGGAGAAAGAAAATCCAGATTGGCTACATCGGCAATATTATGCTCTCCGGTAGTGATGGACAGGCCAAACGGAACCTGCCGTCTTGATAGGCGCTGCATCGCGTTTTCGATACACTTTGCAACACCATCTCCCCTGCGCTCATCTGTCTGGTCTGGGCTGCCCTCCACGCTAAACAGCGGCACCACACTACGATTTGCTGCAAACCAGTCGGCCTGTGCATCATCCATGAGTGTACCGTTTGTGAATACAAGCCCCAAAAGCTTTGGCTGCTGCGCAACAGCTTCCAGCCATTCATGGCGCAGAAGCGGCTCTCCCCCCGCCAGCAAAATCATCGAGCAGCCGGCTTCCACCGCCTGACTGAGCAGGTCATCCATCTGCTGCCGTGTCATCTCTTGTTGTATGTCGCGGCAATGCCCCTGCGCATAGCAGCCCTTACAATGCAGATTGCACTGCTCCGTCGTGCTGATTATCAGCAAGGGCGGAACGACCACGCCTTGCTTTAGCCATGCGCTGCGTTTCTTTTTGGCCTCAGTTTGATGTGCAAAAACATGCGTGAGTGCGGCTGCGCTCTGCGGATACTCCCGCAGCAGCCCTAACCCGGTATTCAAGATGGAATGCATGCTTTGGTCAAAGAGCGTTCGATAATCCCCCATGGCAATTGCCCCCTTATAAGAAGTGAGATGATAAAATGGCATCGATCATTTGTATGCGGTGGTCGCGGTTGTGTATATCTGTTCCGGCATATTGAAAAAAAGCATCCGAACGCAAAAACAATACTTGTAAAAACGACATGATTTCATAAGCGGTTAACCGCATTTCAAATTCGCTGCGCTTATTGCCGCAAATCTCGCGAATAAGCGGTAAAATATACTGTGGCAAAACGATATCTGCCTTTATAAGCTCGTATTCCACCGATATTTTAGTAAAGCGTGAAAACTGTATGGTGATATCGCTGAGTTCAATCAGCATCTGCCGCAGCCGCTGATAGGGCGAGCTGTCGGTATCTTTCCCCTGAGCCCATGCGTCCGCCTCTTCTTTAATAATTTCTGCGGCGGTAAGGTACATCAGCTCATCTTTGGAGGAAAAATAGTAATTGATCATAGCGAGGTTGACACCCGCTTTCGCGGCAATGTCTCGAGAGGTAATTGCTTCAGGCCTTTCTGCAATTTTCATCAGCTCGGCGGCTGCCTGTAGAAGCTTTTCTTTCACTTCCAGCTTCACACTATTCCTCCTTTTTATTAATCAGAATTTAAACATGTTTAATATACTGCATAATTCTTTTCTTGTCAAGATAAGTTCTACGAGATTATGCGATAAAAAAGCAGTCATTGCATCCGTTAGGTGCCCATGACTGCTTTGCTGCCTATTAATCAACGCCACTTTTCTTGGAATGACTTATGTTTGGTCTACTCTGCCCCACCATTCTTCTTTCTTACCGGTAGCCAAACCTCAAATTTTGCATTTGCGGGGTCGGGCTCCAGATACACCTCAATATCTGGCGCATCCGCATATTCGTAGCCGGAGGTGGGAAGCCACTCGGTGACAATCCGTTTTTCCAGTTCCTGAATCGAAAGCGGCATTGTTCCCTCACCGGGAAAGACTGCCCACGTGCAGGCGGGGACATTGTATTCACTCAGCTCAGAAAGCTCTGCAGGCAGCGGCTTGTCGCTGGCCACTGCAATGTAGTACGCCCAGTCTTCCCCGCTCATGCAGGCACTTACCCCCAGCACACCCCTAGGCTCCTGGTTCATCAGGCCGCACAGCTTAGGAATCAGCCCGCTTTCTGCCGCCCGCTGCCAAAGCAAAGGCACCGCCTGAAAGTTCTGCTCAATCTCTTTTTCCAGTGGCGAGCTCAAGCCAACAACACGAAACGCTTCTTTTTTTACAATACGATAGTCCATTTCCGCTTCTCCTTTAATGGTTATTTTGAAGCTGATGCGCGGAAAGGCTTTGAGGATAGCGTTCTCTCTTTGAGCGACCGAAGGAGCAACCCCGTGCACACTCTGGAACGCCCGGTTGAACGAGGTGGGTGATTCATACCCGTACCGCAGCGCCACATCAAGCACCTTATCGCCGTTTTGCAGATTAAACGCTGCCATAGTCATACGCCTGCGCCGGATATATTCCGAAAGCGGAACTCCTGCAATATATGAAAACATCCGCTGAAAGTGAAAGGTCGAGCAGCAGGCAAGCTGTGCCGCCTTGTTGTAATCGATTTCTCCATCCAGATTTTGCTCCATATAGTTCAGCGCATCGTTGAGCCGATCCAACCATTCCATACCATCATCTCCTGCCTTAATCTTACCAAATTGGGGGTAAGCTGTCCTCGCCTTCTCTGCACAAAAAAGCGAGGGTAATTTTCAAATTTATTAATTTTAGTATATCACAAAAGCCGTGCAAGGCATATGCCTGACACGGCTTTTTTCTTGTTGCTCCATTTGGACAAACGACAGTTATTTCTATATTTTACTGTTTTGTTAAACTCCCTGACGAATACCCCATGCAAAAAGAATATTACCCCCTTGCAGTAAAAGGCTTTTTGCAGCTTTTTGCAAACGGGTATCTTCTGGATAACTTTGTATGTTTTCTGAAACAAATCCAAAAATTCGTTCTTCGGCCTGGCGGTCTAATGGATCAACCGTAAGTATCTTGAATTCTTTTTGGAAACTCAGGATATTTGAACCTGAATCCAGTAGCTGAGGCAGTGCCGGGCTCAGCAGCCAAGACCCGCAGATAAACCACAGGGGCTCCAGCTTAAAAAAATCTGCTGCTCTACGATAGGATAGCTTTATCTGCTCGGAAGACAGCTTTTCGCCCTCGGGAATATGTACGTTTAAGACGGGCTGACCTTTCTTTGGGCAAGCAATATCTTCAATCTCAAAAGGAAAGGGCATGGGCTGAAACTGCAGCCGGCCAAGACGGAACAATTTCAGCTCTAGATGCAATGACAGCCAGTCGTATTCCTGTAGCCCATGGATACCAGTTTTTTGAAAGCATTTTCTTTCCCATAGGGCAATATCCGAAAAGGTATCCCAATATATCTGTTCCGAAATATCCTGTTCTGCGTATCGTTCTCTCCTATCCATTGCAAAGCGGATGTAGTATTGAAGGAAAAGGCGCTCGTTTCCCGGCTGGGATAGAATCTCCTCGTAAAAAGCTTTCTTATCCGAATAAAATTGATGCTTCTTTGTTTGATAAAGCTTCTCACACAAAGAAAGTGTACTTATCTCAGCAATTGTATCGGAGGAAAGCCCTATCCTGCTGCAAAATTCATCTACTTGCATTTTGTATAGCCCCTTATCATTTATGAAATGGATTTTTAACATGCTAAAGGCGGAGCGCTTTTTCCTTACATAATATCACATTTTTTCTTTATAGGTATAGCTTTGCAGATATAGAATACCACCGTATACAATTTATTGCCATTAAAATTTGTGCCAGATTTCTAGGCTACAGCTTTCTTAGAACGATTAAATCCCCTTGTTCGACGGTTATTTCCAGTACAATACCCGTGCTCTCAATAACAGAATCCTGCCAGCTCCAGCGTCCTTTTGGAATTGCTACCCGTCTTGCATTTGCATTTTTGACAAGTATCGGGGCGACCAAAAGGTCACCACCTAACATAAACTCGTCCATCACCTGCGCCCACCCCTGATTTGGAAATTCATATTCCAGCGGCCGTAAAATGGGTTCCCCAGTCTCTCGGCAAAGCTGTATTGCCCTGTTGATTTCTTCCCAATACTTATTTCGTAGCTGTACCAGATTCTTAATTTTATCAAAGTATGGTGCAGGAAGCACGCGCCACGGCGCAGCGGAAAACTGCATCACCGTCATCAGGCAAGCCACCTCTGCATGCCGAACAAACAATTCCGGGTCAAGCAAAGCCTGGCTTAGAAAGTTGCGGTACTCACCCCCGCCAATCATGTCGGGGCAGCAAAAGGGGTGCCCGGTCAGGTTTTGTATTAAAGTATCGGGAATTAGTGCGGCCAAGCCTGTTTCGCCCCAACTATGGTCTTTGTCACAAAGCCGCTGCATCAGCGACCAGCCCCCTGCTTTGGCTGTTACGCGAAATTCATTCAAGTGAAAGCGCTCCCCATAGGCCGCCCAAAGACGGGAGTGTTCATCAGGACCGATTTCACCGTCCGCCGGGTAGTAGATGCTGTCTCCGGCATCAAACTTGAAGCCGTCCACACCCAATTCCCGCAGCTCTTCCAGTTGCTTATCCAGCCAGCCGCGGGCTGCGGCCTTGGATAAATCAAGAACAGCAGACCATCCGTTCCACCAGTGAGCAATGTGCACTTCACCGCATCCGTTTTTCACGAGAAGGTTCTGTTCCTCCAGCTCGCGGTAAGCCAGAGTATCCGGTGTGATGAACGGGCAAACCCATACCATAACCGAAAAGCCCCATTCATGTAGCTGCCGGAGCATCTGCTTTGGGGCAGCGAAGCTTTCCCTAGAAAAACTCCACTTTCCGTAATGGTCGCTCCAGCCATCATCAATCATCAGTACGCCCACAGGCAACCCGTTTTTTAAAATATTTTCAGCATAGTTTAATACCGCTTGCTGTGTTTGGTGAAAGGTCAGCTCAATCCATGTATTGTACACAGGTGCCTGAAACAGCTGCGGTGACAACTCACAGGGATGAAACGGGAAATGCTTTTTCATCGCACCGATGTATGCTGTACGCAGGCTGTCTCCTGATTCTCCAATTTCCACATCGTCGGGGCAATGGATGACCCCTTTTTTAAACTGAATGGAAAAGCCATGGTCTCGCCATAGCCAGCGACCGCGGGTAGATAAAAACAATGGTGCAGCCTGATTTGGAGTTGAATTTTGCGTAAGATCCAACACTGCATCACTTTCCTTCCCATACGGCTGGTGAACGCCCTCTGTTACATAGCCTCCATACCAATATTCTTTTTCTAAAAAGCGCAATTCCACTGCCGTCATCCTTTCTTGTTAAATACTCCTTCTACTATTCCAGACGGCCCCTCGCACTGTCTGCTCGGAGCCGTCTGGAATAGTAGAAGGAGAAAGCTGAATTAAGGGAATATGCTGTACTGTCAAAACTCTATTCTTACAGCTGCACCAATTCCCCACAGTCTTTGCTCAAAACAGCTGTACCTTCTCGGGGCGGAAAAGCTGTTGTCTTTTGTACTGTGTTGTGAGTGAAGCAGAATCGCCCCACATTTTCCAGATGCAACAAACGGTCATCAAAACAGAGAAAACGATTACGATCGAGCGTAAGGGACTGATGGTAAAAGCGGTTTGGCACTGTTTTTTGATAGCGCGGAGTCGCCTGAATGGGCGCATTCCCCCAATCAGGAACATAAGAACAATTGTCAAAGGTGTTGCCGCTTATGACGATATTCTGTGTCATCCCGCTCTCGAACCAGTTGTTGGCGTCTCCCTCCAGCAGTATGGCTGCGCCCGGCACCTGAAAGAGATTCTCCTCCACCAGAACATTCCCCGCGCTGGTGAGCAGCAGCCCCCGCGCGCGGTTGTTTCGAAAGGTGCAGCGGGAAATTTCTACATTCGGCACCCATGAGATATTTTCTATAACGTTGCCCTCTATGAGCCCATCGATTGGTTCTTGCAGTTCCATGTAGAAGTAATCTCGGTTTAGCATAGAATAGTTCTTTATTTCCGCCTTTCCGGTCTCCAACATGGTTTGATAGTCTACGCAGCGGAGCATTTCACCTGTTTCTGCAAAGCAGACCCCTTTTTGCATGGGATGAACCAATTCTGCTACAAAACAACCGGGTTGCAGCACCTTTTTAATACGAGCGTAGATACCATGGATATTGACTGCGTCATCCAGCTGAAAAGGCATTTCTGTATGGTGATTTTGCCGCCGCAATAGACAAAATGGGTGGCGTCGGCTGCGGCTGTAAAGATACGGGGTCTTTTTTTACTGAGGCACACATTGAAATGGCTTAGGGTAAGGTGGCGGCTCCGTTGTGCCATAAAAGCAATCCCAGTGGCATGATGACATTGCACATTCAGCAGGGTAACATGCTCGCTCTGCGTGACGTAAAAGCCCGGGTGACTGCGGGGATGGTGACGCAAAACCAGACGATTTCCCGGCCGACTTTGCGGAAGAAAGCTCTTTTCATCCCTTATGTGAACTGCTACAGTGTCTGCCCCGGTTTCTTCATACCATGCAAAGTGTTCTCCCCGGCCGCCGTTAAAGTTCATATCCAAAATGTTATGGACCGGCGCACAACGCTTTTGGTCAAATTCCAGCCATTCGGTAAGCTCATGCTCAAAATTCTCCCCCAGAAAAAACAGCCGCCCGTGCCGCATCTCATAAGGGTAAAGGTCACGGTCAAAGCGCAGTACCGTGGTTTTTGGTGTTACCTCTAAAATCTCCGCCTCGCTGTAGGAAGGGCGAACATAATCCACCGAAAAGCCTTCCAGCGTAAGGTTTTCTGCTTTGTGAGCATAAAACGGAATACAGTCGGTATGAAAAAGAAATTCAGCCCCGTTTCCTATTAAGTGAAACCCCTTGGTTTCAGACAGATCAAAGATAATCCTTTTTAGGGTATCTTCATCGTGGTTGGAGATACAAAGAAGTTTTTCGTACGCATAATCGGGGTAAAAATGGTAGGTGCCCGGGGTAAACTCTAAAGTCACTTTGGAGTTTTTTCGTACGCTGTCTAAAAATTTTCGAAGCGCCAATGCAGTTTCACGGTAGTCACCGGGTAAAATCCCGTAATCTGCGGCGCAGTAAACAATATGTTCCACTCACTTCACCTCATGGATGGGAGAGAAACTCACTCATCTCCGTTACGGTATGGCTTAGGCGGGAACGCTCAGCTGCAAAACACATAAGGTGGCTTTGCAGCGATGCCCGGGCTGAGGATAGGCCATCCCCCTGCCCTTGTCCCTGTACCAATCGGACAAAATCACGCATGAGGCAGTAGTCCCCACCTCCATGACCGTAGTTGTTGCTCGCTTTAGGCGGTATAATACGAAATGTTTCGGGCTCATCTTCACCAAAACGGTGCAGGACTATGGTGTTTGTCCCCATATCAGCTGTAATTTGACCTTTGCTGCCCATGATCTTAATCTGTCGGGCAGAATCGGTGGTAAAGGCCGTCATAGTAAAGCTGGCCACCGCCCCGCCCTCAAACTCCATGCCCACCATCTGACGATCCACCACATTATTGTCGCAGTAGTAGACGCACCGACCGTAAGGGCCCTCCTTCAGCGCTGTGACCCGACCATCGTATGACAGATCGGTGCTGATCATATCGGTAGGCCAGCCGATGTTGTCGGTAAGATATAGCTTTGGGGCATAGTAGGGGCAGCTCTCACTATGTGGGCAGCCATCCAAACAACGGGCAGGCGCACCTTTCGGGGCGTTTTCCGGCGTGAAATGCCGCAGGCTGCCAAAGCTGGCAATCCGCTCGCAGTCACGCCCCATAAGCCATAAAATAATGTCGAGGTCATGGCAGCTCTTTTGTAAAATCATCGGGCTCGTCTCGGCTGAATTTCGCCAATTACCCCGAACAAAGCTATGAGCCTGGTGCCAATAACCAACGTTCTCTATTTGGTCTATGGCTGCCAGCTCGCCCACAGCTCCGGCTGTGATGAGCTCTTTCAGTTTTTGATAAAAGGGTGTATACCGCAACACATGGCAAACGCTGAGCACCCGCCCGGTGTTTCGGGCTGCCGCCTCAATGGCGCGGCATTCGTCTTCGGTGTTGCTCATCGGCTTTTCGAGTAAAACGTGATAACCTTTATCCAGTGCCGCCAAGGTGGGGGCGGTGTGCAGATCATCCAGAGTGCATACCAGCGCCGCATCGGCAAGGCGGTGCTGCGCTAGCAACGGCTCCCAGCTCTCGTATTGGTTTTTAGGTAAAATACCGTATTTTTCACAAAACTGTATTCTGCGGCTTGTCTTGGGCTCTGCTACCGCTACAATTTTAAGCTCCTCCGGATGCTCCATAGCGTAGTTGGCATAAATCTGCCCTCGGGCGCCGGCGCCCAGCAAAATGGCGGTTACCTGTTTCATTCTCTCATTCCTTCCAGTCGCTCAGAGCCTGCAAAAGCTCCTCATATACAGTTTCAAAAAACACAGGATCGTCGTTATAAGTGTAGTTGTTGGTAAATACTCTGCCCACCAGTTCGTCATGTCGGGCTTCGTCCTTTTGCCGCAGCAGCTTCAAAAGTTCGGCATCCTCCGCACCCCGGCGCTGTGCCTCCAGCCGCATTCCAATCCATGGGCCATTTTTGCCGGGATAGGCGATAAAGGAATCCCCGCAGGGGAAGTTTGTACCAATTCCGGTGTGGTTGGGGCAACTCGTGCCTTTGAACGGATCCATCCCCATTGGGAATTGGTTAAAGCCCCAATGCAAAAAGCCCGAAATGCGGTTTTTGGCACAGCCCCAAAAAAGCAGCCTGCTTTTCAGTACCGCAAAGTCCAAAAAGCGGTTGAGCCAATGCCCCTCAGGCCCACAACACACATAGGTCCAAACCTCTTCCCCTAATCCAATCAGGTGGTCAAACTTTTCTTTCTGCTCCTCGTAACCGGGGGTACCGGGTACCCAAATATCTACGCCGCCCCGAAATTCGGCGGAGGAAACCGCCTCAATGGTATGCACACCAGGCAGGTATTTGCGTAGAATGTTTACAGCCAGATAGTACTGCTGCTTACGTGCCTCGATGGTTCCGGGGCTTTTCGCATGGATATCGGGCTCGTCGTGAACATGAAACACAACTCGGTTGTGCCAATTGTATTTTGTCAGAAAGGCTGCCAGTGCCTGCACAAACCGCACCGTAATGGCGTAGCCCTCGGGGGTATCAACAGGAACCTGCGGGGCCATAGCGCACTTGAAGCGGTCGGTATACATATCTGGCATACCGTCGGGTAAAAAGCCTCGCGACAGCAGCGGTCCAATCTCCAGCTGCTGCATTCCGGCACTGAAAAATGTCTCGATGATGGGGCGGAGGTATTCAAAATCAAAGGTGTAGGGTTCTCTGCCAATCACGCAGGTATCGTCCAGCTCCAAGTAAAACAGCGTCTGGCGGGCACGGCGCATAGCCAGTGCATATTCTTTTAACACAGCATAAAATTCCGGGGTATCCCGCTCCACTTGATGGAATCGGCAGATTGCGTCCAGGCTGAACCAGTTGGTTACCGGAAAGGTTTCTGCGGGGATGTTTACCGGATACACCTGTATGGTAAGGGTACAAGTGTATCTGCCCTCGTCGGTTTCGATAGAAAGCAGGGCGGTGTGTTCCCCTGCCGCCAGCTCCCTTTTCGGGTGAAGGCAGAAGTAAACAGCGGCAAGGCCGTCTGCTGTTTGCACCATTCCCTCCGCGGCAGGTGCCAGACAGTCATACACCCAAAAGGGTGCCAGCCGGGTGGCATAGGCCGGCTTCTCAGCTGGGCGGCTTTCCAGCACCATGCCGCCGCCCTGCTCCACCCCATCGCCGGTGTTGTATTCCACAGGAACTTTAACCATGCGATACCATTGCGGCTCAAAGCTTTCGCTTTCCAGATGAAGTTTTACTGTGTCCCCACTGGTTTTGAGCAAAACCTGAATGCCACGCAGACCGTTTTGTGCAGCAGCCAGACACAGCGAAGTCGGAAGAACTGAGCAGCTGCTGTCCGGGTATAGAAATTCCTCCCGCGAAGTGAGGACGCCGTAAAATGTATGGTTCTCCATCTTTGTTTTTCCTTTCTGAAAGAAATATGGCACGAGCCCGGAAAAGGGCCCGTGCCATACCCATAGCTAAGTATAGTTTAGGTCTTATTTGCTGATGCCGGCTTTTGCGGCAGCTTCGTTGACTTCTTTGAGCATGCTCGACAGCCCCTTGGTTTCGTATTGAGCCATCAGGTCATCCACCATTTTATCCACAGGCTCGGTGCCCATCATAATCTGCATTAAGTCATCGTTGGTGTTATATACAAACTTATCCTTAAGCGGGGTGGAAAGGAACATGATAGCATCGTAGTACTTGGGCAGAGTACCGTTGTTCATAGCATCCTCGTGGCGTGCGTCGTTCAGGGCGCGATACTCGGCAGGGTTGTTCGAGGGGAATCTCGAATCCCAGTCACCAGGGTTCCACATTGCAATGCTGTTGATGTTGGAGTTTGGATTCATGAAGGGGTACTTATCCGCCAAAACTACGCCTTCTTTCATAACCGTCATGCGGCCGGAAATCTCATAGTCTTCGCCTTCAATTCCGCAGAACATAAGGCGGATGCCCTCTTCGGAGTACAGGAAGTCGAACAGCTTGCAGATGGCGGCCATCTTCTCGTCATCCACCTTGGAGGAAATGTAGCTTTCAGACCAAGACTCGGTATCTACAAAATAGTATTTTTTACCGTCGGCACCGGGGTACAACTTTGCAATACGTATATCGTCGAGGAATTTGCGCCCGTACAGGGTCTCGTAATCACGCCCAATTTGGTTATACAGCCATGCAGGGCCCGACCCGGCAAATACCATAGCAGCGCTCTGCCCCTGCAGGAACTTCTCTTTGGAGGTATCCAGCTTGGCAAGGGCAATGTCCTTTTCAATGGTGCCTTCTTTGTACATATCGCGGGCAAGCTGCATTGAGGCTTTCAGGTCGCCTGCAAAATAACTTGGTGTAAACTGGCCGTCTTTTTCGACCCATTTTTTATCGATGATGCCACCGTAAGGGTAAATAAATCCTCCAAGAAGCTGAGGCAGAGCCTGCGTCATACCGCTGACTTTTTTACCCTCAGGGTCGGCTGCAATAATTTTTTTGATCATATCGTGGAATTCATCGTAGGTTTCCGGCTCTTTGGTGACACCGGCTTTCTGCGCTAAGTCCCAGCGGTAAACCACGTTGCGATCTTGTACGCTGTAAGAGATATCGCCGTAGGTCTGGCGGGGAACCATATAGTATTTACCGTCCTGCTTTGCTGCTACCGCACGTTCCATTGTCAGATATTCTTTTAAATTCGGGTATGCAGACAGGTCATCGGGCAGGGCGCGGATAACACCCTGTTCCACCCAGTTGAAGAAAAACGATTTGCCGACAAAATCGCCGCTGAAAATATCGGGCAGCTGGCCATTGGTGGCCCACAGCTGAATTTTCTGCTCTGCATCGTCCCAGGTTACGTTCTGAGGAACCAGGCGCACACCGGTTTTTTCCTCGAGTGTTTTCAGAACTTTGTCATTTTCGCCGCCGGATAAACCATCCTCTGCACCCCAGATGGCAATGCTGATCTCTACGGGTTTTGAAGATTCGGCTACCGCCGCAGAACTTTCACTTCCGGCTTCGCCCGCAGCAGGTGTGCTGGAAACAGGTTTTCCGCCACAGCCTGTGAGCATGCCAACAGACAGAACAAGTGCCATTGCCAGTGATAATACTCTTGTTGTTTTTTTCATGTAGATTCTCCTTTTTATTATTTTACCATAATGACCTATTCCTTTACAGAACCGACCATAACTCCTTTGACAAAATATTTTTGGACAAAAGGATATACACACAGAATGGGGAGCATGGTGATGATGATCGTAGCCATCTGGATGGACTGGACGAACACCTTACCCTGCGAACTCATAATGGACTGTGCCTGTGTGGCAAGCTGGCTGTTAAAGTTCACCAAGACATCCCTTAGGTAGATTTGCAGAGGCTTAATGCTTTTGTCGTTGATATACAAAAACGCATTCCACCATTCGTTCCAGCGTTCAACGGCATAAAACAATGCGAAAGTAGCCATAAAAGGCGCTGAAATTGGAATATAAATGCGTGTAAGCACCACAAATTCGTTCGCACCGTCAATACGTGCTGCTTCCTCTAGGCTGGGCGGCAGGCTGGCGAAGTAGTTTTTCATAATGATTAGGTAGTAGGTGTTAATCAAACACGGTAAAATCATTGACCAGATACTATTCGTCAACCCTAAACCGCTTACTACAAGGTAGGTCGGTATCATACCGCCCGAAAACAGCATTGTAAACAAAATGACACTTAAGATAATATTGCGTCCGACAAGACGCTTTTTGGAAAGAACATACGCTGCTGTAACCGAAAAAAGCATATTCAGCGCAGTACCTACAATAGTAACAAACAATGTTGTACGCAATGATTTAAAAAAGTATGGGTCGTTGATAATGGTTTTGTAACCGGTAAGGTCGATGACATGAGGATACAAATAGGGTGTATGGGTGGCGTTGGCAATCGTATTTGAAAGCGAAACAATAAATACATTATAAAAGGGGTAAATGGTAATCACGGCCAGCAAACCAAAGAATATGTAAAGAGAAATTTCAAAGGGTGAAATGTGCCGACGATTTTTCGCAACCGATTTCGCAGTTTGCATATAAAATACCTTCTTTCTAGTATAAGCCCTCTTCGCCCGCTTTGGTCACAACCTTGTTGGCAACCGTAATCATAATAACGCCAATCAACGATTTTAAAAGGCCGATTGCCGTAGTGTAACCAAAGTTCGTTCCTACGCTGAAAGATTGGCGAAATACATAGGTGTCGATGATATCTGCCACCGGGTAAACGGGCGAGGAGTAAAGATTGAATACTTGGTCAAACGAGGCACCACCCATAATGCCGCCGATTTGCAAAATAAGCATAATACAAACCGTTCCGCGAATACCCGGCCAGGTGATGTGCCGCATTTTCTGCAGCCTGTTTGCACCGTCTATGCTGGCGGCTTCGTACAGCTGAGGGTCAATACCCGTAAGTGCTGCCATATAAATGATTGAATCCCAACCAAACTCCTTCCAGATGTTTGAAACCCAAATAAACGGACGAAAAGAAGTAAGCGACACCAGCGGCGAAACCTCAGGTAAACCCAGTACACCAAACAGCTGGTTGACAATACCGTTTGATGCAAACATATTGATCAGAATACCGGAAAGCACAACCCATGAGATGAAGTGAGGAAACGTAAATACCGTTTGAAAAAACTTTTTTGTACGCGGGTGCCGTATTTCATTGAGTAAGGTTGCCACCACAATGGGAACCGGGAAATGAAACAACAGCTTACCGAAACTGAATATCAGTGTGTTTTTGAATGCGCGCCAGAATTCCGCATCCTGAAACATGGTTTTAAAGTGTTCAAAGCCTACCCAAGGGCTGCCCCAAAGCCCCATATCATATCGATAGTTTTTAAAAGCAAGGGTCACGCCGCCCATGGGTAAATAACAAAAGATCAAATACCAAGCCAATACGGGCAGCAGCATTGCATAAAGCAGCCAGTCGTTCTTCATTCGTTTCCAGATTGAATGTTGTAAAGTTGTTGTTGTAGTTTTTTGTCTGTTCATTTTCTCACCTATCACTCTATTGCCATCCTACATCTTCCCGGATGGATGCCCCTCTTTTTACCCTTATTATACAAAACGGCAACTGGGATGGGTATGGACATTTTCAAGGTCTTTTTCCTATAAAAAATGTAATTATTTTATATTTTCTATGTAAATTGTTCAGTTTGAGCGAAATATGGAATTTTATTAGGACACCATATAACATTTCTCCATATTTACCGAGTGGTGATCATGTTATAATAAAATCAACAGAAAGAAGGGACTGCAGTGAAACTTTCCAAGTTTTCTATCAAGAAACAATTTAAAATTATTCTAGCCTGCCTGCTTGTACTCTGCTTTGCTTTGGCTACGATTTCTTATATGGCATTGGATAATCTGATGGTGAAAAACGCTACGGCCTATGCCCGAAATACCGCCCAGAAATTTGATGGCGAAATGCAGTATCTTTTTAAACGCATCGATTCTATCTTCACCAGTCTTCTGTTCGACCAGAATATAGAACGGCTGATGCTTTCGCCTTACACAGAGGACACTCAAAGATATATCAACAGCACGCTGGTGCAGTTCTCGTCTTACTCCATCATGAATCAGGATATCAGTGATATTGCCCTCATTACGGACGAGCTGAGCTGGTCCAACTTTTTCGATTCCAAAACCCTGCTGAAATTCGCCCAGACAATAGAGGGCAAATACGGAACACAGAGTTTTGGTATCCAAAGCACCCCGCTTAAAATCAGTAACGCGCCGGAAGGACAGCGGCTCGTTTTTGGGCGCAATGTATACGGCATGCACGACTCTGCCCATTACGGGGAGCATCTTGGCAGTATTATCCTTTCCATCGATCCGGCAAAATCACCCATCTCGCTGCCTCGGGCAGAGCGAGGCTCCACCTCGTTTGTACTTGCAGACTCCGACGGTGATATCTTTCCGTTTAACTGTTCTGCTGAAATCGGTGCAGATATTTTGGCACAGAGCGGACAATTGTCTGAATTTTGTCAGGATGATACCTGTGTTCTTGAAACACAGGATTACTTGATTTATATCACGCCCGTACCCGATGCAGGATATTACATGATTAGTGCCATTGACCGGCAGGCACTCAACCACGATGTGATTCAGGCTACAATCTGGATTGTAATGGTTGTACTGGCCGCATTTTCTATTCTGGTTGCACTGATGTACACCATTTTACGCAATATGGTCACTCCTCTGGAGCAGTTCTCCCGCTATATTCAGCAGATAAAGGAAGCACCTTTGTCAGGCCAATACAAAGAGCTTGTTCTGGATGGCTGCAGTGAGATACGCACCTTAAACCAGTCTTTTGCGGAGCTGCTGGAGGAGGAGGAACGGCTCACCGCCGAGTTATACGATGCTACCGTTAATTTGTATGAAACAAAGCTTGGGAAAAAACAGGCCGAGCTTGATTTTTTACGCAGCCAGATTAACCCGCACTTTTTGTATAATGCGCTGGAATCCATCCGAGATATTGCGGTTGAACAAAACACACCCGAAATCGCCTCCATCGCAGGCGCTATGGGCAAGCTGTTCCGTTATAACGTAAAAGGCAGCGCAATCGTACCCCTGAAGCAAGAATTTGAGATCACGCAGGCATATCTGGATATCCAGCAGGCACGCTTTCCCGACAAACTGAACGTCATCTACAGCATACGGGAAAATGTGAAGGACGTGCCCATGATAAAGTTTTTATTGCAGCCCCTGGTAGAAAACGCTGTATACCACGGGTTAGAGCCAAAATCAGAGAAAGGTACACTGTTTATCGGGGCACGTCTGCAGGAAGATGCTCTGCTCATTACCATTCAGGATGACGGCGTAGGTATACCTGCGGGGCAGTTAAAAACCTTGCGGGAACAATTAGCCGGCATGACCCGGGTGAACGATTTTACAGGGCAGCATGTGGGGCTGCTGAATGTACAGCATCGCATTTTATTGACCTACGGGGTGCAATATGGCATCACTGTGGAAAGCCAGGAAGGCATAGGCACTAGGGTTCTGCTCCGTATTCCTTATGAAAAAAAGCTCCAATAATACGCAAAGGAGAATTGACCAATGTTCAAGGTAATGCTTGCTGATGATGAAAACCGAATTTTAAAATTTTTACAAACCTCTATCCCCTGGACACAACTTGGCCTGGAGGTAGCCGCAACCGCAACAGATGGCAACGAAGCGCTTCGCCTTGCCCAAGAGGAATGCGTGGATATTGTGGTAACCGATATCCGCATGCCGGGGCTCGACGGATTGGAGCTTTGCCAAAGCCTCCATGAAATCAATCCGAACATACAAATTATTATTGTAAGCGGTTATGCCGATTTTGATTATGCAAAACGAGCCATTCAATTGCAGGTGCTGGGGTATTGCCTTAAGCCGATTATAGAAAATGAAATGATTGCGTTTTTGCGCATCGCGGTAAAAAATATACGCAAAGAAACCACTTTAAACGGCGATTCCCTGCTGGACAGCATTGAAGAAGGCAACGAGCATCAAATTGCCGAGATTTTTGAGGAATTAGGGGTGGTTGCCCCGCGTTACTATATTGCAGTTTCGGTGAGGGTACATAATATTGCCAAACAACTCGGTGCGGAGCTTACCCTCAAACTCGGCAAACACAAATACCTATATTTCTCCTCACGTCCGCTAAACAGAAAAGCCGCCAATGAACTGATTTGCTATACAGGCGAAAAAGGCGGAATCGGCATCTGGCCTGCTGCTGTTGCGCCGAGCCAGTTAAAAGATGCTATTTCAGACACCACCATCATGGCATACCAGTTTTTTATTAGCAGCACGCCTACCGTGTGTGAAAAACTGGTAGAGGGGCCGCTTACAGACGATCTGTTCTCGCAGATGAAGCAGGCACTAATCGCGCCGGAACAGCTAAAAGCCTTTTTAGAAAAGTTGCAGACGGCAAACTGTTCGATGTTGTTTAACCTGCGCTCTGCATTTCGGTTTTATAATTACATCTATTCCAGCAAACTGTTAGGCACAATTCTGGAGGGGGAAGAGTATTATCTGTACGGATATGAACAGCTTGCTGTGGAGTACGGCTGCTTCGAGGATATCCTTTCAGAAATGTTGAATACACTGTGCGTACCGCCCATGCGAGAAACACAAGATGCTTCCTCCGCGTCCTCTTTTATGAAGATTATCAAATACCTCAATGAAAATTACGAGAAGGATATCTCGTTAAAAAAGCTTTCAGAGCTGTTCCACATGAACTCCTCCTATGTAAGCCAGCTGGTAAAAAACGAGACCGGCCTCACCTACTCTCAATACCTGACGGAGCTGCGTATTGGAAAAGCAAAGCAGCTTTTGCAGACCACCAACCTAAGCCTCAATGAAATCAGCGAAGCCGTAGGCTTTAACGACTACTTTTATTTTATCAAAAAATTTAAAAAAGTTGTCGGTGTAACTCCGGGTAGGTTTAATGGTTCGTTATAAAATTAGCCCCTCTGGTAAAATGTTACAACCGGCTAGACGAAAGATTGTTCCCCCTTTGCAGAAGCCTTTGCCTGTGGTATAATTAATATTAATTAGATAGATTTTGTTTGATACTAGAGAGGAAACAAGGCGGAATGATAAACTACAACGAACTTCCGGTTTCGGCAGAGATACTAAAAGCAGTCGAGAAAATGGGTTTCTCCCAAATGACAGAAATTCAGCAGAAGGCAATTCCTGTCATGCTCGATGGACGCGAGGTGATTGCAAAAGCCCCCACCGGCACAGGCAAAACCTGCGCATTTGGTATCCCCATCATTGAAAAAATTGATATGAGCCAGCAGTGCCTGCAGGCATTAGTGCTTTGCCCCACACGTGAGCTGTGCACACAAATTGTAGATGAGCTGCGTGAACTGGCGCAGTTTAAGGCAGGGCTCAAAGTGGTTGCAGTATACGGCGGGCAGCCGATTGGCAAACAGTTTGCGGCACTAAAAAACAACCCCCAGATCGTAGTTGCCACCCCCGGCAGGCTTATTGACCACTTCAAACGTGGTACGCTGCGCCTAAACAAGGTGCAGAACATTGTGCTTGATGAGGCAGACGAAATGCTCGACATGGGCTTTTTTAAAGATGTACGTTTTATTTTGGACAAGCTGCCCAAGAATAAAATTATGGCAATGTTCTCGGCAACCATCTCCCGCCCTGTTATGGATATTGGTTGGTTGTATCAGCGCGATGCAGTGGAACTGGTGGTGCTGCCGGTGCAGGAGAGCAAGCCGATGATTGCCCAGTACAGCATGGAGACACAGGGCAGCCAAAAGCTGGAGGATGTCATCGATATTATTCGGCTGAAGGAGATTAAAAAGGCTATTTTATTCTGCAACACCAAATACGGCACCGAGGCACTGCGGAATCAGTTGTCGGAACGGGGGCTGCAAGCCGAGTGCCTAAACGGCGATATGAACCAAGCCGCACGCAACAGCATTATGGCTCAGTTTAAATCGGGGAAGATTGATTTTCTCGTTGCAACCGACGTTGCAGCGCGCGGCATTGACGTGGACGATGTAGATGCTGTGTTTAACTTTGAAATGCCCAACGAAAACGAGTATTACACCCACCGCATTGGGCGTACAGGCAGAGCGAAACGCCAAGGGGTTTCGTATATCTTTTATTCGGCCGATGAAAAAAACCGTCTGCGTGACATGCTCAAATACACCGGCTCAGATGTTACTCCGTTAAAATTCGGCGAAAACCGGGAGCTTGTGGAACTGCCGGTACAAAAGCCTGCAGGGCTGGAAGCAACCGTTATCCGATAAATGCAACCGTAAAAAGATGAGGAGCTGATGCTTTTCATCTTTTCCTTTACCCAATTTTATAGTATACTTATTTTATCAATTATGTTAGAGCTTTTCAGAAAACAAAGGCAAACAAAAATTTGTCGTTTTTAAAAGCTTTGGGAAGCGGGTTATCATGAACAACACCAGAAGTATGAAGACAAGTACCTTGATTAGACGCTTTGCCCCTTACTTTAAAAAGTACAGCGGTATTTTAGCCCTTGACTTGGTTTGCGCTGCGCTCACCACCGTTTGTGAAATGGTTCTTCCGCTGATTGTGCGCTACATCACCAACACGGGCGCAAACGACCCGCAAAGCCTTACCGTGCAGCTCATCCTCACCACCGGTGCGCTGTACCTTGTGCTGCGTATCATCGATACGGCGGCTTATTATTACATGGCAAACGTAGGGCATATGATGGGCGCGCATATCGAAACGGATATGCGTACCGACCTGTTTGCACATTTGCAGCGCCTGCCCTACTCCTATTACGACAACACCAAAATCGGGCAGATTATGGCGCGCCTCACCAGCGATTTATTTGAAATTACAGAGTTTGCACACCACTGCCCCGAGGAGTTTTTTATTGCAGGCGTAAAAATCGTGGTGTCTTTCATCATTCTTTCTTCTATGAGCCTACCACTCACGCTGATTATTTTCTCCGTTATTCCCATTATGCTGGTGTGCTGCACGCATTTTAACCGAAAAATGCGCCGCGCGTTTAAAGCATCGCGCCATCAGATCGGCGAGCTCAACTCGCAGGTGGAGGATAGCCTGCTGGGTGTGCGCGTGGTAAAATCGTTTGCCAACGAGGAGATTGAGGAGGAAAAGTTCGAGCAGGGCAACGGTGATTTCCTCGGGATAAAAAAAGATATGTACCGCTACATGGCAGGGTTTCACAGCACCACGCGCCTGTTTGACGGCATTATGTACATCACCGTGGTGGTGGCGGGTGCTTTATTTATGATAAAAGGTAAAATTACCCCCGCTGACCTCATCGCCTATCTGCTGTATGTGACCACTTTGCTCACCACCATCCGCCGTATTGTAGAATTTACCGAACAATTTCAGCGCGGCATGACCGGTATTGAGCGCTTTTTGGAGGTAATGGATACCCCTGTGGACATTACCGATTCGCCCGATGCTCAGGAACTGAAGGACGTCGCCGGTGATATTCGCTTTGAGCATGTCGATTTCCACTATGAAAATGATCAGGAGAACGTGCTTTCAAACATCCACCTGCACGTAAAGCCGGGCGATAACATCGCACTGGTAGGCCCTTCGGGCGGTGGCAAAACCACGCTGTGCAATCTCATCCCCCGTTTTTACGATGTTACCGCAGGCAGAATCCTCATTGACGGCAAAGATATCCGCGATTTTTCGCTGCACTCGCTGCGCTCACAAATTGGTGTGGTGCAGCAGGATGTTTACCTGTTTTCAGGCACTGTGTACGAAAACATTGCGTACGGCAGACCGGGCGCTACCGAAGAGGAGATTATTGAGGCGGCAAAGCTTGCGGGTGCACATGAGTTTATCCTCGGGCTTTCCGGCGGTTACAGCTCCTACGTGGGTGAACGCGGAGTGAAGCTTTCGGGCGGGCAGAAGCAGCGCATCAGCATTGCTCGGGTATTCCTCAAAAACCCACCGATTTTGATTCTGGATGAAGCAACCTCGGCACTGGATAACGAAAGCGAGCGCCTTGTGCAGCAGTCACTGGAAAAACTGGCGCACGGGCGCACCACCTTTACCATTGCGCACCGTCTCACCACCATCCGCAATGCCGCCACCATATTGGTGCTCACCGAAAATGGCATTGAAGAACAGGGCAGCCACGAAGAGCTGCTCGCAAAGCAAGGCATTTACTCTCATTTATACAATATGTCCGATCTCGGCAATAACAGCTGATCACCGAAAGGAGCTTTACCCATGTCAAAACAAGTATTGGTTCTCATCCCGATGGATGATGCGCATAAAAAGCATCTGGAGCAAATAGCACCGGACGCTGAGTTCACCTACGCGAAAGAACGAACCGTTACCAAAGAACAGGTGCAGGCAGCAAACATCATTCTCGGTTCTCCGCCTGCTTTTATGCTCAAAGATTCGCCGAATCTTGAGCTATTGCAGCTCAACAGCGCGGGTGCAAACCGCTATATCCCCGAGGGCGTGCTGCCGGCAGGCGTAAAGCTATGCAACGCAACGGGGGCATATGGGCTTGCAATTTCGGAATATATGGTTGGCGTACTGCTGACGCTGTACAAAGACCTGCACCGTTACCGCGACCACCAGCACAAAGGTTTGTGGAAGGACCTTGGCAGCACCAAATCTATCTATGGCTCTACCGTGCTGATTGTGGGACTTGGGGATATCGGCAGTGAATTTGCAAGGCGCATCAAGGCATTCGGCGGCTATACCATTGGCTTGCGCCGCAGCGGTACTGCAAAGCCTGAGTTTATAGATGAATTGTACCTGACCGAACAGCTCGACGCACTGCTGCCCCGTGCCGACGTAGTAGCACTTTGCCTGCCCGAAACCCCCGCTACCAAGGGGTTGATGAACCAAGAGCGCCTATCGCTCTGCAAACAGGGTGCGGTTTTAATTAATGTGGGGCGCGGCAGTGCAGTTGATACCGAAGCGCTTTGTAACGCGCTGGAAAGCGGTCATTTAAAAGGGGCTGCAGTGGATGTAACCGACCCTGAGCCTTTGCCTGCCGACCACCGTATGTGGGGGTTGGAGAACGTTATCATCACCCCGCATGTATCGGGCGGCTACCACGACGGCGAAACCCACCAACGCATTCTGCGCATTGCCGAGCAAAACCTTTCTGCTTATCTCGCAGGCGAAAAACTGATGAACCCCGTCGATTTTACAACCGGCTACAAAGTTTCGAATAAATAACATTTGGCTTTTGGGGGAAACAGTTTTATAATAAAAGAAACAAAACAAATCTATCAACTTTGGAGGGTTTCTCATGTGGAAAGACTTTAAAAAATTCGCCTTTAAAGGTAATGTACTTGATATGGCTGTCGGTGTTATCATCGGCGGTGCATTCGGCAAAATTGTAAGCTCGCTGGTAAACGACATTATCATGCCGTTTTTCGGCTTTATTACCGCCGGTATGGACTTTAATAAGATGAAGTATATCCTCAGCCCGGCGGAGATTGTTGCCGGTGAAATCGTAAAACCTGAGGCAGCAATCCTGTACGGTAGCTTTATCCAAAATATTATCGACTTTTTAATCATTGCATTCTCTATTTTTATAGCAATTAAGGTCATCAACCGAAAAAAAGACAAGCAGAAAAAAGAGGAAATCCCCGCCGCCCCTGCCCCTACCGAGACAGAGCTGCTTGCCGAGATCCGTGATCTGCTCAAGGATAAGAAGTAGGGAGATACCATGCAAATCATACACAACGGAAGAATACTGAAGATTACAGATGCGCACACCCACATCTATCCCGGTAAAATTGCAGAAAAAGCCACCGCTTCGGTAGGGCAGTTTTATGGCATAGGCATAGAGCGAATTGGGTTTCCGCATGCGCTGGTGCAAAGCGGCGGTAAAATCGGCGTAGCAAAATATCTGGTTTGTTCTGTCGCCACCAAGCCGGAGCAGGTACGTTCCATCAATGATTTTATCTTTGAAAAGTGCCAAAAATACCCGCAGTTTCTGGGCTTTGGGGCATTGCACCCGCAGCAGACCGATTGGGAACAGGAAATAGAACGCGTATGCCAAATGGGGCTGCGCGGAGCCAAGCTACACCCCGACTTTCAAAAATTTAACATCGATGACCCCCGCATGATTCCTGTCTACCGCAAAATTCGTGACGCAGGGCTGCCCATTCTGTTCCATATGGGCGATGACCGCTACGATTTTTCTGCACCACAGCGCCTTTGCAACGTGATGCAGCAGCTGCCCGACCTTGTTTGCATTGCGGCACATTTCGGCGGCTACCAGCGCTGGAGCGATGCAGCAAAATATTTGCTGTGTGACAATGTCTATTTTGATACCTCCAGCAGTCTTTGGAAGCTTACCCCCGACGAGGCTGTGGGGCTGATTCACCATTTTGGCGCAGCGAAGCTGTTGTTTGGCACCGATTTCCCCATGTGGGACCATGCAACCGAGCTCGACCGCTTTTTAAAGCTGAACCTTACCGATAAAGAGAACGATCAGATTCTATATCAAAACTTTGAGCGTCTGTTTCAAGTTACCGTATAGTCAGTCAAGACCACCCCTAAAAGGGGTGGCTTGCACGAGCCCTATAAGGGCTTAA
>NZ_DALZQO010000008.1:0-575 GCF_032017025.1 Hydrogenoanaerobacterium sp.
ACAAAAATGAATGCGTCATTGCTACAGGAGATAAGGACAGCCTGCAGCTGATTGTCCACTACGTCACCGTGCGCCTTGCCACCACCAAAATGGGGCAACCGGACGCCACCCTGTACGATACCGCCGCATTTCGTGAACGTTACGGCATCGACCCCATTCAGCTAATCGACCTCAAGGCGATTATGGGTGACAGCTCCGACAACATCCCCGGTGTCAAGGGAATTGGTGAAAAGGGCGCAACGCAGCTTATTACACAGTATGGCTCGGTGGAAAAAATTTATGAGCAGATCGATACCATCGATGTAAAACCCGCCATGCGGCAAAAGCTGATTGCCGACCGCGACATGGCCTTTCTTTCGAAAGAGCTGGCCACTATTTTTTGTGAAGTACCCGTCTGCACCGACTTTGACTGCTACAAGCGCGGTGAAATTCAGCACGGTGAGGCTGCGCGCTTGCTCTCAAGGCTTGAAATGTACAAAATGATTGATCGGCTGGGTGTAAACGCTGACGGTGCAGCCACGGTTGTATCGGACGGCGGGCAGCCCGCAGCCCCCGCCTCTGTTTTGCTTGTGACC
>NZ_DALZQO010000008.1:585-18821 GCF_032017025.1 Hydrogenoanaerobacterium sp.
AGCTGGAGGAAATGCTGCGCGCACTGGATGATGCGCAGGATGCCACCGTCGATTTGCTTTGCCGGTGGGAGGGTGATACATTTTTACGCTGTGCCATTATTTTTGATAAAAAAGTAGCCTTTACTGAGAGCCGCACTATTTTCAACCGTTTCCTCAAAGGCTCGTGGAAAATTCGAACTGAAAATGTAAAACAACTCTATCGCTATTCGTTTATTAATAACGTGAAAATTCAAAATATAGCATTCGATACCCTGCTTGCCGGGTATCTGCTCAACCCCAATTCCACCAACTATACGCTGCCCGCGCTCGCCTCAAACAGCGGGGCGGAGAGCTTTGAATTAAAAGGTGAAGTGCCCGAAAGCTGTGTAGACCTCGCTGCCGACTGTACGGTGTTCTCTTCGCTGTGCAATAAGCTGGCGGAGGAGATAAACGCAAACGAGCAGGATAACCTGCTTTACAACATCGAGCTTCCGCTCTCCAAGGTGCTTGCCTCGATGGAGGTCATCGGTTTCGCCATCGACACCGAGGCACTCACCGCATTTGGCAATGAGCTGGATGTGGACATTGCGCGCCATCAAAAGCAAATTTTTGAGTATTCGGGCAAAGAGTTTAATGTCAATTCACCGGCACAGCTCGGCGAGGTGCTATTTGTCGACCTCGGGCTGCCCACCAAAAAGAAAACCAAAACGGGTTACTCTACCAACGCCGATGTGCTCGACTCGCTGCGCGGCAAACACCCGATTATTGAAAGCATTTTGGAATACCGCAAGTTGACCAAGCTAAAATCCACCTATGTGGTGGGGTTGCTGGCGACGGTGCACAATGACGGGCGCATCCACACAAGCTTCCAGCAAACCGAGACGCGTACAGGGCGCATCAGCTCCACCGAGCCGAATCTGCAGAACATCCCTGTGCGCACCGAAATCGGCAGCAATCTGCGCAAATTTTTTGGTGCAAAGGCCGGCTGTAAGCTGGTGGATGCCGACTATTCGCAGATTGAGCTGCGCGTTTTGGCACACATCTCGGGCGACCAAAATATGTCCGAGGCGTTCCGCACCGGTGAAGATATCCACACTCAGACCGCGTCGCAGGTGTTCGATTTGCCGCCGCTGTTTGTCACCCCCACCATGCGCTCGCGTGCGAAGGCGGTCAACTTTGGCATTGTGTACGGTATCTCGGCGTTTTCGCTTTCGCAGGATATCGGAGTCACCGTATCGGAGGCAGACAGCTACATCAAGGGCTACCTAAAAACCTATTCGGGCGTAAAGCAGTATATGGAAGATACCGTTGCGTTCGGTAAGGAGCACGGCTTTGTTGCCACCCTGTGGGGGCGCCGCCGATATCTGCCTGAGCTTTCGAGCAGCAACCACAACCTGCGCAGCTTTGGCGAGCGCGTCGCCATGAACGCCCCCATTCAAGGCTCGGCGGCGGATATCATCAAAATTGCGATGGTACGCGTCTACAACCGTCTGGAAGCAGAGGGCATGCAGGCAAAGCTTATTTTGCAAGTGCACGATGAGCTGATTGTAGAAGCACCGCTTGATGAAGTGGAACATGCAAAGCAAATTGTAAAAGAAGAAATGGAGCATGCGGCAAGTTTGAAGGTACCCCTTACCGCCGATGCCAAAGAGGGCAGCACATGGTTTGATGCCCTCTAACGATTGTTCCGTGAATAAATAAAAACAGAAGAGGTGGATTGCATGAATCTGCAGGCACTGCACCATGTCGCCATTATTGTATCGGACTATGAGAAATCAAAGCAGTTTTACGTTGATTTGCTCGGGTTTGAAATTGTACGGGAGAATTACCGCGAAAGCAGAGGGGACTATAAGCTTGACCTTAAATTTGGCGACAGCGAGCTCGAACTGTTTGGCATGCCCGGCAGCCCCGCCCGCGTAACCCAACCAGAGGCCTGCGGGCTGCGGCATTTGGCGTTTGCGGTGGATTGCATTGAGGATGTAATTGAGGAACTGAACAGCAAGGGGATTGAAACCGAGCCTGTTCGCATTGATGAGTTTACAGGCAAAAAAATGACGTTCTTCCGCGACCCCGACGGGCTGCCACTGGAACTGCATGAATAAGCCGGTTTCGTGCCCATTGCGGATACCGCTGAATTTTTCCAAACCTATCTGTGACAGGAGGCTGCAGCTATGGCAGTTGATTTTAAGGTTTCGATTCCCCCGCACATGGCACTGAGTGAGCTGAAAGACACCGTCCAGCACGGCAGCTTTACCGGCGAGATGATCGACCAATATACCGTCTTGGGGCCCGAAGGCGTGCAGGTAATTGTGGCTGTGTTTGAAAAACACTTCTTCCGCGCGGGCAACCGTGTAACGCTTACCGTTACCCTGCATAACGCCGGAGGTGTTACCCATGTTCACTCGGTGGGCGGGGGTGGCGGAGAAGGGCTGTTCCGCTTTGACTGGGGTGCGGCAGATAGCTTTGCCGAAATGCCCCGTGAGGTTCTTTCGCGCTATATTATAGAATAAAATTCGTTTCACAGGAGATGGTCTTATAAAATCCCAAAGCAGCATCACCGTGCGTTACGCCGAAACTGACCAAATGGGCGTTGCTCACCACGCCAGCTACCCGGTATGGTACGAGGTTGCGCGCACCGATTTTATCAAAACGCTGGGCATAACCTATTCCGAAATGGAAGCGATGGGCGTGATGACACCGCTGGTCGAGCTAAACTGCCGTTACATCAGTGCAACCCGCTACGAGGATGTGCTGACTGTGGAGACCAGTGTGAGCGTGCTTTCCCCCGCACGCATCCAATTTGATTACACCATTCGTCGGCAAGGTGAGCCCAAACCGGTAAACACCGGCAGCACAATGCACGCGTGGGTAGACAGCAAAACCTTTCGACCCATCAACTTGAAAAAGAGCTATCCCGATTTGTATCGTAAGATACTGGACGTTATGGAAACCCGGGAAGAATAAACTTTGTGAGGAACTTATGAATTACGATATTATTTTAATGGATGCCGATGAAACCCTGTTTGACTTTGAGCAGGCGGAGGCGCATGCATTCCGCCATGCGATGGAGGAGTTTCATCTGCCCTACCACGAAGAAGACCGCCTGCTGTACCGCACGGTAAACCAAAGCCTGTGGGATGCACTGGAGCGAGGCGAAACCACGCAGGACGCACTAAAGGTAGAGCGTTTTCGCTTGTTATTTGAACAGCTTGGCTTTACTGTGGACTGTGAGGCGTTTAACCATACCTTTCTAAATGCTTTGAGTGACGGCTATTTTACCATTGATGGCGCAGCACAGCTTTGCAAAACACTGCATGAGGCAGGCTGCAAGCTGTACATTGCAACCAACGGCATTGGCACCACACAACGTAAGCGCCTTGCTCATTCCGATATCCACAGCTACATATCCGATCTTTTTATTTCGGAGGAACTGGGTTTTCACAAGCCGCGCGCTGAATTTTTTGATGCGCTGTTTGCAAAGCTGGAGATTACCGACCGTAGCCGTGCAATACTATTGGGTGACTCGCTTACCTCTGATATGCAGGGCGGCAAAAACGCAGGTATTTCTACCTGCTGGTTTAACCCTCGGCGCACCCCCTGCCCCAAACCGCAGCTGTGCGACAGTGAAATCCATACCCTTACCCAATTTATTGCAATTGTTACAGGCTAATTCTCTTGCATAAAAAAATTTTTTATACTATAGTAGTTGTAATTACGATTTTTTGGCCAGAGTATCGTTTTTCCGATAGTAAGCCGGGAAAGAATGCATTGGCAACGGCCGTGCAAACGGTTTTGTAAGGTCAATGCCGTAACGAGAGCAATTCAATTTTGTAAGTACAATAGTTGTAAAAGGAGATAAATCAGTGGACATAGAAGGGCGAAGTATTACCATTACACCGATGAAACCGGAGCATATCGAACGCCTGGCAGAGATTGAGACGGAGTGCTTCAGCACACCATGGAGCTACGAATCGCTTGCGGAGGAACTAAGCAACCCGCTTGCAGTTTTTCTTGTAGCGCAATACGGCGGAGAAATCGCAGGCTATGTGGGCATGACACAGGTGATTGATGAGGGCTATATGGCGAACCTCGCCGTAACCCAAAAGCACCGTCGCCATGGTGTTGCACATGCCCTGCTTGAAGAATTGTTGCAGCACGCCAAGGAACACGAGCTAAGCTTTATTACGCTTGAGGTGCGAAGCTCTAACGAGGCGGCACTACACTTGTATAAAGACTTTGATTTTGAAGTTGCGGGCGAGCGCAAGCAGTTTTATGTCAATCCGGTTGAAGATGCCCTGATTATGACACGCACATTCCGTTAAACTGCAAATACAGCTTTTTTCGTATTGAACTGAAAAAGCAGCTTTCCATAATCCATTCCGAAGAATAGGAAGTATTAGCTTGAAAATATTAGCAATCGAATCCTCCTGCGACGAAACCGCAGCCGCCATCGTCGAGGACGGACGCAAGGTGCTCGCCTCGGTGATCCATTCACAGGTCGCGGAGCATCAAAAATATGGCGGTGTTGTGCCGGAGATTGCCTCACGCCGGCACGCCGAAAATATTGTAGGCATTACCGAGCAGGTGCTTGCCGACGCCGACATGACCCTCAGCGAGGTAGACGCCATTGCAGTCACCTATGCACCGGGGCTGATTGGCGCGCTTTTGGTTGGGGTAAATTTTGCAAAGGGGCTTTCTTTGGCAAGCGGTAAGCCGCTCATTCCCGTGCACCACATTCGCGGGCACATTGCGGCAAATTACATCACACATCCCGAGCTGAAACCACCGTTTCTGTGCCTTGTGGCATCGGGCGGTCACAGCCACATTATAGAGGTAAAAGATTACACCGATTTTCGTGTAATTGGCAGAACACGTGACGACGCGGCGGGAGAGGCCTTTGATAAAGCTGCCCGCTCAATGGGCTTTAACTATCCCGGCGGCATTTACATCGATAAGGCAGCACAGCTCGGCAACCCAAATGCTTATAAGCTGCCCACTCCGCGCGTAGAGGGCAGCCCGTACGACTTCAGCTTTTCGGGGCTGAAAACCGCAGTCATTAATCTTGTACACAACGCAAACCAAAAGGGTGAAGCGATTGATAACAACGACCTCGCTGCTTCTTTTCAGTACACGGTGTGTAAAATTCTTACAGACAAGCTGATGCTCGCCGCTGAGCACACCACCTACAAAAACATTGTTGTGGCGGGCGGTGTTTCGGCTAACAGCGGTTTACGCACCGCACTCGAAGCTGCCTGCAGCAGCCGTGGGTATCGCTTGTACCTGCCTGAGCTGTCGCTTTGTGGTGACAATGCAGCTATGATTGGTGCTCAAGCATACTATGAGCACCAAAATGGCAATGTTGCTAACCTCTCTTTAAACGGGTGCGCATCCGTGCCCATTAGTGGCTGAGCACCTCGGTACGGTTGTTACGACATATTACCCAATCGTCAAATTATTAAATGCAATAAATTAGGGGGTAACTTTTATGAGTAAAAACTTTATCTGCGTTTTATCTGCAATGTTTTTATTTCTCGGCATCATCATCGGCTTTTTATGCGCACCCATTAAAAAGGGCGTTTATTGCGGCAACCATAACGGCAACACCTACCTTTCCCCTGCTGACGAATTGGATTTGGACGAGGACGAAGACGTAGACAGCTCAGATGATTTGCCGTTCTAATTGCAAACTTTTTGTTACATGTTTAACAATATATGAACTTTTACGTTTATCTAATTGCATTTTATGTTTTTTAAGGGTATAATGTATTTGTGGAAAATTTGGTTTATCCGACGAAATGTCGGCGAAAGGAGATAAGAATATGGCACTCACCAACAACAAAAACGTGCTCAACTGGGTAGACGAAATGGTTGCTCTTTGCAAGCCTGACCATGTCGTCTGGATTGATGGCAGCGAGGAGCAGCTTTCTGCTTTAAGAAACGAGGCTATTGCTTCCGGCGAGATGGAAGAACTCAACCAAGAGAAGCTTCCCGGCTGCCTGCTTCACAGAACCCTGCAGAACGACGTTGCCCGTGTAGAATCGCGCACCTTTATCTGCTCAAAAAGCGAAGAAGATGCAGGCCCCACCAACAACTGGTGCGACCCCAAAGAGATGTATGCGAAACTTACCCCGATGTACGATGGCGTCATGAAAGGGCGTACCATGTACGTTATTCCTTATTCTATGGGTCCTATCGGCTCTGATCTTGCAAAAGTAGGCGTTGAGTTGAGCGACTCTATCTATGTTGTTCTCAATATGGATATTATGACCCGTATGGGCAAAGCTGCTTTCGAAAACCTTGGCGATACCTCTAACGACTTTGTTCGCGGCCTGCACTCCAAAGCGGATGTAGACCCCGAAAACCGCTATATTGTTCACTTCCCCGAAGACAACACCATTTGGTCTATTAACTCTGCTTACGGCGGCAACGTACTGCTCGGCAAAAAATGCTTTGCACTGCGTATTGCTTCTTATCAGGGTAAAAACGAGGGCTGGATGGCTGAGCATATGCTTATTCTCGGCATTGAGAACCCGCAGGGTGAAGTTACCTACATCACCGCTGCTTTCCCCTCTGCCTGCGGTAAAACCAACCTTGCTATGCTTATTCCCCCCGAGGTTTACGAGAAACAAGGCTATAAGGTGTGGACTGTCGGCGACGACATTGCATGGCTGAAACCCGGTAAAGACGGCAGACTGTATGCAATCAACCCCGAAAACGGCTTCTTCGGCGTTGCTCCCGGCACCAATGTAAAATCCAACTTCAATGCGCTGGAATCCACCAAGAAAAACACCATCTTCACCAACGTTGTTCATAACCTGGATGACAACACTGTTTGGTGGGAAGGTCTTGATAAGAACCCGCCGGAGAATGCAATCGACTGGCTGGGCAAACCCTGGAACGGCAAAACCGCTACAGAGAAGGGTGCTCACCCCAACTCTCGTTTCACCGCTCCTGCAACAAACTGCCCCTGCATCAGCAAAGAGTTTAACAACCCTGAGGGCGTGCCGATTTCCGCTATGATTTTTGGCGGCCGTCGTGCAAAAACTGCTCCGCTGGTTTACCAGTCTCGCAGCTGGGAGCATGGTGTATTCGTAGGATCCACTATGGCTTCTGAGACCACTGCTGCCGCAATTGGTGCAGTTGGTGTTGTTCGCCGTGACCCAATGGCAATGCTGCCGTTCTGTGGCTACCACATGGGCGACTACTTTGCTCACTGGCTGGAAATGGGCGAGAAGCTTGGCGACAAAGCTCCTAAAATCTTTAATGTTAACTGGTTCAGAACCGACGATGAGGGGCACTTCATCTGGCCGGGCTTTGGCGATAACATGAGAGTTCTGATGTGGATCATTGACCGTTGCAACGGCAAAGCAG
The DNA here is from genome assembly GCF_032017025.1 of Hydrogenoanaerobacterium sp. Classification (NCBI taxonomy): domain Bacteria; kingdom Bacillati; phylum Bacillota; class Clostridia; order Eubacteriales; family Oscillospiraceae; genus Hydrogenoanaerobacterium; species Hydrogenoanaerobacterium sp. The sequence goes on from NZ_DALZQO010000008.1 coordinate 7,936, forward strand.
ACGCTGTTGAGACACCGATCGGTTATGAGCCAAAAGCCGAAGACATCAACATTGAAGGTCTGGATATCGACGTTGATACTATTAAAGATTTGCTCAACGTTGATGTTGATTTGTGGAAAGAGGAAGTAAACGGCATTCACGAGTTCTATGCAGGGTTTGGTGACAAACTACCGAAAGCACTCGAGAAAGAGCTTGCTACTCTGGAAGCGAACCTTAATAAATAATTATTGCAAATTGCAAAAAACACTCCCCGAAAACATTAAATTCGGGGGTGTTTTTTTGTTCTGTTTGTGATAAATACTAATATCCAATAATTTGAGTTGTGTATTTAGTTATATTTTATATTTTTATAATAAAAGTATTGCAAAAATATGGAAACTTGTGCTAAAATCGAATTGTACACAAATTGTTAATAGTATTACTTATTCTCTGTCTTGTTGGATTGCAGTGCTCTTTTATTGCTGCAATTCTAAGAATAATTACAACTTGGGAGGGTATTGTAATGTCGGGAAAAAAATCAAATGTTAAGGAGCGGGGCGGATTGGAAAACTATTTTCAGCTCAAAGAACACGGTACAACGGTAAAAACCGAGATTGTCGCCGGTTTGACCACATTCTTTACGATGGCGTACATCATCTTTGTCAACCCAAACATGCTTTCTATGGGCAACAGCCAAATTTTTAACGGCGTATTCTTCGCTACCTGCATCTCGGCTTTCATCGGTACAGCTTTGATGGCGTTTCTTGCCAAAATTCCGTTTGCTCAGGCCTCAGGCATGGGGCTCAACGCGTTCTTCGCATTTACCGTTATGCCCGCCATGGTAAAGGTTACAGGGCAAGAACTGGACGTTATCGGTCAATACCAGTGTGCGCTGGCACTTGTATTTATGTCAGGCTTGCTGTTTATCCTCATCACTATCATTGGTGCACGTGAGGCAATTGTAAAGGCTATTCCACAAAACGTAAAAATCGCCATCAGCGGCGGTATCGGTTTGTTCCTTGCTTATCTGGGCCTACAGAGCGCACACATTGTCGTGCCCGACCCTGCTGTGCAAGTTGGCCTCATCAATTTTTCTGCGATTGGCGACCCCGAAATGCGTATTCCTGTTATGAGTGCCATTCTCGCGCTGCTCGGCTTATTTATCATCACCGCACTTTATAAGCTAAGAGTAAAGGGTTCCATTCTCATCGGTATCATCATTACCGGTATTCTAGCTTACTTCCCGTTTGGCGTAGCAACTTTGCCGGAATCTTTCTCGATCAATTTTGCAGCGCAGGCTAAAGATTTTATGGATGTTTCTTTCCTCCGTCTTGACTTTGCAACCCTGTTTGCGGGTAAAAACCTTGCTTCTACCATAGCAACCGTTCTGGTATTGATTCTGTCGTTCTCTATGGTCGATATGTTTGATACCATTGGAACACTGCTGGGCACTGCCGGACAGGCCGGGCTGCTGGATAAAGAGGGCAATATGCCCCGCATGAAGCAAGCCCTGTTGTCCGATGCCATTGCAACCTCAGCCGGCGCACTGCTTGGCACCTCCACCGTTACCACCTTTGTTGAATCCACCGCCGGTATTGCTGAGGGTGGCAGAACCGGTCTTACCTCCGCAACAACTGCCGGCTGCTTCCTGCTTGCTTTGGTTGCCGCCCCGTTTGTCGGCTTGATCCCCGGTGTTGCAACCGCACCCGCACTGATTTTTGTAGGCGCGCTGATGATCAGCGGGCTCAAGAATATGAACTTTGACGATATCTCTGAGGCGATTCCCGGCTTTTTGACCGTTGCTATGATGCCCCTCACCTACTCCATTGCAAACGGTATTGGCTTTGGTTTGATCTCTCACTGTGTCATCAAGCTGTTCAGCGGTAAAGTGAAAGAGACTTCTTGGATTACCTGGTTGCTCTCGTTTTTCTTTATTCTGAAATTTGTACTTGCGATTTAGGTTTTTGATAAAAAGAGGCACTCATCGTTTGATGAGTGCCTCTTTTATTGCTTATGCCAAATTCAATCAAAAATTGGTATTATAGCTGTGCCAATACCACCTGCCCTGCCTCCTGGGTTTTGGCAACATCAATAATACGCTGGTTGCGACTGCCGCGAAACGTAAGCGTAAGGTCACGCTCGGCAAGCACAAACCGCCCGTCCACCAGAAGATCGGTGGCATTCAACAGCTGCGCCACAGCGGGACGTTGCAGTGCCATAGCAGCAAGCTGCTCGTAGGTATAACCCGAATAGGTCATTAGGTTAAGCCCCCGCTTCTTGACCTCCTGTGCCAGCTCATAAAGCGCCTCAGGCTGGCAGAAAGGCTCGCCGCCCGAAAACGTTACACCCGAAAGCAGCGGGTTTTTATCCAGCTCAGCGGTGATCTTACTCAGCTCACAGTCATATCCGCCCTCAAAATCGTGCGACTGCGGGTTGTGGCAGCCTTCGCAGTGGTGTGGACAGCCCTGTGTAAACACCACAAAGCGAATGCCCGGTCCATCCACAATCGATTCACGCACAACACCTGCTATTCTTACTGTCGTTCCCATCTAAACTCTCCATTTCAAAAGGACGGATCGAAATCCGTCCTTTCAGCTTTATCGTTATCGTGGCACTAGATTCTTTCAGGCTCCAGCCCGTGCTTTACACGGTCATGCTCCTCGGCACGTTTTGCATTGTTAAAACGGTCTACAGTACCAACCAGGTAACCTGTAATGCGGCGAATTCTTTCAAAGCCTACGCCTTCGCCTACCATCTGTGTGTTATGATTCATACGTGACATCCTCCTCTAAATTAAACTGCATTTATCGTTCTGTCTTTTTCTTCATTGATATCACCGCAGTAACCGCAGTTGTCGGTATTCCCGCGGTAGACGCCCAGCTTGCGGAGCACCTCAACGCTGACACCTTCGCCCTCATGTCTGCCGCAGCGCGGGCAAACATCATCGATGATGCCTGTGTAACCGCAGACAGGGTCTCGGTCAACAGGGTGATTGATTGAACCGTAGCCGATACCGCTCTCTTTCATGCAGCGCACAACACGCTCAAACGCATCCAGGTTCTTGCAAGGGTCTCCGTCCAACTCCACATAGGTAATGTGCCCGCCGTTGGTTAGGGCATGGTATGGTGCCTCCAGCTTAATCTTTTCAAACGCCGAAATATTGTGGTAAACCGGAACATGGAACGAGTTGGTATAGTAGTCGCGGTCGGTCACACCTGCGATTACACCATATTTTTTCTTATCAATTCGTACAAAACGCCCAGACAAGCCCTCCGCCGGTGTTGCAATCAGCGAGTAGTTAAAACCTGTGCGCTTTGCTTCCTCATCCATGCGTTTTCTCATATAGCCTACAATATCAAGGCCCAAATTCTGCGCCTCTTGCGATTCGCCGTGGTGCTTGCCAATCAGCGCCTTGAGGCACTCCGCAAGCCCAATAAAACCAATGGTAAGTGTGCCATGCTTGAGCACCTCCTCCACCGAGTCGTTGGCAGATAGCTTATCGGAATCCAGCCAGATGCCCTCACCCATAAGGAAGGGATAGTTTTTCACCTTTTTTGCCGCCTGAATTCGGTAGCGTTCCATGAGCTGTTCGGTCACCATACTGATTTTACGCTCAAGATCCTCAAAAAACAAATCCACGTTTCCGTTCGCCTTAATCGCCATACGCGGCAGATTAATGGAGGTAAAGCTGAGGTTGCCCCGGCCACCCACCACTTGCCGTGTGGGGTCGTAGGCGTTTGCCATAACGCGGGTACGGCAGCCCATGTAAGCAACCTCCGTGTTGTGGTCTCCCTCTTTGTAATACTGTGCGTTAAACGGCGCATCGAGGAACGAAAAGTTGGGAAATAAGCGTTTCGCCGATACACGACAGGCCAGCTTAAACAGGTCGTAATTGGGATCGTTGTGGTTGTAGTTTACACCCTCTTTGACCTTAAAAATATGGATGGGAAAGATGGGCGTTTCACCGTTGCCCAGCCCTGCCTCGGTTGCAAGCAGCACGTTTTCGATTACCAGCCTGCCCTCGGGCGAGGTATCGGTGCCGTAATTAATCGAGCTGAACGGAATCTGCGCACCGGCACGGGAATGCATGGTGTTTAGGTTATGTACAAACGCCTCCATCGCCTGATAGGTGGCGCGTCTGGTCTCTTTGTTTGCGTAGCTTTTTGCCGTCGCCTGCACCCTTTTGATGCTCTCAGCCGGAATTACCTCGGCAAGCAGCTCGGCCTCTTTCTCACAGTAGCCGTTGTCATCCGCCAATATGGGGCTGATCTGATATTCCTGCTCAATGCGTTTGCACAGCCCTTTCGCCGTATCCACGCCGTTTTGGGTACCGCACAAAATCTCCATTGTCTTACCAAGATTGCTCAAATACAGCTTGCGGTAGGTTTTTGCAACGCCGCGCGCCATCCCGTAATCAAAGTTGGGAATGCTCTGCCCGCCATGCTGATCGTTCTGGTTTGACTGAATTGCAATGCATGCCAGCGCCGAGTAGCTTTGAATATCGTTCGGCTCACGCAAAAAACCATGCCCTGTGGAAAACCCTCCCTTGAAGAGTTTTTCAATATCAATTTGGCAACAAGTGGTTGTCAACGTTAAAAAGTCAAGGTCATGGATATGGATATCTCCCTCCGCATGTGCCTTGGCATGTGCGGGATTGAGCACGAACATTTCGTAAAACTGTTTTGCACCCTCACTGCCGTATTTGAGCATGGTGCCCATGGCAGTGTCACCGTCGATGTTCGCATTCTCACGTTTTACGTCGTTATCAGAAGCCTCCTTAAAGGTGAGGTCTTCGTACACCTTCATTAAACGGGTGTTGCTCTCGCGCACGCGGGTGCGCTCTGCACGGTACAGAATGAATTCCTTCGCAGTGCGGGCATGGCCCTGCTCGATGAGTATTTTCTCCACTGCATCTTGAATTTGTTCAACGGTAGGGGTTTCGGTGTGCAGCTTGTTCTCGATATAAGCGGCAACATCATTGGCAATGGTATATGCCATTTCCTTATCTTTTCCGCCCAACACCTCCGCCGCTTTGTAAATGGCTGTCGCAATTTTTTCAATGTCGAACTGCACACTGCGCCCGTCACGTTTTACAATCGTCTTTATCATTCTGTTTTCCTCCGCAAGTTGTTCTGGTTTAAGGGTTCATCACTATATTTATAAGCTCCACCACATCCAAACCACAAGATATAGTGTCCGCAAATTTACTACTCGTTTATCATATCTCTTAATCTTGCTCTTGTCAATTGGTAAAACTACCATTTTCAGTACAAAATTTTATTTTTTGTACTAGATATTGTGTTTTTGCAAGTTGCGCTTACTTTAGCGCAGAGCATAAAAAAGAGGGCGTTATAGCGCCCCCCTTTTTACAGTAAAAATGCCGTATTTCCGCCTTTAAGTTTGGTCAGAAATTTCGCTGAGAATTTCCATTACGGTAAGTATTTGCTCTTCCGTAAACATATCGGAATCAACATTGTTTTTAATACAGTTTGTAAAATGACTAAGCTCCTCAAAATACGTTCCCGTTGGCGGTACATTGATTCCGGTGGGTATTTTAATCTTCTCCTCGGTGTCGAACACACGCGGTTCATGGTCAAATTGGTAAGCGGTTACCGTTTCTCCATCGTTTACCACCACCGCGTTTTCAAAATAAACGCGCCATTTTGCAGTAAACGGAATATCGGCGTTAAACCATGCTGCCTCACAAACGATGTTGCAATTATCGCCGTAACCATACTGAAAGCGGTATTGCTCCTTGTAATCCTTATCCGCGTTGCCGCAGCTGGTAAAGCTGTAGCTCTGCGGTTTGCCCAACAAACTGACAATCAGGTCAAGGTCATGGATGTGCAAATCGTAAGGGATGTGCCCGCTGCGTGTTTTATCAAACAGCCAGCCGCCTTTCACCCAACGGGGGCAGGCAGAAAGCCGCTCAAAGGTGCCATCCAGCAGTTTTCCGTATTCACCGCTCTTTACAAGCTGATACAACACCTTGCTGGTGGGGAAAAACCGCAGCACCTGCGCCACAAACAGCCGCACGCCTTTTTCTTTTGCAAGTGCAAACATTGCCCTTGCATCCTCTATTTTCAGCGCTACCGGCTTTTCGCAGATTACATTTGCCCCCGCATGCAACGCAGCGAAGACATGCTCCCGGTGCATAAAGGTAGGAGTACAGACGTCAACAATGTCCAGCTCCTCGTTCGTCAGCATATCACCAATGTTGGTGTACAGCACTGCGCCAATCTCCTGCGCTTTCTGCTTCGCCTGTTCAGAAACATCACATAGCGCCACCACTTTGCAGCCCTCTATGTGGGCATAGTTGCTGATATGTACGATACCCATGCCGCCTACACCAACAATTCCTATTTTTAACATAAAGTGCGCTCCTTTTAAAACAGTTCCGGGTGCTTCTGAGCGACAACTTGCAGGGCGGCCTCATCTGCCACAACGGTAAGGTTGGGGTGCAGCTGCAGAATTGAAGCGGGCACCTTTGGGGTAATGGGGCCAAACAGTGCCGTCTCCATAATGTCTGCTTTCCCCTCGCCCGAAGCTAGCAAAATGATTGCTTTCGCCTGCATAATCGATTTTATGCCCATGGTGATTGCCTGTTTTGGCACATCGTCGATCGAAGCGAAGAAGCGGGAGTTCGCATCAATGGTTTTTTGTGCAAGATCCACCAGATGAGTCTGCTGCTCAAACGCCTCATCCGGCTCATTAAAGCCGATATGGCCGTTGTTGCCGATTCCCAGTACCTGCAGATCCACTCCGCCCAAATCGGCAATGTGTTTGTCGTAGCGTCTGCACTCTTGCTCTACATCTGCCGCCATGCCGTTGGGTACGCTGGTGTTGGACTTATCGATGTTAACGTGATTGAATAAGTTTTCATTCATAAAGTAGCGGTAGCCCTGGTCGTTGTATGCATCCAGCCCCACATACTCATCAAGATTGATCGATTTCACCGCTTTAAAATCGAGATCTCCTTTTTCATACCATGCAATCAGCTGCTTGTACATGCCTACCGGAGTAGAGCCTGTTGCGAGACCGAGCACACAGTTGGGGCGCAAAATTACCGTTGCACTCACCACATTTGCCGCCTTGCGGCTCATATCATTGTAATCCTTTGCCCGAATCAACTTCATCATTTGGAAAACCTCCTACTATTCTATTTTCGCCTTATTACTTGCATTTTAGCATTTATATCCATTCTTGTCTATGCACGGTCGTGTGCCTTTTTTACCTGTATTGGTTTGTTTTAAGATTATTCCCTGCTCACGCAATGCTACCTGTTCGTACAGGATCTCACCCTATAGTTTGCAGAGAATGATAGTAATTTTAATTATATTCTTTTTTACCCTGTGTTTCAATCTTAATTTCGCTCTGTCCCCAATTTTACCCTGCAAAAAATCTGCCCTTCTTGCGCACTATATGAATTGACAGAGCATTGCCAAACGCGGTAGAATATAAAATAGTTTGCACTGCTACCATAGCTTTGGCAGAAATAAGCTGAAAAAGCAGGCATAGGCAACTGCCGTGCAAACGGCTCTCTAAAGCCAATGCCATAACATCGTGCCCTTTGGGTATGCAAACAATTTTATTTTGAAGATGAAATTGCTGTAACAGAAAGGAAATCGTACCTATGAAGATAAAAAGACTGATTGCTTTACTGCTCGCTTTTGCGATGCTGCTTATTCTGCCCGCCTGCTCGAAAAACGGCGGTGCCAGCGGCAGCGAAGAAGATGTCTCCGAATCGGAGCAGATGGACGAAAGTGGGAATTTCCCCGTCAAATTTGAGAAAGCGCGCATTAAAGCGGCGCCGGAACGTGTGGTTTCACTTTCGCCTGCACTTACCGAGATTATTTGCGATCTGGGGTATTTTGACAAGCTTGCCGGCGTAAGCGACTACTGTACCTACGAGGATGAAGATGTTGAGAGCCTAACGAAGGTCGGTACGATCAACGCACCCGATCTTGACAGTATTCAGTCGGCAAAGCCCGATGTGGTGGTGGCTGCTTCCCCCTTTGCTGAAGCAGACCTTGTCAAACTGCAGCAGATGAACGCCGTGGTAGTAATTCTGCCGCGTGCCAAAAATATGCAGGAGCTCAAAACACTCTACACCGACATCGGCAGAATATTCGAGGGGGAAACCGATGGTGCTGCCAAGGGCAAGGCTTTATTCCAGGAACAGAATGCCCGCGTTGAGGAAATTCTCTCCAAGGTAGAGGCTGCCACCATTAACAAGCAGCCGCAGGCCGCCTACTTGAGGCTGATACCGCTCACACTTGCCACCGGTGATACCTTTGAAGGGCAGTTGCTTGAGGCGATTGGGTTTCAAAACAGTGCTGCCGCCTACGGTGAATGGATTTACCCGCAGGACAAAGCGGTAGATCTTATGCCGGACATACTGTTTTATGATAAGGCGATTGGGATAGAAGGCATAAAAAGCTCGCAAATATATAACACCACCCCTGCTTATGCAAATTCCAAATGTTTTGAATATGACCTTGAGGTCTTTGAACGTCAGGGTGTTCGCATGTTTGATATGCTGGAGGATATGGCGCGCCAAGGGTGCCCCGATGCCTTTGCAGCTGAATAAAAATTCACTTGCCTGCTAGTGTCATTTTTTGGCTCTAGCGGGCACTTTTTTTACAAAATCATTGTAAATTATAAACTAATATGGTATTATATTGGATAATGATATATCATTATTTCTTTGCTCTGCTCTTCTGGCAGGGTATTTTCATTTTGGGAGGTGAGTTAATGCTGAAGAGTATTACAACGAAAAAAGCCATTCTTCGCATTGTTCTTACCGGCCTGATTATTGCTCTGATTTTAAGTTTCTTTCTGGTGTTCACCTATCAGCTCAAGGGCCTGTTGAGAAAGCAAACCGAAATCACGCTGCAAGAGAGCAACCAGCGCTCGATCCATGCGCTTGAAAAGAGGTTTTCCGATACCTTTTCTACCTTAAATGCACTTACAATCTTTGTGCGGGAGTACGATAATATCGGAAAAGATCGCATACTAAATGTTTTACACGAACAAACCGGATCCAATGGTTTTTCTTCTATGGCGGTTATTGCGCCCGACGGTACCAGCCACACAACCGATGGAGAAGTGTTCAACTCAAGTGACCGTGAATATTTCCAAAAGGCAATGGCAGGGGAACGCAATCTATCTTTTATTACAGATTCAAGAACCGATGGCACCAGGACAATTATATTTGCAGAGCCCATCTATCAGAACAACCGTATTATAGGTGTGCTGACAGGCTCATACAGCCCCAATGTTCTCAGTGAACTTCTGGATGTGAAAATTTTTGATGGCATGGGGTATGCGTTTCTTATTGATCAAAGCGGAAACCCCATCACGCATCTGGATTCAAAAAAGGAAGGCTTTAACTATTTAGATCTGCTTAAAAACTGTGAGTTTGAAAGCAGGTACAGCCTTGAGCGATTTACCGACGATATGGCACAGGGTAAAAGTGGATTGATGCGTTATTTTAACCAAGAAAATTCGCAAATTGTCAACTATGTACCCACAGAATTTGATGATTGGTATCTGCTTACCTGTGTTCCTTCCAACTATATCAGTTCACAGCTCAAAGATATTTCACAGTATGCATTTTTACTGCTACTCATGGAGCTTACCGTTCTCGCCGCGGTGGGAATTTATATCATCTTTCTGCAGCGCCGCAATACCGATGAGCTTAGCGATACCAATCAAAAATTTGAGGCACTCACCTCGAATATTCCCGGCGGTGTATTTCGTTACTCCGGGGAAGAAGACGGACGTCTAGATTTTATCAGCGATGGGCTGCTGCAGCTGTTCGATTGCACGGAATCGCGCTTTCGCGAGCGCTTTGATAACCAATTTATCAATATGGTGTACGAGCCCGACCGCAAGCGGGTGCTTCAAGAGATAAACACACAGCTTGCCGACAAAGATAAGTACAAACTGGAGTTTCGTATTGTCACCGAGGGTGGAAGGATTTGCTGGCTGTTCTGCCGCGGTCAGCGGATTTGTGACGCCAGCAGTAAGCTGTGGATATATGTTGTTGTAATGAACATTACCGCTAGTAAACGAGCAACCGAGGCACTGCGGCTAAGTGAAGAGCGTTACCGTATTATCAGTGAGCAGTCACATAGTGTTATTTTCGAGCACAACCTCGGCACCGGCGAAATTTTTTATAATGCAAATTACGAGAAAAAGTTCGGCTATCCCCCCGTTACGAGTAGTTTCCCTTCAAGCTTTTTACAAAACAGCATTGTGCATGCAGAAGAACAGGCTGCATTTACTGAATTCTTCTCTGCTATGATGAGTGGTACCAAAAATTACGATGAGATGGAGTGCCGCATCTTAAAAAGCGACGGAGATTATCTGTGGTGCGAGTTCCAGGTATCGCTCATACGGGACGACGAGGGCTACCCTCTAAAGCTGGTTGGCAGAATTACCGACATTGACGCCTCCAAACGCGAGCATGACCGTCTGAAAGAAGAGTCTCAACGGGACCCGCTCACCAAACTTTACAACATCGCCAGCACCCGGGCTCTCATCAACAACTATTTAAGCCATGACGGGCGCGACGGCTGCCATGCTTTGCTCTTCATTGATATTGACAACTTTAAGAGTGTCAATGATAATTTGGGTCATTTATTCGGTAATGTAGTGCTTAGACAAATATCACATACCTTACTTCAGCTGTTTCGTTCAACCGATGTTATCGGGCGTGTTGGCGGAGATGAATTTGTTGTGTTCTTAAAAGATGCACAGTCAAAAGAACTGATCAATGAGAAGGCCTGCGAATTGTGTACGGCGCTTCGCCAAATTTACACAGGCATTGATGAGAATTATTGCGTTACCGGCAGTGTAGGTATTGCGCTCTATCCATCTGACGGCAACACCTATGATGAGCT
>NZ_DALZQO010000008.1:18831-56130 GCF_032017025.1 Hydrogenoanaerobacterium sp.
TAATTAAAAAATCGGATTCGGCGCTCTATTATTCCAAGGATTTGGGAAAGAATCAGTACTCTTTCTACAGCGAAGGTGTATCTAATATAAAAACAGGATCATTCAAGTAACTTGAATGACCCTGTTTTTTTGCTCTGATTGCATACCTCAATCGCAGATGAGCCCGCCTATGATTTGATGCACATCATTAAAATTGTTCTGAATGAGGTAATCCTCAATGCCATGAATAATCTCAGGCATTGCAGTGGGGTTTACAAAGGTGCCCATACCCACTGCAACTGCGGTCGCACCCGCGAGCAAGAATTCAATCGCATCTTCTGCACGCAGAATCCCACCCATACCGATGATCGGCACCTTAACGGTTTGCGCCACACGGTAGGTCATATACAATGCAACGGGTTTTACGGCAGGGCCGGAAAGCCCGCCCGTAAAGTTGCCGATAATCGGTTTTCTCGTTTTAATATCAATTGCAATTGCGGTAAAGGTATTGATGAGCGAGATGGCGTCTGCCCCTGCTTCCTCTGCCGCCCGCGCCATCACTGTAATGTCGGTTACGTTGGGCGAAAGCTTTACGATGAGCGGCAGCTTGGTGCTGCTGCGTACAGCACCGATCACTTCGGCAGCAAGCTTTGGGTCGGTACCGAATGCCACGCCGCCTTCGTTGACATTGGGGCAGGAGATATTCAGCTCCATTCCCGAAAGCCCGTCCACTCCATCCAGCCTTGCAGCAAGATCGGCATATTCCTTTACGGTTTTACCTGCCAAATTTACAATCACAGGGGTGTTAAACTGGCGCAGAAACGGCATCTTCTCGTTGATAAACACATCTGCACCGGGGTTTTGCCAACCAATAGCGTTAAGCATGCCCGCCGGTGTTTCACACACACGCGGCCCGGGATTGCCCACGGTTTCGTTCATCGTCACCGATTTGACGACAATCGCACCCAGTTCATTTAAGTCAAAATAAGGGGTGTATTCCTCACCAAAGCCAAAGCATCCGCTCGCCGGCATCACGGGGTTTTTCATTTTAATGCCTGCAATTTCAACGCTCATATTGGGCTTATTCATCAAAAAACACCTCCTCGCCTTTGAACACAGGGCCGTCGCTGCACACGTTCTTATAGTGTGTACCGTTTGCGTCTTTTACGGTGGTAACACAGCCCTTGCAGGCACCAACGCCGCAGGCCATACGTTCTTCCATCGACACCTGTACGGGCACGCCATATTGTTTTGCCAGTTTTACCACTGCTTTCAGCATTGGTACCGGCCCGCAGCTGAAAATACCTGTGGGCTTCTCGGCCTGCAAAGCACGCTCCAGTGGTGCGGTAACAAAGCCGCGCCCGCCCACACTGCCATCCTCGGTAGCCACCTGCACGGGGATTCCAAGGCGCTCCAGTTCCTCCAGACAATAGACATTGTCTTTATCGCGCGCACCGAACACCATCGACACAGTAAGCCCTTTTGCTACCGCCACCTGTGCGAGGTGGATGACCGGCGCAAGGCCGATACCGCCCGCCGCAATAATAATGTTTCCATTTTCGGGCAGCTCGTAGCAGCCTGAGCCGAGCGGCGCCATAATATCCACTAAATCACCCTGCTTGCGGTCCGCCAGCCACTTGGTTCCTTCTCCCTTTACATGAAAGAGAAAGCCCAGCTTGTCGCCCTCAACTTTAGAGATAGAAAGCGGGCGGCGGGTGAGGCTGTAAACTCCGCCGCCGCAATAAACATGCGCAAACTGCCCCGGCTTGCAAATTTCAGCCACCTCAGGTGCGAGCACCGTCAAGCTTGCCACATGCGGGGCCACCATACGTGCCTCCACTACGGTAAATTCCTTTTTCATCTTTTTTCCTCCAACCTGTCAGCTGATGTTTTCCTGTCCTATTATATCAGTTTTTCAGAAGGAACTCTACCCTCATTTTCTGGGGCGACGTGGAGAGCAATCGCCTATTTTGCTCGGTCTTTCTATTGCAGCGGCAGCTGTTTATTAGAAAGCCATTATAAATAATTCATCCTCACTTCACATTCAAAATCTATAATAGAATTGGAATATTTTACTTGGAAGGGGATAAAAAATGTTCCATATACTAGTTGTAGAAGATGAAAAAAACCTGCGCAGGCTAATATCCACCTGCTTGGAGCGCGCCGGATATCGTGTGTTTGCCTGTGAAAACGGCGTACATGCACTGGAAATTTTAGATTGTCAGCACATTGACCTGATGATCAGCGACATCATGATGCCCGAAATGGACGGGTATGAACTCACCGAAGGGCTAAGGCAGGCAAATTATGATCTGCCGATTCTAATGGTAACGGCGAAAGAAACCTTTGAAGATAAAAAAATAGGGTTTGAGCTTGGCATAGACGATTATATGGTAAAACCGGTGGATATGAACGAAATGCTGCTGCGCGTAGCGGCACTGCTGCGGCGTGCGAAAATTGTTAGCGAACACCAAATGACCGTTGGCAACGTAAAGCTCGATTATAACAAACTTACCGTTACTACACCCGAAAAATCAGTTGAGCTACCGAAGAAGGAATTTTATCTGCTGTACAAGCTGCTAAGCTACCCACAGCAAATTTTCACCCGCCAGCAGCTGATGGACGAAATATGGGGGTTGGATGCGATGAGTGACGAGCGCACGGTGGATGTACACATCAAACGCCTGCGTGAAAAGTTTGATAGTCTGGAGGAGTTCGACTTGGTTACCGTACGTGGGCTCGGCTACAAGGCGGTGAAAAATATATGAGCCTAAAAGATCGTTTTCTTAAAATGGTACATTCTCCATCTATAAGAACTTTGTTTGTTTTTTCGATCTCCGTAATCTTTCTAGTCTCCTGTCTGGCAACCTTTTTGGTGGTTTTTTATTTTAATATGCTCAGCTCGCCGTCTGAGGTAATTCTAATTTGCCTTGTAATCGGCGTCGCCCTCACCGCGGCACTTTCCAGGCGGCTTACCAATACCTTGACTCAGCTTTCCCATGCACAGGAGGAGGTTGCCAAGGGGAACTTTAAGGTGCGATTGGAGCCTAAAAAGAACGCCAACCATATTATGCGCGCGGTATTCCGCACCAGTGAGGTAGAGCAGATGATTGACAGCTTTAACACCATGGTGGAGGATTTACGTCGTAACGAATACCTACGGAAAGATTTCGTACGCAATGTTTCACATGAGTTTAAAACGCCCATCACCTCCATTCAGGGCTTTACCAAGCTGCTAAAAGATGAAAATTTGCCTCATCAGGAGTTTTTGCGTTATACCGACATCATTATTGAGGAAACCCAGCGGCTTGCAAATCTGTCAAACAATTTGCTTAAAATGTCCCAGGTGGAAAACCGAACCATACCCGACCAAAAATGTGCTTTCTCTTTGGACGAGCAGTTACGCAAAACCATCTTGATGCTTGAAAAAAGCTGGGAAGAAAAAAACTTACAGCTCGAAATTGACCTTGATGCGGTTAGCTATTTAGGCTACCGCGACCTGCTGCAAGAGGTCTGGATTAATCTGCTGAACAATGCCATTAAGTTTTCGAACCGGGGCGGTACGTTGGGTGTGACACTGCACCGCAAATGTAAAAATATCGAGGTTTCCATATCCGACAATGGGATTGGTATTTCCGACACCGCACAGGAACACATCTTTGAACAGTTTTATCAGGCAGATGAATCGCGTTCCCATTACGGTAACGGGCTCGGTTTAGCGATTGCAAAGCGCATTGTGGAACTGAGCAAAGGAACAATCTCCGTACAAAGCAAACTTGGCGAGGGAACCACCTTTACCATTTCTCTGCCTGTTTTGCCTAACAACCTGTAAAAAAAGACGATGACGGGAAAGCGGTTCCGTCATCGTCTTTTTTCTATCAGGACACTAATCCCTTTGTTTAGGGGGGATTAACTAAGCAAGGGAAAGCAAGCGACAGTGATGCGGAGAAACATCACTGTCCATTCGCTTTTGGAGAAGATTTCAATTCATGGAGGAATTGAAGTTCCTAGCCAATGCTGCATTTGCACTATTGCAGCAGTTGCTTTTGGCTTATCTATAGAATACCCCGCCCGTATGAATCTACTGTGAACTTCCGGCTAAAAATTAAAGTAATCCGGTTACAAAAATGTTATCTACTATTGCTGCATAAAAAAGCAGTACCGACGGAGACCGGTACTGCTTTTAAAAACAGCCTATAAAGGGAGCTTATTTTATTTGCGTTTTGCTACAGCGATGCCCGCAACAGAAACAACTGCCAGAGCAACTGCCAAGCCTACGAAATCGTTAGCACCGGTATCGGGGTTTTTCTCAGTGCCTTCGCCCTTGTCGTCGGTAGCTGTATCTTTGACATCAAGCTCGATATCGGAGATCACGTAGTTGCCGAGTTTGTTGGTTTTGATGATGAATGCTTCTTTATCATCGTCGTATTTTGCGTCTTTGCAGACAGACAGTTTGCCGTTGTTTTTCTCGTAAATGTGCGGCGCAACAAGTTTGCCCTCTTTGCCCTCAACAGCCTTGGAGGGGATGGTGAGTGTGCCGTTGCGGCGGAAGGCTTTGTTGTTGCCTGCGAAGTAAACGATCTGCAGGTCAGCGTTGGGGTATTTGTCCTCAAGCGCATCGTCGCTGTCGTCCAGTCTCAGGAACAGGTCCTTCTGATCCTTTGCATTTACAAAGAATGTGATCTCATCATCACCAAACTCCAACTCGCAGTCATCATCGATATCATCGAATTTTACGATGGGGCCGTCAACTTTTACATAGGTTTTGGCTTCGGTCTCGCCGTATTTCACCTCAGAGCTTGTGAAAGAATCAATTGTTGCTTCTTTCGCTGCAGTTTCAGTGCCTACCTTGGTTGTGCAATTGTTATCATCACCATAAAGCTTAATCTCCATGTCAAGAGATTTTTCTTCCATGTTGAATTTGTCAGCGGTTGTAAAAGTGATAAATGCCATCTTCTCAGATTTAGGCAATTTTGCTCCATCAATCTCTTTTACTGTTTTGATGACGAAAGAAGGTTTCGAAGAAATATAAGCTGCACCATCGTCAATGCTGGAACGAACCTTGAAGTTGTCAAGATCCGACAGTTTTGTGATTTCGGTACCATCTTCTTCCGTTACATGGATATAGTAGGTCTCATCAGCATTAAGGGAGTTTTTGTCTGCAGCCGGATTCATAGCGTTTTTGCTGTCGTCATCATCAAAGGTATAAAAAACAAATCCGCTATCAAAAACTGCAATTTTTTTAGGTTTGCTATCTTTTGCTGCAAATGCTACGGTGCTCATGCCAAAGCACATTACAGCAGCCAGCACAAGGGAAAGTACTTTTTTCATCGTGTTTTCCTCCAAAATTAATTTTCAGGCTTGCGGTTCTCCGTATACCGCTGATCCTGTCACGATAATACGGGCGCTGTATGAACCCAAGATGAACTTTTTAAAGTTTTGAAAAAGTTTTGTAAGAAATCTGTAATCTATTGGAGTCCCTTGAAACCACAAAGTTACCGGTCGCTTTGCAGTTTTAGTACAAAGAAAATACTTAGCCCACCGCATATGTTGTTTTCTGCCCAAATTTTTCCGCCATGTGCGTGTACAATTTCACGGCAGATGGCAAGCCCCAGCCCTGCTACGCTTCTTCCTGCATCCGAGGTGTAGAGCGGCTCAAAAATGCGTTCCAACTTTTCAGGCGCAACGCCTACGCCGCTGTCGGCAATGCAGAACATCACTGCATTTTGCTGCGGCTCACAGGTTACCGCAATACTGCGCTCTTTTACCCCAAAGTGCTTGACGCTGTTACCGATGATATTTCCAAACACCCTGCGCAGCTTGGCAATATCCACACGCAGGCGCTGAGCAGAGCAATTGCTATTCACGGTAAAACGCACCTTCATCTGTTCCAGCTCATCGCGGTAATCTGCTTGTACAAGGTGGCAAAGTTCCTCTACCGTAACGCTCTGCAGTTTTAGTGTGTTTTGTAGATTGCAGCTGAGGTAGTCATCGAATTCCTCGATCAAATCCTTGATGCAAACTGATTTGTCGTAAATGGTACTGATATAACGCTTCTCACGCTCTTGCGAAAGCCCGCCCTTTTGCAGGCGCTCGGCGTAGCCCATTACCGAGGTAAGCGGTGTTTTAATGTCATGCGAAATAGAGGCAATGATACGGTTTTGCGTTTGCTTTTCCCGCTCAATATCGCAGGTGAGCTGTACAAAGCGATTTTGCAGCTGACCAATTTCATCCCGGCGGCTGACCGCTTTCGGCTTTATGCCGTTGTGGTAATCGTCCATCCCCTTTTTTAGCGCCTCAATCGGGCGCACCACCTTTAAATAGATGACAAAGGTAACCACCATTAGAATTACTTCAATCAGCAGCAGCTCGGCAAGCAGCAGGTTGCGGTAGGTGACATGGTGAAGCGTCTGCTGAAGCTGGCTAAAATTTTTTGGCATTTCGTCAGAAACTAAAAACAGATAACAAACCACCAAGAAGCCGAAATTCGCCACAAATGCAATTAAAATGGTAAGGGTGAGCTTGTGGCGAATGCTGAAATAAGGCTTTTTTAAATTCATTGTACAGCACCCGCCGGTTTTACCAGCTTGTACCCTACGCCCCACACTGTTTTTATGTACTCGTTATCAGGGTCAATTTTATCGCGCAGGTTTTTAATATTAACCGCAACCGTGCCAATGTCTCCATAATCCACACCCCACACAGCGTTAAATATTTGCTCTCGGGTCAACACTTTTCCCGCATTTTTAATAAAAAAATACAGCAAACGAAACTCGCGCGGTGAAAGCGCAATCACCTCACCGTTTTTATAGGCCTCAAGGCTATCCTTCTTTAGCTCAATGCCGCAAAACACAAGGCTGTCGTTGGTATCGCTAAGCATCGTGCGTTTTTCACGGCGCAAATGTGCCTTTACACGTGCCACCAGCTCATCCACCACAAATGGCTTGAAAATATAATCGTCGCCACCCATTTCTAACCCTAGCATAGTGTCCAATGTGCGGTTTTTCGCTGTTACAAAAATGATGGGACAGGTTACCACGTCGCGAATTCTGCGGCAAAACTCCAGCCCATCCATTCTGGGCATCATTACATCCAAAAGAATCAGTGCAATATTCGCCGTTTGCTCCAGAAGTGCCAGTGCCGCCCGCCCATCCCCGCACACCGTTGTTTCAAAGCCCTCATCTTCCAATGCGTCCGACATTAGCCCTGCAATGGCTCTGTCATCATCTACAATTAAAATTCTTTGCATCTTCTCCGCCCCTTTACATCGCCGCTTTTCTTCTATTATACCAGTTAAAGATAAAAATAAAATGCCGCAAAAATTAAGAAACCTTAAGCCTCGCTCCATTACTGTTTAACTTTTAAAGTCTATACTGGTAACATGAATGATAACCAGGGAGGAAATCAGATGAAACAGCATCTTAAGGCGGCGCTTGCCATAACACTTGCCGCAGCTATGACAGCAGGCAGTACCACCGCTTTTGCGGCGCAAGAGAAAATTACCAATCAAACTGACTGGACACCACCCGTGCTCAGCAATGTGAGCATAGATAAAACCACTGTTGGCGCGTCCGGCACTTTAACCGTTACCGTAAAGGCAACCGATGATCGATCGGGCATAAAGGACGTTTCGGTAACATTTCGAAACAGCAGCAACGACCACACCATCAGCTCCGTAATGCTTTCAAGAGATTACGACGCTGCGGCGGGTGTGTTCCGCAAACAAGTCACCGTACCCGCATACGAGCAGCCGGGTGAATTTGAACTAAAAAGTATCACCCTTGGCGATTACGCCCGTAACACACAAACCTACGCCACACAGGGCAGTATCTCGAAAGTCAACGATAACCTGCCCTTAGAGCAAAATCTCAGCTTTACGGTAACCAACGGCGCCGACGTGGGAAAAACACCAAAAATCAGCAGTATTTCCCTTGCTAAAGCTGCGGTGAGCGGTAACGGCAGTGTGGGGGTTACAGTGAAGACGGCGGCAACCGCTGCTGCGGTAGACCGTATAGCGCTTACCTTTCAAAATGAGGATAACGACCGCACCCTTACGCTCACCTTGTACGAAAAAAACCGTACAGCAGCGGGGGAATACTACAGCAGCATTGACATTGAACAGTACGAGCCCGAAGGAAAATTTTTGCTAAAAAGCATTGTGCTCACCGACAAGGCAAAAAATAAAGACAAATACCTGCCTCAAAAAGAAATTGAGGATGACAATAAATGGGACTGCTATGCACTGCCACAAGAACCCAGCTTTACGGTGAACAATCAATACGCAGATAATATCGCACCAAAACTTATCGGCATCAGCATTGATAAAACCAGCGTATCGGCAGGTGGGAAGGTAACCGTTTCGGTTAAGGCAAGCGATAATCTTTCGGGCATCAAGCAAATTTCGGTGCGTTTTAAAAACAACGACAACAACCATATTCTCTCTACAGCAATACTGTGCAAGAATGATTACAACCCTGCAACCGGCTGTTATGTTAGGAACATTAACATAGGCCAATATGAGCAGGCAGGCACCTTTGAGCTACACCGCGTTTCGGTAAGCGATGAAGCGGGCAACCGCCAGTACTACTGCCCCGAAAGTGAAGAGGACGACCATTCGGATTTTGACGTGCTGCCCGCAGAACCGAGCTTTACGGTTAAAAATCAGGGCAAGGCTGCCGACATCACCCCGCCTGCGTTGGAAAGCGTCACGTTTAACCAAGCAGGTGTAGACGCCCCCGGAAAACTGACCGTATTAGCAAAAGCAAGTGATGATGACTCTGGGGTTCGCCGCATCTATCTGCGCTTTCGCAACGAGGAAAGCGGCCGCAGCTTGAGCATTGGGCTCTCTGCCAGGGATTATAACCCTGCAACCGGTTGCTATGAGGGTACCTTCTCGATTGAAAAGAACGAGAAAAGCGGCACCTTTGATTTAGTAATCGCCAAGGTCACCGATCAGGCTAAAAACAGCCTCACTTATTGCCCCAAGGAATTTATTGACCAAGACGATGAGGATGAGGACCGTGTAAAGCTTTCACGCGACGTGGGCTTCTATGTCAACGGCAAAGACAAATAAGGCATGAAAAAAGAACCAATCGGCTGGATTGGTTCTTTTTTATTCTATAAAAATTTAGCCTTTTAAACAAAATAAAAACAGGGTACTCTATGAGTAGCCTGTTTTTATGGTGAGCCACCGGAGATTCGAACTCCGGACCCTTTGATTAAAAGTCAAATGCTCTGCCAACTGAGCTAGTGGCTCGTACTTTTTGGAACTTGTTTATTATATCAGCAAATCAATGGCCTGTCAACCGCTTTTCGCTAAATTATTGCTTGTTTCTCCCGCATAAACAAGGTAAAATAGAGTAATAACGACAGGCGGTGAGAAACGATGAATGCTAAACTGGATACCCCCATCCGTTTTCTGAAAGGGGTGGGCGAAAAACGAGGCGTACTTTACGGTAGGCTGGGCATCTCAACTATCAACGATTTGGTTCACTACTACCCGCGCGCATATATCGATTTTTCACAGCCGCAGGCGATTGCAAGCGCCCCATACGATAAGCCCTGTGCCATTGTGGCAACCGTTGTGGCAAAAACAGGCGAGCAACGTATCCGCAAAGGGCTCTCGCTGTTCAAGGTTACGGTGACCGATGGCGTAACCGATATGATTGTCACCTTTTTTAACGCAAAATACACGGTGGATGCACTGAAATCGGATACTGAGTATCTGTTCTACGGCAAGGTAGGCGGGCGATTGACCCGACGTGAGATGACCGCGCCTATGGTGCTTTTATACGATGCGAGCCAGAGCTTTTTGCCCGTTTATCCGCTTACTGCGGGGCTTTCCTCCAAAATGATCGGGGCAAATGCAGCACAGGCTCTGGAACTAATTCAAGACAGCATCGAAGACCCCCTCCCCGATGACATACGCCGCCGATATGAGTTGTGCCACAGCACTTTTGCACTTTGCAATATCCATCAGCCCTCATCTGAAAATGCACTGGAGACGGCCCGCAAACGGCTGATTTTCGAGGAACTGCTGATTCTCAACTTTTCAATGTCCTCGCTTCGCACGGGCAACAAGGCAGAGACGGGCGCAAAGATGCATGACGTACCGCTTAACGCGTTCTATGCCGCTCTGCCCTTTTCACCCACCGGTGCGCAGGCGCGCGTGATTGCCGAATGCACCGCCGACCTTTGCGGCAAAGCACCCATGAACCGGCTGATACAGGGCGATGTCGGCTCGGGCAAAACGCTGGTGGGTGCGGCATGCGCCTATTTTACACTGCGAAACGGCTGCCAGTCTGCCATGATGGCACCTACCGAAATTTTAGCGGAGCAGCATTACCGCACCCTTACCGCACTGCTTTCCCCTGTGGGTGTGCGCATCGGGCTGCTCACCGGCTCGCTCACCGCTGCACAGAAACGCGCCGTAAAAGCCGAGCTTGCCGCAGGTGAGATCGATTTCATCGTTGGCACACATGCTCTGTTACAGGATAATGTCTCTTTCCAACGCCTAGGGCTGGTCATCACCGACGAACAGCATCGCTTTGGTGTTGCGCAGCGGTTGACGCTCTCGCAAAAGGGCAGCAACCCCCATGTGCTGGTTATGTCGGCAACTCCCATCCCCCGCACCCTCGCCCTTATCATCTATGGTGACCTCGATGTTTCCGTCATCGACGAGCTGCCAAAAGGACGACAGCCCATCAAAACCTATATTATTGATTCGGCCAAGCGGCACCGTGCCTATGGTTTTATCAAAAGACATCTCGATACCGGTCAGCAGGGATATATTGTCTGCCCTTTGGTAGAACAGGGTGAGGCCGACCTTGGGCTTGAATCGGCGACCGAATATGCGCAAAAGCTTACCGAGCAGGATTTTCGCAGCTACTGTGTGGGTGTGCTGCACGGTAAAATGAAGCCTGCCGACAAGGACAAGGTGATGCGCGCATTTGCTGCGGGCGAAATTCAGCTGCTTGTCTCCACCACGGTCATAGAGGTTGGTGTGGACGTACCGAATGCCACGGTTATGCTGATTGAGAACGCCGAGCGCTTTGGTTTAAGCCAGCTGCACCAGCTGCGCGGGCGCATTGGGCGTGGTAGCAACGAAAGCTCGTGCATTCTTGTATCGGATCGTGACATCGAACGCCTAGCCGTCATCAAGGGTACTTCGGACGGCTTTAAAATATCGGAAGAAGACCTGAAACTGCGCGGACCGGGCGACTTTTTTGGCAGCCGCCAGCATGGCTTGCCACAGCTGAAAATAGCGGATATGCTTACCGATATAAAGTTGCTGCGCCTTGCGCAGAATGCCTGTGCAGAGCTGCTTTCCGCTGACCCTACCCTGTCACAGCCTGCCCATGCTCTGCTGCGTGAGCAGGTACAAAAAATGATTGCAAACGCAAACATCTAGAGGTGTATCCATGAAAATTTTAGAACCCAAACTCTCCCCTAATTTGCAGAACACCGTGGATTTTTTCGCCACCATGCTCTGTGCGCAGCGCGACGAGGAGGATATTGCCCACATCAATTTTTCCGGGTGTGAAGTGCAGGGCATCCGAGCCGAAAAGCTGGATTTTACCGACTGCGTCTTTGACGGCTGTCGCTTTACCGATTGCGCCATGCCCAAAAGCTCATTTACCGATGTGGTCTTTCGCAAATGTGACCTATCAAATCTCGACCTTTCCGACTGTTCCTTTCAGCGCGTGGTGTTTGATGGCTGCAAGCTGATGGGTGCAACCTTTACCGATTGCGGCCTGAACAATACGCACTTTATCCACTGCAGCGCACGTTATGCCAAGCTGTTTCAGGCAATGCTCAAAGGGGTTGCGTTCGATAACTGCGACCTTTCCGGCTGTGTGATGCAGGAGATGACCATCCGTTATGCGGTATTTACGCAGTGTCGCCTTTGCGGTGCGGAGCTGTTTCGCACCGCGCTCAAGGGGCTAGATTTTTCCACCTGCGATATCGAAGGGATTGTGGTGGGCGGCGAGGAGCTCAAAGGGCTGACTGTAAATGCACGGCAGGCATGCGATCTGTCGCGGCTGCTCGGGCTGTTGATCAAAGACTAATTCTGCTCCTGCTGTACAGATAACACAAAAACCGACTGTATCAATACAGTCGGTTTTTTTAATCAATATAATACTAATTGCAATTCATTTTCCTCTTTTTTTCACCAGCGTCATAGGTTTTACCACTGCCACCGTAATAAGCGGTGTTACGATTGCTTCGGGGATACCGTTGACTACAATGGATGTGCCCAGTATCGCCCAAATCACCTGATTGCCGTTGGCCTCGGCATAGGGTGCTGCAAAGAACACCAGAATGCCCAGCAGTACGAGCAGTGTGTTAATGAGCGACCCGCACACCCCGGCAACAGCTGCTGCTTTGCTTACGCTGCCTGTTTTTGCATACAGCTTTTGATACAGCTTAGACGATACCACACCGATTAAAATTCTTGGCACAAAGCAGATGATAAGACTGCATACCGCAAACCAAATCGCCTTAGGTACATTGCCGTCTGCCAGATTAACACTGTAAAACGGGCTGAAAACAAATGCTGTCGGCGGAGCATACATGGTAAACCATAAAAAGCTCACAAAACCAAAAACTGCGCCCAAAAATGCGCCTGCCCCTGTGCCCATTAAAATTGCGCCAATCACCACAGGAATCTGTGCAAGCGTTGCCACAATTGGGCCTCCCAGCGGGATGGACCCGAGCGGCGTAAAGCCCATGATGAACAGGATTGCCGACAGCAACGCCAGCTGTGTCAGCCTTGTGATTTTTGCAGAGTTTGTTGACATAGAAATTCCTCCTTGCTACTGCTCCCAGCGGGATGCAGTGCAGATAAAATTATATCATAATTTAAACCACAAAACAGCTTGCGCTATTTCGTAAAGCCGGGTTTCGGCTTATCGCCTTCATAGCCGGCGACTTGGTTTAATTACGATGCAATAAAACATGTTCGCCGCGCTGTACGCGGTTTTCAGCCCAAGGGCTGAATGTCTGTTTTATTCTATCATCAGACTGCTAATCCACAACGCCTGTTTTGTCGACTGCTCTCGGCAATTCCCGCATACCGCTAGTATGCCCCTTAATTCCTTCGCTTGTCGCCTGATTGGCGTTATTTCTAAACGTTCTGAAAATAGTAACGGCTTAATTTGTATTCTTTTTATAAAGTGCGAGTAAGCCATCCAGTAAAAGGTGGTCGTCCCTTATAATTTCACTGGTGCAATAGGGCACAATGGCGTTTACCAAACCACCGCATGCAATCACGGTAGCGTCTTCGCCAAGGGCAGCCTTATAACGGTCAACCATACCGTCGATCATGCTTGCAGCACCCAAAATAACCCCCGACTTCATGCAGTCGATGGTATTGGTGCCGATGGGGTGCCTCACCTCATCCTCTAAGCTAATCTGCGGTAACTGGGCCGTTTTGCTGCTTAACGCTTCCAGCGCAATCATCACACCCGGCATAATCGCACCGCCGCGAAAGCCCTTTTCCTTATCCACCACGGTAAACTTCGTAGCAGTGCCTAGGTCGATGATGATTGCTGGCAGCGGGTATTTTTCCATTGCACCAATCGCGGTGGAGAGCAGATCGGCCCCTAGCTGACCGGGGTTGTCAATCTTAATATTCAGCCCTGTTTTAATACCGGGACCGACCGTCAAGATATGCACCGGCTTTACCAAACGCACTGCATTTTTTAGCACCGATGACAGCGGAGGTACCACTGAAGAAACAATAGCGCCCTCAATTTTATCCTTGTCGTAGCTGTACAGCTCCAAAATGTCCTTTATCACGACCGCGTATTCAAACTCGGTTCGAGAAGCGTCGGTACTGATGCGGGAAACGAACAGCAGCTTGCTTCCCTCGTAACCACCAATTACAATGTTGGAGTTACCGATATCGATTGCTAAAATCATAATATCCAATCCTTTCGGAGAATCTGCCAAACTTGCAACTTTAGTTTATAGCATTTTGCCTAAGTTGTCAACTTCGTCCAGCCTCAGATTCAAATTTGCAAATAAACCTAAAAAGGGACGCATTTGCGTCCCTTTTAGCATCGTAACGTAGTTTTGCGGCAAGGCTTACACCTTGTACCGTTCAGAGCACCTCACCTAAATTTTTGTGAACAGATTTCACTATTCAACTGCAATCAGGAAGTAGTAGACGGGCTGGCCGCCGCAAAGCATCGTCATCTCAACATCTTCGGGCATTTTGGCGCGGAGAGCTTCCTCCACCGCTGCCGCCTGGTCCTCCGTTACATCGCTGCCGTAATATACGCTCACAAAAGCCGTGTCCTTTTTGAGCATAGACCGGGTCAGCTTCACGGTTGCTTTCATAAGGTCGTTGCCGACAAAGGCAAGCTTACCGTTTTCAAGTGCCAGAATCTCGCCCTTTTTAATGTCGTGCCCGTCAAAATCCGAGTCACGCGCTGCAAAGGTGACCGAGCCGGTCGCAACCTGCTCAAACGCATCGGTCATGGTCATCTGGTTGTGGTTTGCGTCGGCGTCGGGGTCGAAATTGAGCATTGCCGTCATGCCCTGCGGAACAGTACGGGTTTGCAGCACGTAAACCTTTCTGTCCGCCAGCTTAATGGCCTGTTCTGCTGCCATGATAATATTTTTGTTGTTGGGCAGTACAAATACTGTTTTTGCAGGAGTGGCGTGAATTGCGGAGAGGATATCCTCGGTGGAGGGGTTCATGGTTTGCCCACCGCTTACAATGTTATCCGCACCCAATTCTTTAAAGATATTCTGCAAACCCTCACCTGCTGCAACCGCTACAAAGCCGTACTCTCGGTCGGGGTCGACAGGAACATACTCGGCTGCCTGCTCTTTTTTCTGCTTGCCCTGTTTTTTCTTTTCAAACTGTTCGCGCATGTTGTCAATTTTCATATTGATGAGGTAACCGAATTTCAGTCCCTCCTGCATTGCGTTGCCGGGGTTGTCGGTGTGTACATGGCATTTAATGATTTCATCGTCGTCTACAACTACTGCACTGTCGCCAATCGATTCGAGGAAAGCGCGCAGCTTCAAAGCGTCTTCTGCATCCTCTTTCTTAACGACGATAAACTCGGTGCAGTATGTAAAGGTGATGTCCTCGCCCTCATACTCTGCCGCCGCATCTCTGCTGCCTTCGTCCCACGAAACCGCAATCTTTTTCTGATCGGCTGCCGTGCTCTCTATGATGGTGCCGTCCTGGAACACGCTCATCATACCTTCAAAGATTACGAGTAGGCCCTTGCCGCCTGCATCTACCACACCGGCTTTTTTCAGCACAGGCAGCATCTCAGGGGTTTTATCCAGCGCGTCTTTGGCCGCATCTATAATTTCTTTCCAGACATAGATGGGGTCGTTGTCTTTTTTACACACAACCTTCGCACGTTCTGCCGCAAAACGCGCAACGGTGAGTATCGTACCCTCGGTGGGCTTCATAACCGCTTTGTAGGCAGCCTCCACACCCTTGGCTAGGGCATCGGCAATGTCGGTGCCATCGGCACTGTGCTTGCCTGCAAGCCCCTTGGAAAAGCCACGGAACAGCAGCGATAAAATAACGCCCGAGTTACCACGCGCGCCGCGCAGCAAAGCGGAGGCGGCTGTTTGCGAGGCCTGTGCCACGGTGATGTTATCCTCCAGTGTGCCGAGCTCACGGGCTGCCGCTGTAATGGTCATCGACATGTTGGTTCCGGTATCTCCATCAGGTACCGGAAAAACGTTGAGTGCATCAACCGCCTGCTTTTGGTTTTCTATATTATGCGCCGCAGAAATAAACGCGTCACGCAGCTGTGATCCTTCTATCACGAATAAACACTCCTTTTAAGGTTAGATTGCCTTACTCTGTCTTCATGGAATCGACAAATACATTGACGCGTGCAACCTCCATGCCGGTTGCTTCTTCTACTGTATAGCGTACCCGATTGACAATGCTTTTGACAATAACAGCGATATTGACGCCGTAAGTGACCATAATGTGCAGGTCTACTACCAGCCTGCCGTTTGAAAGACGCACACGTACACCTTGATCGGGCGCCTGCTTTTTGGTGATGACCGACCTGAGACTTTGTGTTGCGTCGGTTACCGCCATGCCAGAAACGCCAAAGCATTCAGACGCTGCGTGACCAACGAGATTTGCAAAATATTCCTGTGAAATATTTGTTTCTCCCAGATGAGTTTCCAGCTTAACCAAAATAACTCCTCCTTTGCGGCGAATCGCCGTTACCATAATTCTATGTTATAAAAAATATCCTGCTCAGTGGCGGAAGCATCAAAATAAGTTTCGCGTGAAAACGAAACCATGCCGCTGCGGTACATTAGCGGGATAAATGGTGTAAAATTGTAAAATGCGTCAATAAACGCTTGGGTATCGATTGTTCCTGCCATCAGTGCGCTGTTGGCGGCGATCATCGCCTCGTTATCCACAACGCCAAAGCCAAGCTTTGCCTTGGAAGAAAGCATTGATGTAAGGTTCATGTTGTTGTACAGCTTTACTTCGCCAAGGTACAGGTCAAAATCCCATTGCGCCAGCGCGGTCTTGTAAGCATCAAAGGTTTTGGCATCAATCACCAGTTCAATCCCAAACTCTTTCAACGTCTTTTTCAACTCTTCTGCAACCTGCACCCTGCTTGAATTTTCAGAGTTCACTAGCAACCGCAGGCGAAGCCTGCCCCGCGAAGTGGTGTAATACCCCTCGCTGTCTTTGTTCGCGGGCTTATAACCAAGTTCCTCCAGCAGCGCGGCAGCCGCACCAAAATCCTGCTGTTGCTTGCTACTTAACGCTGCAACCTCAGCCCACTGTGGGTTAAACGGTGTATGCGCCTCAACTGCCCGAGAAGCGTAGGTGCTGCCCACCAGCTCGGCACGGTTGATGCACAGGTTCAGTGCCTTGCGCATGCGGACATCCGACAAAATTTTCTTGGTGCTGTTCATTCCAAGGTAAACCAGATGATTCAGCGGAACCCGCTGTGTGCTGATTCCGAGAGACAATGCGTCATTGCCCGAAAGGTCGGAATAGACATAATTTATTGTACCAAGTTTCAGGCTATAAATCAATGTATCTTTATCTAATTGGTTGACTAATTCAATGGTTTTGATTTGGCTCTTGTTGTCTCCGTACCAATTGGGGTTCACCGTAAGCTTTGCATTCTCACCGCTGCCCTGTAAAACATAGCGCCCGCTGCCAATTAGGGGGTTTGCCTCGCTGACAATCGGAAAGGTGAGCAAATTCGCAAACAGGCGGTCGGGTGTGTTCAGTGTGAACACCACGGTGCGGCTGTCGGTGGCAGTTACCTCGCTGACGCCGCTGAGCAGGCCGGAGTAGCTGTTGCCCTCGGCAAGCACCTGCTTTGCCGAATATACCACATCATCTGCTGTAACGGCTGCACCATTGCTGAATTGAACCCCCTGTTTGATGGTGACAACACACTGCTGTGCGGTGAGCTGAATATCTTCTGCTATGATATTGTGCGCATTGTACTGCTGATCCAACTTTACGAGAGGATCGTACAGCAATGAAATCACATTCAGGTTCATCGTACTGGCTGCAAGATAGGGGTTCAAAGAATCGGTATTATTATATGCAATTTTTAACGTATCAATCGCATGCAGTGCAGATTCATTTTCCGTTTCGGCTTCATTCTGTCCGGATGTTCCCGCAAGGTCGCCTGCGCCGGAAAGCCTCAGACCACAGCCTGCCGGCAGGGCGCAGAGGAGAGAAAGCGACAAAATAATCGCTATCATTCGTTTGGTCATAGGTTCCTCCAAAAAGCAAATATCATTTGTACCCTTTATTTTACCCCATTTTGCCTATTTGAACAAGTACTATTCGCATAAATACAGCCGCACCAATAAAAAACGGCAAAGCCGAATCACTTCAGCCCTGCCGTAGGATGTGCTGCTTCTCACAAAGCCGGTAGCGGTTTTATCGCGGCTCTACAATCAGCTTGATTGCCGTACGCTCCTCCGAATCAATTACCACGTTTGCGAACGCAGGAATACAGATGAGATCAATACCGGCGGGAGCAAGGTATCCTCTTGCAATCGCAACGGCTTTTACCGCTTGATTGGATGCACCGGCACCCACAGCCTGAACCTCTACCGCGCCTTTTTCACGTATGACTCCTGCAATTGCGCCTGCTACAGAGTTTGGAACAGATTTTGCCGAAACTTTTAGCACTTCCATGTTGAATCCCTCCTGCTGATACCGTACAATGTAAGAAATTACCTAAAACAGATAATATTTCTTTTTTCTATCATATAGCATTTTGGGGAAACTTGCAAGTTATATTTGTTATATGTTCATCATTGTTTTATCGAAACCCTGTAAATTTTAGTTGTTTTGCCAGTCCTCTCGTTAATTTCAGCAACCACGCCATTGATTTGGCAATTGCCTTCGGCGTTGTCGAACCGGGTGGGGAGGTGTGTTTTCAGCCTGCGGATTGCAAGCTCGGGCTTAACGCCGAGCACCGATTCACTCGGGCCGCACATGCCAAGGTCGGTGATATATCCCATCCCCTCAGGGTAGATACGTTCATCGGCAGTTTGCACATGGGTGTGCGTACCAAACAGCAGGCTTACTCTGCCGTCGAGGTAGTAGCCCATCGCCAGCTTTTCACTGGTAGCCTCGGCGTGAAAATCTACAATTTTCACGGTTGCATCCACTTCAGAAAGCACCCTGTCCATGCACTCGAACGGGTTCTCAAGGTTTTCCATATACACCACACCTTGCAGGTTAATCACTGCCACACGGTATGAAAGCATATCGTAAAGATAATACCCAAAGCCATGTGCAGTGGGGTGATAGTTTGCCGGGCGAATCAGCCCGATGTTCTGGTCAAGCAGTTCGTTTATTTCGCGGCGGCGTAAACCATGGTTTCCGGTGGTGATTACATCAACGCCTGCTTCGAACAGCGCACTTGCCGAGCTCGGCAAAATACCGTTGCCCTCGGCAGAGTTTTCCCCGTTTGCAATGCACAGGTCTATTTTATGTTCACTTCTTATTTTAGGAAGGTGCTGGCGTACCATCTCACAGCCAGCCTGCCCTACTACATCTCCAATTGCTAAAACTTTCATGTATCTGCCCTCTCAGTCTGTTGGTATGCTATTCTTATTATAACTCGAATTCTTTAAATAGAAAAGAGCCATCTGCTTCGTCCGCCTCAAGTTGCAAAACGCAAACAGTTTTTATCCGTAATTGTAAGCTGAATCACTTATGATAAAAGGCTCACCGTATTTTTACGATGAGCCTTTTTCCTATTGTTCTTTTGTCATCTTCTTATATGCGTCAAACTCCGCATAAATCTCTTTGCTCGGTTCGTCTGTCGCCTTGCTTACCACATAGATACACAAACAGGAAACAATGAACGCAGGCAGTAGCTCGTACACCGAGAAGATACCGCCTAGCTTAGAAATCAACACTTTCCAAATTACCACGGTTACACCGCCGCCCACCATTCCGGCAATTGCACCGGGAAGGTTGATACGTCTCCAATACAGAGAAAAGATAATGAGCGGCCCAAAGGTTGCGCCAAAACCTGCCCACGCAAACGATACGATTTGGAATACTGAACTGTTGGGGTTCATTGCAAACAGGGCTGCAACCACTGCAATTAAAATCAGTGTGATACGCGAAACGTTCATAACCTCTTTTTCGGTTGCTTTTGGTTTGAGAAGCCCTTTGAAGAAGTTCTGCGCCACGGCAGAGGAGGCCAGCAGCAGCTGGGAATCGGAAGAACTGATTTGTGCGGCGAGAATGCCGCACAGCATTACACCCGCTACTATCGGCAGCAGGCCGCTGTTAAGCAAACGTTTACACATCTCGATAAAGATGCTTTCCGTAGCATTTCCTGTGAGCATTGTGGGGTACAGTGTTCTACCAACCACACCAATCAAAACTGCCATTGCTAGTGAAATTACACACCATGTGGTGCCGATACGGCGGGATTTTTTCAGCTCGCGCCCGTCACGGATTGCCATAAAACGCAGCAAAACATGCGGCATGCCAAAGTACCCCAACCCCCATGCCAAACTGGACAGTATCTTCACAAGGTCAAAGTTTGACGATGCCCCTGTTTCTAAGTTGTTGGACTGAAGCAGGCTCAGGTAACCCTCGCGTGCGCCGCCGTCTGCAAGCACCTGTGCAAAGCCACCTGCTGCGTTTGCACCAATGGCGACAATGCTAATGAGTACCACAAACATCAGTGTGCCCTGCACAAAGTCAACCACACTTTCTGCTAAAAATCCGCCCACAACGGTGTAAACCACAACAATAATTGCCGATACAATCATGGATGCAACATAGTTAAAGCCAAATAACGAAGCAAACAGCTTACCGCATGCGACAAAACCGGATGCTGTGTACACGACAAAAAAGAGCAAAATAAACAATGCCGCAATGTTCATTAAAATCTTCTTGCTGTCGTGAAAACGGTTGGAGAAATAATCGGGTATGGTGATGGAGTTATTTGCAATCTGCGTATAGTTGCGCAGCGGGCGGGCTGTAAATACCCAGTTGAGATAAGTGCCCAATGCCAGGCCAATCGCCGTCCAGCCGGCATCGGCAAGACCGGTAGCATACGCAAGGCCCGGTAAGCCCATCAGCAGCCAACCGCTCATATCACTTGCCTCCGCGCTCATCGCAGTCACCCATGGGCCAAGCCCTCGCCCGCCTATGTAAAACTCTTCGCTTGTTTTGTTGTGCTTACCAAACGTAATGCCAATTGCCACAATCAGTATCAGATAACCGATCATAGCTACGAGCATCATCACCTCTTGATTGCTCATACCGCTCCTCCTCAAAATTTAGTTATCTGTCATGATACTACAAGCACGGCGCGGCGGTATCATCGCACATGAGGACGGGAGCCGATAGGCGGATCGTCCTGCGCATAACGTATAACAGATACTTTTCGGACATTATACCACATTTTACCTCGTTAAAGCGATGTCCCTTTTTCCAAATTTACAATTTGTTCATATTCTGCAAAAAAATGTCCGAATGCAGTTTAGAAAAGCTTTTGAGTTGATGCAAAACAAAAGGGCGGGTACCGAAGTACCCGCCCTTAAAGCGCAGATGAAACCGAATTATTTCAGCTCTACAGTTGCGCCAGCTTCTTCCAGCTTAGCTTTCATTTCGTCAGCATCAGTTTTGGAAACGCCCTCTTTGATTGCCTTAGGAGCGTTATCAACGATCTCTTTTGCTTCTTTCAGGCCCAGACCGGTCATATCTTTAACCAGTTTGATTACGCCCATTTTGGAAGCACCAGCATTGGTGAGAACAACGTCAAACTCAGTTTTCTCCTCAGCAGCTGCAGCAGCAGGAGCAGCAGCGCCAGCCATCATAACAGGAGCAGCAGCGGATACGCCGAATTCCTCCTCGATTGCTTTTACGAGCTCAGACAGTTCGAGAACAGTCAGTGTTTTGATTTCTTCAACAAATTTTAAAATTTTCTCAGAAGCCATGTTAGCTTACCTCCTAATATTATTTCGCATTCAACGATGCGATGCGCTTATTGCGCTTATGTTGCACAACCTATTGTTATGCGGGTTCTTTTTCTGCGATTGCGTTAAGAGCAACAGCCAAACCACGGATGTTACCGTTAAGCGCGCTAAGCAGCATGCAGAGGAGCTGCTCTTTGCCCGGCAGTTTGGAGAGAGCCATAACCTCGTCTGTAGACATTGGTTTGCCATCCATAAAGCCAGCTTTGATGGAGAATTTGCCCTTGGAATCTTCTGCGTATTTACCCAGAATTTTTGCGGGGGCAATTGCATCATCATTAGAAATTGCGAGGGCGGTTGTTCCGTCCAGTACAGAGCAGATATCAGCCAAACCGGTATCCTGCGCTGCAAATCTCAGCAATGTGTTTTTTACTACTTTGTACTCAACGCCAGCCTCACGCAGCTCTTTACGAAGCTTTGTGTCGTTCGCAACAGAAATACCCTTGTAGTCAACCACAACGCCTGCGGCAGCACCATTCAGTTTTTCTTTCAGTGCTGCTACGATTTCTTTTTTGTCTTGCAATACTTTTTCACTTGGCAAAATCGTTCACCTCCTGATATAACGAAATGAATCTATCAAAATCACTTAGCAAATTAAAATGATTTCAAAGCACTATTTGGGCAATAAAAAAACCCTTCCCGCATTCACCGCAGAAAGAGTACAATCAAAAAACACGCATTTATGCGTTGTTCGATCATTCTTTCCTCGGCAGGCGGTTACCCATTATGTCTTGCGACACCTGCTGTCTATGGAATTATGACAGCTTTATTAGTATAAGGTATTTTGCAAGGCTTGTCAAGAGTTTTGTGCAAAATTTTAATCTGATCGCACCGTAATACTATCGTGCTTTTATTGCCTGCCGCTGAATCAGAAAACCGCTTGCCTTAAGGCAAGCGGTTTTTCACAATTCACTCTATAGCTTCGGCGGCTTACACCCCGAAATCA
Organism: Hydrogenoanaerobacterium sp.; assembly: GCF_032017025.1. Classification (NCBI taxonomy): domain Bacteria; kingdom Bacillati; phylum Bacillota; class Clostridia; order Eubacteriales; family Oscillospiraceae; genus Hydrogenoanaerobacterium; species Hydrogenoanaerobacterium sp. The sequence goes on from NZ_DALZQO010000008.1 coordinate 41,252, forward strand.
AATAGGTTTATGCGCCAAATTTAGCAGGGTTGATCTTAATGCCAGGGCCCATGGTGGGGGACACTGCACACGATTTGATGTACTGACCTTTTGCAGCAGCGGGCTTCGCTTTTACAAGAGCGCCCATCAAAGCGTCAAAGTTTTCCTGCAGCTTCTCAACGCCAAAGCTTGCTTTGCCAATCGGGCAGTGAACAATGTTTGTTTTGTCCAGACGGTACTCGATTTTACCTGCTTTTGCCTCGGTGACTGCTTTCGCAACATCGGGGGTAACAGTACCAGCTTTGGGGTTTGGCATCAATTTACGGGGACCAAGGATTTTACCGAGACGACCAACAATACCCATCATATCGGGTGTTGCGATAACGACATCGAAATCCAAGAAGTTCTCGTTCTGAATGCGAGCCATCAAGTCCTCTGCACCAACAACCTCTGCGCCTGCTTCTTCAGCAGCCTTAGCGTTGTCGCCTTTTGCGAATACACAAACGCGAACTTTTTTACCAGTTCCGTTGGGCAGTACAACCGCGCCTCTGACCTGCTGGTCAGCCTGACGGGAATCTACACCCAGTCTGACGTGCATCTCGATTGTCTCGTCAAACTTAGCTTTCGCAGTTTTTGTGCAAAGCTCGAGGGCCTCAGCAGCCTCATACAGCTTGGTGCGGTCTACCAGCTTAGCACTATCAATATATTTTTTTCCATGTTTCATACTAGTTCTCCTCCCTCAGAAGTGGTATTTACGGATTGGTTTCCTCCCACCTGAGAACATTAGTCTTCTACTTCAACACCCATGCTGCGGCATGTGCCTGCAATCATGCTCATTGCTGTTTCAACAGAAGCAGCGTTGAGGTCGGGCATTTTCATTTCAGCAATTTTTCTGACCTGCTCCTTGGTGATTTTTGCTACCTTTGTCTTGTTGGGTACGCCCGAAGCTGTCTCAATTTTGCACTCTTTTTTGATGAGAACCGCAGCCGGCGGAGTTTTGGTTACAAAGGTGAAGGAGCGATCTGCATACACAGTAATAACGACAGGGATAATAAGACCGATGTCGTTCTTTGTACGCTCGTTAAATTCCTTTGTGAAAGACATAATGTTGACACCATGCTGACCCAGTGCAGGACCAACCGGTGGTGCCGGTGTTGCTTTACCAGCAGGTATCTGTAGCTTGATATAGCCTGTTACCTTTTGAGCCATTGTTTTTGCACCTCCATAGATTACGTGGTAAATGGCGGAATGAACCTCTACTCATTCCTCCCACAGACTGTACATTGCTGTACAATCTACGTTTGTGCATTTATCATGCACGGCCCGTTGCTTTGGTTAAAAAGCCCCGGTTCCTACTAAAAGATTAATTTTCCAGTTGCGCCTGGTCAAGTTCGAGCTCCACGGGGGTTTCGCGTCCAAACATAGATACAACAACTTTTACCTTGTTCTTGTCCAAATCCAGTTCTTCCACCACACCGGTAAAGCCCTCCAGCGGTCCATCCACAATGGTAACAACGTTACCCACCGTGTAATTAACCTCTATCTGCTTCACTTCAACACCCAAAGCCTCAACCTCTTCATCGGTTAAGGGAACAGGCTTAGAAGCCGGCCCGACAAAGCCTGTTACGCCGCGCGTATTGCGCACAACATACCAGCTGTCGTCTGTCAAAACCATTTTTACAAGCACATAGCCAGGAAAGATTTTGCGCTCCACTTCACGCTTCTTGTTGTCTTTAATCTCGGTTACAGTCTCCGTCGGCACACGTACCTCGGGAATCAAATCCTGCAGCGAACGATTCTCGACACTCTTTTCAATATTTGTCGCCACCTTGTTCTCGTAACCCGAGTAAGTGTGGATGACATACCATTTTGCGTTTTCAGCCATTCTTAAAATCCCTCCACGCTGTTAAATCTTTGTTTTATGATTTAAGCGTTCTTAAGGACTACCTGGACCAACCATGAAAGAACTGCGTCAAGCCCCCAGATGAATGCGCCAAAGATTAAGCAAATCACAATAACAACAATGGTGTTGTTGATAATGGAGCTTTTGCTCGGCCATACAACCTTTTTGACTTCACCCTTCATGTCCCTAAATGATTTTCCAATTTTTTTAAAGAAACCCGGCTTGGATTTTTTCTCATTAGACGCTTGTTCAGCCATAATATGAATCCTTCCTTTCGCCTACTTGGTTTCTTTGTGAGATGTGTGCTTCCTGCAGAATCTACAATACTTGTTCATCTCGAGCCTGTCAGGATCATTCTTCTTGTTTTTCTTTGTGTTGTAATTACGCTGTTTGCATTCTGTGCAAGCTAATGTAATTTTAACCCTCATATCGGCACCTCCTGATTGACGGAATTTTTTGCCTCCCTCGTAAAGGAAACGCTGCTAAAAGTGAACATAAAAAAATAAACCTTTTAGAGGTACTTACCAGTTTAGCACACGCAATGCAAGCCGTCAATAACAATTTACAATTTTGCCATTTTAGACAAATAATATGCCATGTAAAAGCCTGCAGTTTGTACATGCCATGGCAACGCTGTGTAAAATAATATAAAATTGGTGCTGTATCGGGTTTTACAGCCGAAAAGATTTGATTCATGCATATTCTTATGATAAAATAGAATATCGTTATGATATACCTTATATATAAGGACATTTTATTAACCATTATAAAGGTGTGACCGAATTATGTCAAAGCTTTCTGTCGCCATCATTTTTGGCGGTTTTTCCAGCGAGTACGAGGTTTCGCTCGTATCCGGCTCATCGGTAATCCGCAACACCCCTACCGATCAATACGACATCACCATGCTCGGCATTACCCGTGATGGGCGCTGGCTGCGCTACACGGGCCCTGTTGAGCTGATTGCAGAAGATAAATGGGCAGACAGTGCCTATACCACCCCCGCTTTTATTTCTCCCGACCGCAGTCATCATGGGCTGGTGGTACTGAGTGATGGCGGTTACGAAATTATTCGCCTTGACGCAGTGTTTCCTGTGCTGCACGGCAAAAACGGTGAGGACGGCACCATTCAGGGGCTGCTCGAAATCGCCGGCATCCCCTATGTGGGCTGCGATCCCCTTTCCAGCGCAATGTGTATGGATAAAGCCGTAACACATACCATTCTTGAAGATGCAGGCATTCCGCAGGCAAAATGGAGCACGGTATTTCAGCGCGATTGCGGCGACTTCGATTCTTTAGAGGCGCAGCTTGCAGAAAAACTCGGTTACCCGATGTTTGTCAAACCCGCCAATGCCGGCTCCTCGGTGGGTATCTCAAAGGCAAAAAGCAAAGCCGACCTCAAAGCAGCCTTAGAGCTTGCATTTCAGCATGACAAAAAGGTGGTTGTTGAGGAGTTTATCGATGGTGCCGAGGTGGAATCTGCGGTGCTTGGCAACGATGATACCCTTGTTTCGGTGCTCGGCGAAATTGTGCCTTGCAACGAGTTCTACGATTACGAGGCAAAGTACCAAAATGCGGCCACCGAGCTGCACATTCCCGCACGCATTGATGAAGCAACAACCGCTCTCATCCGCGAAACTGCCGCAAAGGCGTACCGCGCACTCGGCTGCTCGGGGCTTACCCGCATTGATTTCTTTGTGAAACGTGACGGCAGCGGCGTTATTCTGAACGAGCCCAACACCATTCCGGGCTTTACCTCCATCAGCATGTACCCCAAACTGATGGGCGCAACGGGCGTATCCTACAGCGAGCTGATCGACCGCCTGTTTACACTGGCGATTCAGAAAGCGTAACCGAATTTTCCCCGGAATATTTTACAATGATCGGTGAATATGTTTGTCCTAAGGGCATCATCACCATGACACATAGATAACGAGCGCATCGTGCTGCGAAAAGCATATCACGTTGTGATTGTTATGATTTGCGCATTTTTCATTGTAAATTATTCGTTAAGGGGCTGATTACTTTGAACAGCAAACCAATTGGTGTATTTGATTCCGGCGTAGGAGGGCTTGCCACCGTACGCGAACTACAGCGGCTTATGCCGGATGAAACGATTGTTTACCTCGGCGATACCGCACGCTCGCCCTACGGCAGGCACAGCAAAGAGCTCATTTGTACGAATGCCATGCAAGGCTTGGATTTTCTCCAAAAACAGGAGGTCAAGCTGCTGGTTGCGGTTTGCGGCACCGTGAGCGCCGTATTGCCCGACAGCATGACAAAAAAGCTGTCTGTCCCTTATATCAACTGCCTTCTTCCCTGTGCGCAGGAGGCCTGCGCCACAAGCGTGCACGGGGTCATCGGGGTTATTGGCACAACGGCAACGGTGCGCAGCTCGGCTTTTGGTAAAGCCATCCGCAATATACGCACCGACGCAAGGGTCATCGGCAAGGCATGTCCGCTGCTTACGCCGCTTGCAGAAAGCGGTATTGTACAACCGGACAACCACCTGCTAAGGCTTGCTATTCGGCAATACCTTGAGTCGCTGCTGCGTGAAGGGATTGATACGCTGATTTTAGGCAGTGCCCATTATTCCCTGCTGTTTGGGGCAATTTCCGAGGTGCTCGACTACGGTATTACGTTGATAGACAGCGCAAGGGTGACCGCGCGCTATGTGCAGAGCTATCTGCTGCAAAACAACGAGCAAAATGAAGGCAAGGCAAAACCTACCGTTTGGCAGGTTACCGACGCCCCACAAGATTTTAAAGATATCTCCAAATTGTATTACGGAGAAGAAATACAACAAAATGTTATACAGGTAAAACTGTAAACTCTGTGCTAAAAACACTTAATGAAGTGGTTTTTATCGGCCAGATGAGGGAAGGATAACTCCAATTGAAAAAAGATGTTTTAATCAATATTCGCGGTGTACAATACTACGATGACGACAAAGAGGTTGTCGAATTGATGACCGTGGGACGATTCTACCGAAAAAACGGCAGCTATTACATAAGCTACGACGAATCGGAAGCAACCGGCTTTGAGGGCAGCAAAACCACCCTCAAGGTGGACGGCGGCGACGGCAGGGTAACCATGCTGCGCAGCGGCGCAAATAAGTCGCAGCTTATTATTGAAAAAGGAGCCCGCCACCAATGCCACTATAACACCGGCTACGGTCCACTCATCATGGGGGTTTCGGGGAATCACATCACCTCGTCGCTCAATGACGAGGGTGGCGACCTCAGCTTTAAATATACCCTTGATTTCAACGCCAGCCTGGCGAGTGAAAACGAGGTTTTTGTAAACGTAAAAGAGCAAAAACATACACAGGAATAATAAAATTTAAGTATTTGCAAAAATTGCGCCTGGGTACTATTGCTGGGTACAATGACATCTGCAAATCTGGAGGTTAAAAAGTTCATGGCAAACTACGTAAAACTGGCAAATGAAGAAATAAAAGAAATTATGATGAGCGCACTGGGTAAGCTGGTTGCAGACGGAGAAATCCCCGCTATGCCGCTGCCACCATTCACAGTGGAGATCCCCAACGACACCGCCCATGGCGATTTTGCAACCAACCTTGCCATGGTGTCAGGCAAGGCTTTTAAAGAGGCGGGGCTGCGCCTGAACCCGCGCGATTTCGCAGGCAAGCTGTGTGCCGCTGCTATTTTAGACGGCACAATGTTTGACCGCTGCGAGGTTGCCGGCCCCGGTTTTATCAACTTTTTTCTCTCGCCCAAGTGGTTTGCCTCGGTGGTAAAAGACGTGGTGGACTGCGGTGAAAACTATGGGCGAAGCGACTACGGCAAGGGCGAAAAGGTGATGATTGAGTTTGTTTCGGCAAACCCCACCGGCCCGATGCATATGGGCAATGCGCGTGGCGGTGCACTGGGCGACTGCCTTGCCGCAGCCATGGATATGGCGGGCTTTGAGGTCACTCGCGAATTTTACATCAATGATGCGGGCAACCAAATCGAAAAATTCGGTATCTCGTTAGAAGCAAGATATCTGCAGCTTTACCTGGGTGAGGATGCGGTTGCATTTCCCGAAGACGCCTACCACGGTGAGGACATCAAAGAGCGTGCTCAGCAGTTTGCAGACGTATATGGCGACCGTTTTATAAAAGCCGACCCACAAGAACGCCAAGCGGCGCTGATTGAATTCGCCCTTCCGAAGAATATTGAGAAGCTGCAGAGCGACCTCGGCTTGTACCGCATCCATTACGATGTATGGTTTCGCGAGAGCACCCTGCACAACAGCGGCGCTGTCAAAGAAGCGCTGGAAGTGCTTACCGCAAAGGGTATGACCTACGAAAAAGAGGGCGCATTGTGGTACAAAAACAGCGAGGTTATGAAAGCACAGCTGCTAAAGCAGGGCAAAACCCCCGAGCAGATTGAAGAGCTCGGCTTAAAGGACGATGTTCTCATCCGCGCCAACGGGCACCCCACCTACTTTGCGGCGGATATTGCATACCACTACAATAAATTTGTGGTACGCGGCTTTGATCGTGTTATTAATGTATGGGGGGCCGACCACCACGGGCATGTCGCGCGCCTGAAAGGTGCAATGGATTCCATCGGTTTAAACGGTGATCAACTGGACATTGTATTGATGCAGCTTGTTCGCCTAATGAAGGACGGCCAGCCCTATAAGATGAGCAAACGCAGCGGCAAGGCGGTTTCTCTCACCGACTTGATTGAGGAAATTCCCATCGATGCGGCGCGTTTCTTCTTCAATCTCAGCTCCCCCAACTCCACATTGGATTTTGACCTTGATCTTGCAGTGGAGCAGAGCAGCCAGAACCCTGTTTACTATGTACAGTATGCGCACGCGCGCATCTGCAGCATCCATAAAAAACTGGAGGCGGAGGGCATTAAGGCACGCACATGCTCGCTTGATGAGCTTTGCCTGCTCACCCTGCCTGAGGAAACCCAGCTGGTTCGTGTGCTTGCAGAGTACCCCAATATGCTCATTGAGGTTGCGAAGAACTACGACCCTGCCCGTATGACACGTTATTCGATGGATTTGGCGACCGCGTTCCACAAATTTTACAACTCCTGCCGTGTCGCCGAAGACAATGAAAATCTGATGCAGGCACGTTTGTCACTGTGCATTGCCGTGAAAAACACCATTGCCAACGTTTTGGGGCTGATGAAAGTCTCTGCACCCGAAAGCATGTAACCAAGTAAACGAAAGGGCATTGGCTCTGCTGTGCAAGCAGTTTTCAGGCCGATGCCGTGATACAGGCGATTCCGTTTGGCAGACGAAATTGCAGTAAGGAGTGACCCGAGAGCTATGGATTTCCCGTTTCAGCAACCTCTGCCGGATTTCAGCAATCCGTCTTGCGGAAGGCTGATTATCCCCAAAGGGACTGTATGCGAGCCATTTGGTGACACCTCGTTTTTGGATTTGATCACCCTGTTTGCCGAGCAAGGGCTTAAGCAGAAAGCCGCAGGTGCACAGTGCCTGCTGTGCGAGAACTTTTCGAGCCTTGCAGGTATCCGCGCCGCTATGATCAGCAGCTGGCAGGCAAAGCTGCCGGTGTTTTTTACCATTGCGGTGGATGAGCAGGAAAAGCTGCGCTCGGGCGGCGACCCGTTGTGCGCACTTTTGGTGGCAAGGGTGCTGGGCGCTGCGGGGGTACGTCTTCACACCGAAGCGGATGAGGATGACCTTGCCAACCTGCGTGACGGCCTACAAAGCGATAACACCTTTGTGCTGTGTAACGAGCACAATGTGTTTTACCTGGACGAGGGCTTTGAGCTTTCTGAGCCGCTCACCTGCTCGCTGGATATGACCGACACCCTGCGGGATGCGGAGGACGAGGGCTGTGATGTGATTTCGATTCACCTTACCACCCCTGACGATGCATACTGCTTCGCACAGAGCGCGCATATGGCAAAGCTACCCATTTCATTCCTTGCCGAAAGCGAAGAAGCGCTCGAAGCGGGGCTAATTTACTATAATGGCAGAGCCATGATCGACTCGCGCAGCGAGGTGACAGACGAACAGATGGCAACGCTTGCCGCAGGCTATGGCGCAGTGGTGCGGTAAACAATAGTATATAAACAAAGGGCTGTTTTAGTGATTTGTAAGCACTGAAACAGCCCTTTTGCAGTATTAGGATGGCTCTTCTTTTTTATACTTTTACCAAAACAATTACAATTCTTTCATTTTACATAAAAAAGGTTTTGTTCGAATCATTTGGGTGTCCATGCACAAAATTACTTTTCTGCACATAAGATAGCAGAGAGGTGATTGATGATGTTTTCAGCACTGATAACTCTTGCTCTCGGGGGGCTTTTATATTTTGCCTTGCACGTCACCAACAATGGTGCATTTCCGCGCCCCCTTTCGCCTGCGGAGGAACGCGAGTGTCTGGAAAAAATACGAGAGGGTGATAATGCTGCAAAAAACAAGCTGATTGAGCACAACCTGCGCCTTGTGGCGCATATCATTAAAAAATACTATTCCAGCTTTAAAGATCAGGATGACTTGATTTCGATTGGAACCATAGGGCTGATTAAAGCAGCCTCCACATTCGATTACGAAAAGGGTGCTCGTTTTGCAACCTACGCTTCACGCTGTATTGAAAACGAAGTGCTGATGTTCTTCCGCAGCAAGCGTAAAACCGCACAAGATATTTACATATCCGACCCTATCGACACCGACAAAGAGGGGAACTCGCTCACGCTGATGGACATTGTTGCAGATGAGGACAATATCCTCGATAATCTTGACCTAAAAATCAAGAGCGAAAAGCTACATAAATATATCGACGCCCATTTGGAAGATCGCGAAAAAACTATTGTGCTTATGCGCTATGGGCTGTGCGGCTACGTGCCAATGACGCAGCGTGAGGTTGCAAAAAAGCTGGGCATCTCGCGCTCCTACGTCTCTCGTATTGAAAAGAAGGCCCTCTCCACACTCAGAAAACAGTTTGCCCGCGAAGGCAATTAGCCATATCGATTCTCCGTATTGTACTTGTCTAAAGCACACCTTAACCACCGCATTGCCACAAAGCCAATCCCCCAAAAAGGGAGCACGAATTACGTGCTCCCTTTTTGGGGGATTGTATCAAGCAGTATGGCTTGTTTTATTCATTTGTTACCGGTGAGGCTACATTCTCTTGTAACATCAAGCCGTTATCCCACATTTTTTTCGTGCACCGCAAGGAATTCGTCTATTTCTTTTCTTGTTGGCATTGCGGGAGTTGTCCCCAGCCTCTGCACCGCAATGGCTGCCAAGGCATTTGCGAAACGGCACGCCTCCCAGATGTCCTTGCCCTCTGCCAGTGCTGCAACCAAGCCGCCGTTAAAGGCATCTCCCGCTCCGGTTGTGTCAACCGCATCCACCCGATAAGCGGGCATGATGGCCTGTTTTTCTGCTGTGGCCACATAGACACCCCTGCTGCCCAGAGTAATGATAACATTTTGAACACCCTTTGCAAAAAACCAATCCGCCGCTTTTTTAGCGTTTTCTTCACTGTCTACACAGATACCGGTCAATATTTCCGCTTCCACCTCGTTTGGTGTAATCAGGTAAACCTTTGCCAGCACCTCGTCGCCCACAGGCTGAACCGGAGCCGTATTTAAAATCACCTTTACCCCATTTTGATGCGCAATATCGATGACCCTCTCGGTTGCAGACACATTGGTTTCCAGCTGTGTCAGCAGATACTGCGAATTTTTGATTACGTCCTCCACCGATGCAATATCAGCTTCATCGATGGTATCACAGGCACCCAATACCACCACGATTTCATTCTGGCTGGTGTTTTCATCCACCAGTATGAGCGCCGTACCAGTCTCAACTGCGTCAGAATAAAAAATATGGCTTGTGTCCATATTCAATTCTTTCATCGCATCCAGTGCGACGTTGGCAAACGCATCTCTGCCAAGCTTTGTGATCATGGTCATATCTGCCCCAGCCTTATGTGCCGCAACACCCTGATTAAAGCCTTTGCCGCCCGGCCCCATCTTAAACATAGAACCCTTTACCGTTTCTCCCGGAACAGGCAAATGCGGTGTTCTGGACATAAGATCCACGACAAAGCTGCCAAATACCGTTACTTTCTTTTTCATACACAAATTCTCTCCTAGCCCTATTTTTGATGTTTTAACAAAATCTATCAAGTGTGTTAAGCTTGCTTTATATGTAAGCGGTTACATATTGGGGTGAAAAATTGCTTCTCTAAGCTTTGGGCATTTTTATTTTTTCTGACCCTCTTAAAATAATTTTTGTAGGCAAAACAACCCTTTTTGGTTCGTTGGCGCCGCCACGTTTGTTCAGACGATCCAACAAAATATTCATCGCCTTTTCGCCCATCTCACCCACCGCGCGGTCTACGACAGATAGCTGAAAACCGACATAGTATAATGTCTCAATTTCATCAAAGCCCAGAACCGAAATATCTCTGCCAAGCTCCCTCTTGTTTTCAACAAGATATTTCAAGCAGCCCAGTGTCATGCTATTGTTGGAGGTAAAAAAAGCGGTAGGGGGAACCGGTAGTGACAGCAGCTGCTTGGTTAAATCATAACCCTGCTCCAGTTTAAAATCGCCTCGCACAATATAGTCATCCACAAGTTCAAGCCCGCTATCGTTTATGGCCATCTTATAGCCCTTCAAACGATCCTTCCCGGGCTTAGAGGTTTCGGGGCCTGCGATAATCGCAATTCTTTTGTGCCCCGCTTTTACCAATTCGCAAACAGCGTCGTACGAGCCTTGAATGTTATCTGTAAACACGCCGTCAAACTCTGTTTTATTGATGTCACGGTCAATCAAAACCACCGGCACCCCCGATTTATCCAAACGGATTAGATACTCTCTGGTTACATAATCGATCTCTGACGTAGGGGTAATGATAACGCCCTTCAGCCTCTGCCCCTCCACTGTTTTTAAAAAGCGATGCTCCGTCTCGGGGTTTTCGTTGGTGGAGAAGAAGAATATATTGTAGTTGTTTTGCTCTGCCACCTCGCTGATGCCGCGAATTACTTTGGCAAAAAAAGAGTTCTCAATATCGGGGATGATAACGCCAATGCTCGACGTATCCTGAATGCTGAGGCTTCTGGCAACGGCACTGGGGATATAATTATTTTCTTCAATTACCTTTAAAATTTTTTCTCTTGTTTCTTCTTTCACATAACCGGATTTATTGATTACGCGTGAAACGGTTGCCGATGAAAATCCGGTTGCCCTTGCGACATCATGTATATTCACTCTGCCATTCATTCCCTACCATCGGTATTTTGCAGTATGTAACCGGTTACCTTCTGCTTTTAGTGTAATAAAATCATTTTAATTTGTCAACAGTTCCTGCCCCTTTTGCTCCATTATCGTCACTGTTGCAATAATTGCAAAACATATTTTGTCACTTTTTACATTACCTTTTTAAAAAAATTAGGTTTTAGCCGAACTCCGTGGTTCCGCCTTAATGCAAAGCATTTGCAGGCGTTCGGGCTGAGAAAAACAAGGTCATTCGCAATGCGAATGACCTTGTTTCCGGTATAATTTCAGCTAAAGAAAACTTATTTGTGAATTTCGTTTGTGTAGAACTCGAATGCTTCCTTGTCGGTCGCCTTCTCGTGAACAATCATACGAATTGCTTTTGCCATCTCAACAGGGTACTCACTCTGGAAGATGTTACGCCCCATATCGAGACCACGCGCTCCGCCCTGCATGCTGCGGTAAGCCATGGTAAGCGCTTCGTTCTCGGGCAGTTTTTTGCCGCCTGCAACAACGATTGGAACCGGGCAAGCCGCTACAATCTCTTCGAAGTCGTCGCAATAGTAGGTTTTGATAATGTTTGCACCAAGCTCTGCAAGAATACGAGTAGCAAGCTTAAAGAAACGCGGGGTGCGTTCCATATCCTTACCCACTGCAACAACGCCCATGGTGGGAATGCTGTAACGCATGCCCATATCAACGGTTTTGCATAGGTTATCAAGACTTGATTTTTGACCATCCGCGCCAACAAAGGTCTGGATTGCCATACAGTCAGCGTTCATGCGGATTGCATCCTCAACGTTGACCGCAATTACCTCATGGCTTAGGTCATCGTCAATCATAGAGGAGCCGGCACTGCAGCGCAATGCAATGCCCTTTTGGCAATCGGGGGTAACGCAGGTGCGCAGTGCACCGCGGGTGCCCATCAGTACGTCCACATGCTCGAGCAGCGGGGGAATAATAAGGTCCAGTCTCTCCAACCCTGCTGTAGAGCCCATGAAGTAACCGTGGTCAAATGCAAACATTACCGTGTTGCCGCTTTTAGGGTCGAAAATATTGGAAAGATGCTTTTTCATACCCCAATCGAGGTCTTGTGCGCCTTTTACATAGAAACCACCCTGTCTGCTGAATTCAACACCGGTTTGGTAATCTTTTGCTACTTTGAGTCCGTCTTTATCTGCCATTTTAAAGGCCTCCTTTAGAGTATTAATATAACTGGGTATCGCCGTGACCTTACAAAGCCACAGCGATACTTTTGTCTATTTTGACGTATGTGCTCTTTGCTTTGGATTAGAAATCGTAGTTGTCTACGTTTTCGATGGTAAATACGGTTCTTTCCGGAAGAAGAACGATACCGGAATCATCAGCGGTGTAAGCTTTGGGGTCCAAAACGGAGTTTGGCTCAACTTTTACAGTGCCGATATCGGGGATATCGATGCTGTCGCCAACTTTAAAGGTGTTGCCTGCTGCCAGCCAGTAAGCGAGGTAAGCACCCATAGCGCCCTGAATCTTGCAATCCCACAGGCCAAATTTAGGAACGGTACCGTCTTTGCAGAAATCTCTCATCGAGTTGGGGGAAGCAAAGCCGGTTACGATTACTTTACCGGAGAGGCCAAGGTTTTTTGCAGCCTGAGCCTGACCGGGAAGCGCGGTGGAGTCGTTGCAGATGATAGCATCAATGTCGGGATGTGCTTTCAGGATGGACTCACCGACAGAAACAGCTTTTTCAGCATCCTGCTCGGAGTAGTAGTTCTCGGGTGCAACATTCTGCCAGCCCGGGTATTTGGATTTGATGTACGCCTCGCCTGCTACCTGCCAGGAGTTCTGGTCGGTAACGGTAGAAGAGGAATAGTGCCAAACATATTTTGCGTCTTTGATCTGCTCTGCATCCATCTGGGAAGCCGCCATTTCAACGAGCATTTCGCCGAGCTGCTCAGGTGTACCCTGAGAAACCATCAGAGAGCGCATGTCTGGCTGAACGTCGGAATCCCAGGTTACAACTTTAACGCCTGCATCTCTTGCCGCTTTGAGCGCCTGGTTTAAACCGTCGGGAGTTACCGAAGAGATAGCGATAGCATCGGAGCCCTGCTGTACGGCAGAGTTGATAACCTGTACCTGATTTGCAACAGAAGCCTCGGGGTTACCTGTGTAATCGCAGGCGAAGCCAACTTTTTTAGCAAGCTCTTGTGCGCCAACGTTAGCAGATTCGAAGAATGCGTTACCGGTCAGCTTGGGGATGAAAGCAACGGTGATATCTTTTGCGTCTTTATTGCCTGCAGCCGGGGCTTCGGAAGACTCGCCAGAAGCTGCACCGGAGGAAACAGCGGAAGACTCAGCGGGCTTGCTTGCGCAGCCTGCAAACATAGAAACAACCAGTACCAATGCAAGAACTATTGATAGAACTTTACGCATGGGAAAATGCCTCCTTAAATTTTACTTTTTATCAAATATGATCGGACAATCATATTTACCAAAATAAATGGTCGCTTACGCCGCTGCCTTTTCTTTTGGTGCTCTGCGCGCCAAAAATGCTGGCTTTCTCATCTGCCCCATAACACCTCTCACCGCAACCGCTACTACCAGCAGCAATCCAACGGGGATATCGAGGTACTGGGTAGGCACCTTCGCCATCTGTAAGCCGAAGCGGAGAATACCTACCACAATGCTGGCAATCGCAGTGCCGACAACACCGCCCTTACCACCGGTGATGGCGGTACCACCCAGCACAACGGCTGTGATGACGGGCATGGTAAGCTCTTTGCCAAGGTCAGCACGGGAAGAGCCGAGGTAGCTTGTGAGCACCACGCCTGCAACCGACGCAGCCATACCGGAAAGGATATAGGTGCTCATCATAACCAGCTTGTAGTTAATACCGGAGTACTGTGCCGCATTCTGGTTGACACCAACCAAAAAGACATATCTGCCGTAATTGGTTTTGTGCAGCAGTATGTAGGCGATAATAGCCAGCCCTACAAAGATGAGAAACGGGTTTGGTATGCCAAGGGTTTTTCCGTTTGCTATCTGTACGAATGCCTCGGGGAACCCGCCGATACCCTCAAATGCGCTGGAGACCGAGAGGCTGCCTAGCACAACCGCAAGCCCCGAATATAGGAACATACCGCCCAGTGTAACCACCATTGCCTGTACGCGGGTGTATGCCACCAAAAAGCCATTGAGTGCACCGCACAGCCCGCCAACCAGAATCGCCATTGGGATAGCCACCGAAATGTTCAGCCCGGCGTCCTGCCACAGTAGGCCCAGCACCATAGAGGAAAGCCCCACAATCGAGCCGCCCGAAATATCCATACCGCCGGTGATGATAACAAAGGTTACAAACAGTGCGATGATGCAGGTGGAAACAAAGTCGTTGATACTGCCCAGCAGTACTCTAATCTTCAAAAACCTGGGGTTGATTGCGCCGAATACAATAATCTCAAGGATAAGTATCAGAATCAGCGCTGTTTCCCAACGGAACAGAATCTTCTTCAGCTTATTCATGCTACTTCCCTCTTTTCGTTCAATGCTTTTGCAGAAAGACGCTGCTTACGTGCTTTTTCCGACAGGTGGTGCTGAAGCAGCGAGTCGGCAACCACAATGACGATTAGTAAAATACCTGTAATGGTGTTGTCCCAGTCAGACGGAAACTTCATAAACACGAGGATACGGCTGATGGAAGACATGATAATTGCACCGATGGAAGCACCAAGCACCGAGCCCATACCGCCCGAAAGGCTGACACCGCCAAGTACACAGGCAGCAATCGCCTTCATCTCGT